>JBDHFS010000206.1:0-5679 GCA_039590285.1 Gemmatimonadota bacterium
TTTCGATCCGTCTTCGCTCGGCCACTCGACGCCCGGCCTCGGAACCCCCGCACGGAGGTAGACATGAGATCGAAGAAAGAGTTCACCGTTCGAACGGCCATCTGCTTCGGGCTGCTGCTGATGACGCCCCTGGCGTTCGCGGACAGCGGCGGGTTGGAGCCGAACCTGGCGTGTTCAAGAGCGAAGACCGACAACTGCGCGCGGGAGATCGATTCCGTGTGCACGGCCGGCTCCAGGCCGACATGGAACTATTACACGAAGGCCGACAGCTGATGAGCCCGCTGGTCAGGGTGCCCCTCGGCGCCGCCGCGCTGCTCACCTGGATGAGCGTGGCTTTCGGGTCGGGTACGGACGCTTTCAGACGCCCGGCCGATCTCGGCCCGCCCCCCATTGCCGAGGTGGCATTGTCCGGAGCCCCGCTGTATGACGGAGACCTCCTGGCGATGCCCACGCAGATCGCGGTGGTGGCGGATCGTGTGGTCCTGGTGGATGGCTTCGCCGAGAACCCGATCCACGTGATCGATGGGGCTGACGGAAGCCACGTAGCCTCTCTCGGGCGCAGCGGCGAAGGTCCGGGCGAATTCGAGTGGCCCCGGGCCGTGGAGGCGGCGCCGGGCCACGACGGCGCCTTCTGGGTGTTCGACGCGGCACTGTCACGCCTCACCCTGGTAGAGCCCGAGCGCTGGGCAACGGAGCCCTCGTCGAGCCGCGTGACGTTGCCGATACAGGCGCCCGCGCAGGTGACGAACATGGTCCGGATGGAGCCCGACCGGCTGCTCGCCGCCGGCTTCTTCGGCGACGGACGGTTGGGTCACTTCGATGGATCGGGGAGCTACATGGGTGCATCGGGTGCACTTCCCAGTTCCGTCGTCAACGCCCCGCCCGAGGTCGTGCAGCACGCGTACCGTGGAATCCTGAAGCCGGATCCGGCGCGTCGCCGGCTGGTACTCGCCAATCGTCATGCCGGCTTCCTGGAGGTGTTCGCCAGTGACGGACACCCGACGCGGCGCATCGAGGGACCTTTCCCGTTCGAGCCGACATTCGAAGTAAGGGCGGGTGAGAAGGGCCCGAGCTTCGCCACCGGGGACGACCTGCGATTCGGCTACCTGGACGTCGCGCCAACGGCGGACAGGATCTACGCGCTGTTCTCAGGCCGGACACGAGCCAGTCATCCCGAGCGGGCTGTGTACGGCAGCACGGTCCACGTGTTCGGGTGGGACGGTGAGCTCCAGGCGGTGCTGCGCCTGGACGTGGACGCGATGGCGATCGCGGTGGACGAGAACCACGGTCGACTACTCGCCATACGCCACCTCCCGACGCCGGCCGTGGTTTCTTTCGGCCTCGCCGGACGAGCGCTGTAATCCGAAGCGCTGCGGCCCCGAGGGGTCGTTGCGCTCCGTGGATCCGTTGAGGGTGGAGCGGTCGGACGGTACATTCGGCCACCGTGACAACTCCAGGGTCCCACATCGACTTTGAATTCGAGGCGCTCGCGCTGGATAACGGGCTGCGCGTGGTCATGCAGCCCGATCGATCCAGTCCGGCCGTTGCCGTCCACGTCATGTATCACGTCGGATCCAAGGACGAGCCATCCGGTCGGACGGGATTCGCCCACCTCTTCGAGCACCTTCTCTTCCAGGGATCGGCCAACGTCGGCGAGACCGAGCACTTCCGCCTCGTGCAGGAGTCGGGTGGGACGCTGAACGGCTCGACGTGGTTCGACCGGACGAACTACTTCGAGACCGTTCCATCCAACGCGCTGGACCTGGCGCTGTGGCTGGAAGCGGATCGCATGGGGTGGTTCCTTCCCACGATCACGCAGAAGAAGCTGGACAACCAGCGTGACGTGGTGAAGAACGAGCGGCGTCAGTCCTACGAGAACCGACCGTACGGCCTGGCGACCGAGACGGTGCTTCGACACGCCTTCCCGACGGGCCATCCCTACAGGCACCCGACGATCGGCTACATGGAGGATCTCGACCGCGCGACGCTGGACGACGTGAAGACCTTCTTCCGCCAGTGGTACGGACCCGGCAATGCTCTGCTCGTGGTGAGCGGAGACTTCGATCCGGCGACCCTGCCCGATAAGGTACGCCGCTACTTCGGTGACATCCCGGCGGCGCCTTCGGCGGCGCGCGTGCGCGTCGAGCCGAGCTCGATCAGGGCGGAAGCCCGGGCGAGCCTCGTGGACGACGTGACGGTCCCCCGCGTCTACATGATGTTCCATGCGCCCTCGTTCCAGGATGACGATTTCGAGACATCGGGCGTCCTGGGGTCGTTGCTGGCCGGTGGTCGAGGATCCCGGTTGTACCGCGACCTGGTGTACGAGAGGCAGATCGCCGCGGATGTTCAGGCTTACGTCTGGCCCCTCGAGAAGCTCGGTATGCTGTGGGTTGTGGCCACGGCCCGACAGGGCGTCGGAGCGGTAGAGCTCGAAGGCGGTGTGTGGGAGACGCTCACGAAGCTGGCGGCCGAGGGGCCGCGCGAGGAGGAAGCCTCCGGAGCCTGCCGGCGGGTGCGGCGACGACTGCTCCTCCGTCTCGAGAGCGTGACGGGTCGTGCCGACCTGCTGGCGCACGCCGCGGTGCTCAGAGGCGATCCCGGGTACGTGAACACGGCCTTCGACCGGTACGCCTCGGTGGGTGGGGACGACATCGGGCGCCTCGCCGCCGATCTGCTGACATCCGACAACCGAACGGTCCTGCACGTGGTTCCGGGAACCGACGGTGCTTCCGGCGCGCCGGAGAGCTCCCGGGAAGGCTCCCGGTGATGATCGATCACTCTTCTCGCCCGACGACCGGAGCCGCGCCCGCGCTCGTCGCGCTACGGCCGGCCCGAGAGTGCCTGCCCAACGGCCTCGATGTGGTTTGGCTCCGCCGCTCCCGCCTGCCCGAAGCGTCGCTCAGACTGGTGCTTCCAGCGGGCGCGGACGTCGCCGGTCCGGAGACGGCCGGGATCGCCTCGCTCGTCGCGAAGCTGCTGCCCGAGGGGGCGGCGGGCCGAGGAGCCCGCGAGATGGCCGAATGGATCGAGGGGCTGGGGATCAATCTGAGGGTCAGCGTCAGCTACGACGCGGCGGTCATACACGTCCATACGCTCTCCGATGTACTCGCCGAAGCGCTGGACGTCCTCGCCGCCGTCGCGCGGGAGCCGGAGTTCGTACCGGAGGAAGTGGAGCGCTGCCGCCTGCAGCGCCTGGATGCCATCCGGCGAATGCGGGATGAGCCCACGGAAGTCTCCAAAGACCTCCTCGCCGAGTTGGTCTATGACGATCATCCGTACGGCAGGCTTCCGCGGGGACGGGCGGGGACGGTGGAGAGCCTGGCGGTCGAGGACCTGATGGCATTCCACCGCAGTCGCTACGCGCCGGCCGTGGCGACGATGGTCGCGTGCGGCGACCTTCCGGCGGAAGGCTTCAAGGGTATGGTGGCAGACCGGTTCGGGAGCTGGGGCGGAGAGGCCCCCGCCACCACGCCCCCGCCTGCCCCCGAGGCCCCGGCCGCCGCCGGCGTGGTCCTCGTGGACCGCCCCGGAAGCAGGCAGTCGGTGATCCAGATCGCCGGCATCGGACTGGCCCGTGGAGACGCCGGCGAGCCGGCGGCCCGGGTCATGAACGCGATACTGGGGGGCCTGTTCAATTCCCGCCTGAACCTCAACCTGCGAGAGGACAAGGGCTGGACTTACGGCGCTCGTTCCGTGCTCACCCTGCGCCGTTCCGCCGGACCTCTCACCATTCGCGCCGCCGTCGAGACCGGAGTGACCGCCGATGCCGTATCGGAGATGTGGTCCGAGATCCGGCACATGGGAGCGAGGGCGCCGGAGAGGGATGAGATGCGCATGGCGGCCGGAGCCCTGACTCGGTCGCTGCCGCTCAAGTTCGAAACCACGGGCCAGGTGGCCGGAAGTCTCGTAGAACAGGCCGTTTACGGGCTTGACGACGATTACTGGCCCCGTTTCGCCGAGGCGATCGAGACCGTCTCGGCCCCCGAGGTGCAGGCGGAAGCCGTACGCCGACTGGATCCATCGCAGCTCGTTACGCTCGTCGTGGGCGATGCCGAGGCCGTGGGCCCCTCCCTCGAGGCCCTCGGTCCGGTACAGGTCCGGATCGCGCCTTGAGCTTCGGTGTGTTTTCGGTTATTCTAACGCGTGTTTCCATGGTGACCGCTTGAGCGGGGATCCGACTCCCGGCGCGAAGGAATCCGGCGTCGTGGAGAGCCGTACGGTGTACCGCGGCAACGTGTTGGACGTTCGTGAGGACGTCGTGCGCTTCCCGAACGGAAGCGTGGGCGTTCTGGAGATCGTTCGGCACCGCGGCGCGGTGGCGGTGCTGCCGCTGTACGCGACCGGGGAGTCTGGAACGGGCCCGGACGTGATCCTGTTACGACAGTACAGGTACGCGGCGGACGGAATGCTGTGGGAAGCGCCGGCGGGCAAGCTGGACGACGGGGAGTCCCCGGAGGCCTGTGCGCTCCGGGAGCTCGAGGAGGAGGCGGGTGTGAAGGCGGCCCGACTGGTTCCGTTGACCACCCTCCTGACGACGCCAGGCTTTTCCGACGAGCGCATACACCTGTTCGCGGCTACAGGGCTCGAGGAGGGCACCCAGGCGCTGGAAACGCACGAGGTGATCGAGTGCCACCGCGTGTCGCTCTCGGACGCCGTCTCCATGGTGAGAGACGGCGAGATCGTGGACGCCAAGACGGCCTGTCTGGTGCTTCTGACGGCGGCGATGCCGACCCTATGGGGCGCCGACACCGGCACACGGGATGAAGACCGCGCAACAAAGCGGGATTCCCGGGTGTCTGAATAAACGGGGATGAGATGCTTCCCGGCGGGTGAATTCGCCGGGACCGCTCCACAGAGGTCGGGAGAGGAGGAACGGTGGCCTGGCGCCTGGCCGATTTCGGCGCCGGTCGCTCAGCGCCTCCACGCGGGGACGCAGGGGTAACGCGGGAGAACCAATGCTGAACGCGAGAGAGTCAGAGAAGCCTGCGGGTCGCGAGCTGCACGTCGAGGAACGTACGCTGCGTGCGGACCTGAAGGAGCTGGATGACGCGGCTCTGGTAGCGGAGTATCTGGACGGCCGGAGGTTGGCGTTCCACGAGCTGGCGGAACGTTACCATACGCGACTTCTGAACTTCATCTACCGGACGATAGGGGATCGCGACCGGGCCGAAGACCTGGTGCAGGAGACGTTCGTGCGCGTGTACCGGCACCTGCATCGTTTCGATCCGACCAAGAAGTTCTCCACTTGGATCTATACGATCGCCAGCAACCTGGCCAAGAACGAGTTGCGAAACCGTTCCCGCAACCCGCTGGTCCTGTTCCAGGCCATAAAGAAGCACTGGGAGGCGGACCACAGGCCGCTCCAGTGGGAGGACAGCTCTTATTCCCCCGACGACCTCTACCGGAAGAGGCACCTTCGGGAACAGGTGGAGAAAGCCGTGGCGGAGCTCCCGGAGCACCACAGGGTCGTGTTTGTGCTCCGCGAGATGGAGGGCAAGACCTACGAGGAGATTTCCGAGATCACGGGCGTGACGCTGGGTACCGTGAAATCGCGCCTGAATCGGGCACGCAACAAGTTCGCCCTGATCATCGCGCCGATGCTCGAGTAGCTCCTCGCGCGGGCTGACGGACACCATGGAGAGGCGGCCACCCGGCCGCCTCTCTTTCATCGGGGAACCC
>JBDHFS010000207.1:0-9944 GCA_039590285.1 Gemmatimonadota bacterium
CGTCGACAGCGTGCCGTGCAGTTCGATCACGTTCACGCTGCCCGCCTTCCGATGAAGTCCGTCCACGTTCTGCGTGATCAGCCACAGGCGATCGCACCGGGTTTCCAGTTCCGCGAGAGCGTAATGGCCCGGGTTGGGCTCGACTTCGGCGAGCGCTCTGATCCTCCACAGGTAGAAGTCCCATACCGCCTCCGGGTCGCGATCGAACGCTTGCGGTGTCGCCATATCGATCGACCGCTTTCCCTTCCACAGGCCTCCGGCGCCCCGGAACGTGGGCACGCCGCTCTCCGCGGAAACTCCGGCGCCCGTGAGCACGGCGATTCTGGATGCATCGGCGAGAATCGTGCGGGCCCTGTCGAAATCCCGGTCGTCTTTCGTGCTCATACTCCCTCACGCGCTCGGGCCGTGTGGAAAACGGACGGCTCGACCCGCAACTTACTGTGCCATGGACACTCTCGTAATCATCAATCCTGTGGCCGGAGGTGGGGTGGACCCCGCCGCGATCCGCAGACGGCTCGCCGCCCGGATGGATGCCGATTTCGTCGTGAGCGAGGGTCGTGGCCAGGCTATCGGGCTGGCCGCTTCGGCGACCAGGTCCGGATACTCCCGTGTGATCGCGGTCGGGGGGGACGGCACGGTGGGTGAGGTAGCGACCGGCCTTCACCGCGGGGATACGACTGCCGGTGGGACCGAGGGCGCGGACGGTCGGCGGCCCGAGCTCGGCCTCATCCCGGTCGGGACGGGGAACGACCTGGCCAGATCCCTGGGCCTGCCGTTGGAACTCGAGGCGGCAGCGGAGGTCGCCCTCCGTGGTCGCGGCCGTGCCCTCGATCTGATCGTCGCGCGCGGCATGGATACGGGCGCGCCTATAGGGCGGGTGGTGACCAACGCCGCCGTAGCCGGCTTCTGCGGCCGAATCGGTGACCGGATGAGCCCCGCCTTCCGACGCCGGTGGGGGCCGGTGGCCTATCCGCTGGCGGCGCTGGGGCAGCTCCGCGATCTGCGTCCGTACGCCGTGAGACTGGCCGTGGATGGCAGGACGGTGGAGACCCGCGCCCTGATGGTAATCGTAGCAAATAGCCGGTTCGCCGGTGGTCAGATTCCCATGGCTCCGGATGCTCGCACCGACGACGGTCTTCTAGATCTCGTGATCCTGAAGACGATGGATCCGATGCGGCTGGCGACGCTTGTCCCGCGCGTGTTTCGCGGCACGCACGCGGACCATCCCGGCGTGCGGATCGAGCGGGCCACCACCGTCCAGCTCGAATCGACACCGGGCATGTGGATCAACCTGGACGGAGATACCTGGCACACCGGACCCTCGGAATTCCGCCTGCACCCCTCCGCTCTCCGCGTTCTGGTTCCCTAACGGGCAACTCTCGGCCCGCCCTCCCTTGTCCAAGTGGACGAAAGACGGAACAGACCCCGTCAGGGGACAGGCCATTGAATCGTGGTCCGCCCATCCGGCGTCGGGGATGCCCTGAGAGAAGGAGTGCAGATCAGATGAGAGGGAAGGCTTTGCGTGTGGTGGCGGTCGCCGCTCTGGTTGGATCCGTGGCCCTCGCCAGCACCTCGAGAGCGCAGGAGAAGACCGACGAGACGGACCGCCGGGTACGGGTACTGCGTGTGTCCGAGGGAAGCTACCTCGGCGTGTTCATCGCGGACGTGACGGCCGAGGATGCCTCGCGGCTGGGTCTTCGCGAGGAACACGGCGTGCTGATCACCGGCGTGGCCGACGAGGGACCGGCGCGAGAGGCGGGCTTTCAGGAAGATGACGTGATCCTCAGCTGGAACGGCGATCGGATCGAGAGCCAGGCGCAGCTTCGCAGGATCCTCAACGAGACGCCGCCGGGCCGAACGGCCGCCGTCGGGGTCTATCGAAGCGGCTCGGAGCGGTCGGTCGACGTGACCCTGGGCGAGAGCGGGGCACCGCGCGTCTTGAGCTTCAACACGGGGTGGGACCACGAGAGAAGCGAGGAAATGCGAAAGCATCTCCACGAGAGCCGGGAGCATATGAAGGACCTGAACGTCAGGATCCGGGCCATGCCCCAGATCATGACACTCATGTCGATGCGTGGCGGCCGGATGGGAGTCGCGATACAGAACCTCGGTCCGCAGCTGGCCGAGTACTTCGGCCTCGGCGACCGCACGGGCGTGCTGATCACATCCGTGAACGAAGAATCACCGGCGGCGACGGCCGGCCTGCGGGCGGGCGACGTGATCGTCGCCATCGACGGCGAGGACATCGAGGGGCCAGGCGACGTCTCGCGGATGGTGTGGGCCGCGGAAGCCGGTCCGGTGGCCGTGGGGATCCTGCGCGATCGCTCCGAGCTGACGGTCACGGTCGATCTGCCGGAACACGATAACAGCTGGACCTCGGAAGACGGTGAGGTGCACGGTTTCTTCTTCGGTCCGGAGGACTTCGACGTCGACGAAGTCCACGTGGAGTTCGCCGAGCCGTTCGAGATGCACTTCGATGAAGGCAACTTCATGCGACTCGACGAGATGCCTTCGTTCGAGTTCCACATGCCGAGAATCGAGGTCGGTCCGCACGGGGCGGAGGTGATCGAGGTTCCGCACATGCCCATGGCTCCGATTCGGATCGACCGGCGGATGAGAGCGCTGTCCATCTGATCTCGCGAGTTCCACGGCCCTGAATGCCAGGGGCGGCGGTCCCAGGGCCGTCGCCCCCTTCTCACGCAGGTCGCTTGGGCGGGGAAGCGGCCGGATCGGATTGTCGACCGGGCGATCGGCCTCTTACCTTTCTCCGATGTCGAACGGCCAGGATCCCCGCACGATTGTCACGCCGGACGCCTTTTCCGTGGCGCCGGAGCTTCTGGGACTGCCGCTGGCGCGCCCGTGGCGGCGAGCGCTGGCGATCCTGATCGACCTTGCCCTGATCGGGCTTCTGGCCAACGCCCGCGGCGTGCTGTTCGCGCTCACGGCCGGCGTCTTTCTCTTCTGGCTGGCCTTCCGCGGCCGAAAGGCGGGCCTGGGGAGCAAGTTCGCTCGTGGCGCCATCGGATGCGCGGGAGCCATGGTGGTGTTCGTCGTGGTCACCGTACTCTGGACGACCACCTTCCTCGACGAGGACACCGTCCTGTTCGAGACCGATAGCCAGACCGGCGAGGCGATCCCCGTGACGCTCGGGGCCGCGGCGGACCTGGTGTCGATCCTGGGGAGCGCGGACTCCGTAGAGGCGGAGGCGGCCGCATCTCGAATCGTGGAACGGCTTGAGGAGCAGGGGATCCCGCGAGATCAAATGGAAGCCGTGCTTTCCGAAGTTTCGGAGGATGCGGAGGGGCCGGAGTTGCGCGCGATCGAGCGGGCCATCGGGGCGGCGGAGCCGACGCCGAACCACGCGAGCCTGCCCCTGGATTCACTCCTCGCCGCGTACCGGGCGGCCCGAGCCGCATCCGATTCGACGGAAGTGGCGAGGATCGCTCCCCTGCTCGGCCGGCGTCTGGCCCCGGAAGAATGGGATGCGCGGGAGCAGCAGATCGTACGACTGGAGGCGCGAAACGAGACTCTCTCGTCGGAGCTGACTCGGGCGGAGGAGTCGCTGGAGGCGGAGCGGGACAGGGGCATCATCGGCACGATCACAGGTCTTCTCGACGAGCTGGGGCTCGGAATCGGGTGGTCGGGCCTCTACTTCACATTCCTCACCGCCTTCTTCAAGGGTCGAACGCCAGGCAAGAGGCTCCTCGGCATTCGTGTGCTGCGACTGGACGGAAGTGCCATCAGCTACTGGGTGTCGTTCGAACGGTTCGGCGGTTACGCCGCATCCCTGTTTACGGGGATGGAAGGCTTTCTTCGCATCCTGTGGGACCGAAACCGGCAGGGCCTGGAAGACAAGCTGGCCGAGACCGTGGTGATTAGGGATACTCGAGCCGCGCGCGCCCAGCTTGCCGTGGGAGCAGCCAGGAGAGCCACGTCGATCGAACCATGGAGGGGAGGGCCCGTCCGGGGGACGTGAGCCCGGTTCAGTGAAGGACGGGCAGCGTTGCGGGCAGGCGACCGCCCGGTCGGACGGTCGCCACGGGACCGGCGCTCAGCCCTGCAGGAGCCGGATATCTCCCGAGCCGGTGTCCACCGAGAGCTCGCCGCCCCCATCGCCGACGCGGCCGCGGAAGTAATCCTCGTCCATCTCCTCCACCATCATCTGGAAGTCCGAGTGGATCTCTCCGGAGGAGGTATCGAGCTCCACACTCGCGGCCCAGGAGGCCGGCAGGGTGAGACTCACGTCACCGGAGCCGGTGTCCACACCGATCCCGTCCGGACTCGCGTCGAATCCGATCTCCACGTCGCCGCTCCGATGCCGTGACGCTCGCGAGCGTCACGGCACCGGAACCCGTGTCGACGTTCAGTGAGCCCACCGAGATCGTGCCGCCGGACACATCGCCCGACCCGGTGTCGATCAGGAGATCTCCATCACCCACGTCACGCGCCACGACGTCGCCGGAGCCCGTGTCCACGACCAAATCGCCACGCGCCCCGTCCACCTCGACGTCGCCCGATCCGGTGTCCACGAGGAGCCGTCCGCTCGTGCCCGAGGCCGTGACATCGGCCGATCCGACGTCAACCGTGAGGTCGCCATCCACGTTGGATACGCTCACTTCACCCACCGCCAGGTGCACGAGCACGGTGTGGCCCCGAGGCACGCGCACCTCCAGATTCGCGTGGGCATCCAGACCGCTCCCGGATTCGCGGATCTTCACCTTGCGCCCCCGGTCGTCGCCCCCGCGGAAGAACGTTCCATCGTCCCGGACCCTGACTTCGGTATTGCCCGTACCGGCGAATACGATCTCGTCACCCGGATAGACTACGCGCAAGGTGCTCACCTGCCCGAGATCGTCCAGGTCCAGGCCGCCGGTGGCGATTTCCAGTCGACTCGCGTCGGCGCCTCCGCGCCGCACGTCGACCGCGACAGCCGAGCCGCCACCCGTCACATTGACGGAGCCGGCCAGATTCCAGATCGCCACATTCTCGCCTGGTAGCTCGTAGCTGTCCTGAGCGGAAGCACCCGTCGGAAACGCGGGCACGAGAATCGCAATCGCGAGGAAGAGGTAAAGCCGGACCCGGAGCTCCCGGGCGAAGTCCTTTCGCAGCATCGTGCAACTCTCCTGTGCGCGTGTGGGATGGGGATTCGCCGCGATCCTATCAAAGACTGAGATACCCGGCCACCGTGAAAGGTTGATGGGTCGCCGCGCCGAATACCTGCTGGCCTCAACGCTCCGACGGCGCTTGGGGCGGACACCGTCGCCGTCCTGAATCCACCGGAGACTGGCCGGGACGGCGCCGGCCTGCAATCGTACGACGGTTCTGGAGCGCAGGGTCAAGAGGAAGGGGACGATATGGAGGTGCAATTCTGGGGCGCCGCCCGGGAGGTTACGGGCTCGATGCATCTCGTGGCTGCCGGCGGCCGCCGGATCCTGCTGGACTGCGGCCTGTACCAGGGTCGTCGCAAGCACGCCTTCGAGCGGAACCGGGACTTTCCGTTCGATCCTTCCTCGATCGATGCCGTGATACTCTCCCACGCGCACATCGACCACAGCGGCAACCTGCCTACTCTCGTACGAGCCGGCTTCAAGGGGAGGGTCTACGCGACGTCGGCGACGCGGGACCTGTGCCAACACATGCTCGTCGACTCGGCCCACATTCAGAAGTCGGACGTAAGGTTCGTCAACCGGCGGCGTCGCCGGCAGGGAAAGCGACCCTTCGAGCCCCTGTATCTGATCGGCGATGCCCGGAAGGCGCTCCGCCGCTTCCGCCCGGTCGGATACCGCAGGGTTTTCGAGCCGGCGCCTGGGATCCGGGCCCACTTCATCGAGGCCGGCCACATCCTCGGATCGGCCGGAGTCGTCCTCGACATCACGGAGGGCAGTCGCACCCGCCGCCTCGTGTTCTCAGGCGATATCGGCCGGCGGGGTCTTCCGATCCTGCGCGATCCTGCGATACCCGGGGATGCCGACTACGTGATCATGGAGAGCACATACGGGAGCCGCGAGCACGAGCCGCCCTCGAAAGCCCGCGACTACCTGCGTGAGTGCGCCGAATCCATCTACGATTCAGGCGGAAAGTTGCTGGTCCCGGCGTTCGCCGTCGGACGGACCCAGGAGGTGGTGTATAGGCTCAACCAGCTGTGGGAGGACGGGGATCTGGCCCCGATCGACGTGTTCGTGGACAGTCCCCTGGCCATCAACGTCACGGAGGTCTACGCCCAGCACCCGGAATGCTACGACCGTGAGATGCTGGCCACGATCGCTCGTGACTCGGACGGAGACCCGCTCGGCTTCCGACGCCTGCGTTACGTTCGCACGGCCGAGGAGTCCAAGACGCTGAACTCCCGTAAGGGTCCGGCCATGATCATCGCCGCATCGGGGATGTGCGAGGGGGGACGTATCCTGCATCATCTCCGGGCGCACGTCGGCAGCAGCAGCACGACCATCCTGTTCGTGGGTTATCAGGCGGCGAACACATTGGGGAGAAAGCTCCTCGACGGGCACCCCGAAGTGAGCATCTTCGGCGATCCCGTCCGTGTGAGAGCCCGGATCGTGAGGGCTGATTCCTACAGCGCGCATGCGGGGCGAGCGGAACTGATCGACTGGGCGGAGAGCGTGCGGGAAGCGGGCCGGGTGCTGAGCTACTTTCTGGTTCACGGCGAGGAAGATGCCTCCACCTCACTCGCCGAGGAGATTCGCGCCGGCGGGACGGCGGACGTAGCGATACCGGGAAGGGGAGAGTCCTTCTCTCTGGACTAGGACGCGTCCGAGTCCCACTCCTGGAGGTTCGCCCGGATGACGGCCACGGCATCGTCGACGGTGTCCACGCACACCGGTATCTCCAGGTCCTCCGGATCGGCCAGGTTTCCGTCGCTGGAGTTCCAATGCCGGCGGCCCCACTCTACCAGGTCTCGCCACATTCCGCCCACCATGATCAAGGGTCTCCGTTTCAGGTGCCCGACCTGACAGAGCTGCCACACCATCAGGGCCTCCAGCGTCGTCCCGATACCCCCCCGCATGACCACGAACGCGCTGGAAAGCTGGACGAAATGGTGCAGGCGTGAGAAGAATGTCCCGTGGTGGTACAGCTTCTCGACGAATGGATTGGGCGACTGCTCGTGCGGGAGCT
This sequence comes from Gemmatimonadota bacterium, assembly GCA_039590285.1. Taxonomy (GTDB): domain Bacteria; phylum Gemmatimonadota; class Gemmatimonadetes; order Palauibacterales; family Palauibacteraceae; genus Benthicola. The sequence continues at coordinate 7,132 of JBDHFS010000207.1, forward strand.
CGACGTTGAGCCCGATCGAATACGTCCGGTTGGTCACGTCTCCGAGCAGCTCTCCTTCGTTGGCGGCCTGCATGAGTCCCGGACCTCCGCCCGTGACGATGTCGCACCCCATGGCGGAGAGCTCCACCGCGAGCCGTCTGACCTCGAGATACAGCTCGTCTCCCGGATGCATCCGAGACGAGCCGAAGATGGTGACACGGTAGTAGGTAGGCCGGGGCGGCATGACCGCCGCCAGACCGTCGACGACACCCCACAGCTCCCGGAGCGAGCGCTCCATCGCCTTGTACATCTGACGGGAGTCTTCGGGAGACAGCGCCGGCGTCTGGATACGCAGAGGTTCCGCAGCGTCGTTTCCGTTGACCGCACCACCCGGTTCAGCCTGACCGTTCACTACAGTCTGGTCGCCCGGCCGGGTATCGCCTTCGCTCATCCTCTTCGTCCTCCTGGACTACCGCACTGCGCAAACCTATTTGGCATTATTCCCGCTCTCCAGGCCACGGCTGCAGGCGGGCCAGGTATCCACCGTGCGCTCCAGTGTCCACGATCTCCGTCCTCCAGCCGTATCTCGCGGCGACAGCCGACAGCGTGTCGGGATCGACGTAGAGCTGACTGAAGGGCTCCCCGACCCTGTCACCGTATGTCAGCTGGAATTGTATCTCCCCCACGTAACGTCCGTCGTCACGAATGGGAAGATCCGTGCCGCCCGGATCCCGGCCTGTGGCGAAGGGTCGCATGTCCGTCGAATCGGCCAGGATCTGGCCTCCCGGCTCGAGCAGCTCCTCCGCTCCAGTGAGAAACCTCTCGAGTCCGGCGAGGGTTTCGGGAAGCCCGAGCCCGTTCATGAGCATCAGGATCGTGTCCCAGCGGCCTTCCGGCGGGTGAAAGACGCTGCCGGGGCGCCCGTCACGAACCCCGCGCCTCGTCATGAGATCCACCAGCTCCGGGAGGATTTCCACGGCGGTCACGTCGAGCCCCCGTGCCTGAAGGGTGAGGGCGTGGGCTCCCGCCCCCGCACCGAGGTCGAGGACGCGCCCCCGGCACAGGGCGAGCGCTCGACGCTCCATGGGGGGAAGCTCATCCTCGGTGCGGAAGAAGTACGCCACGGGCAGGGCGTCCGTGTCGCCGAGATCGTCCGTCACCTGGATCTCGGCCGCAGTGTCGCCAGACTCGTAGGCCAAGACGGCCGCGGCGTGCGGTTCCCAGCACGCGCGGATTCCAGGTGCGACCTCGTAGGGCGAGCCCTGTCTTCGCCCTTCACTCATCGTGCCTCCACACTTCGTTCTCTACGGCGCCATGACGGGTGCACCACGACCCGCCACTCGGTAGCTTATTACATGACCCGCGCCTCAGGAGGGCTTCGTGGACGACGACTGCCCGTTCTGTGACCTTCCCGCGGCCCGGACATGGTTCGGGGACGAGCTCGCCGTGGCAACGCCCGACCTGTATCCGGCTGCCGACGGCCATACACTCGTGCTGCCGAGGCGCCACGTCCAGAGCATCTTCGATCTCTCCGAAGGCGAGCGGTCGGCCCTGTGGGCTCTTGTGGCCGATGTGCGTGACAGACTTCGCGACGAGCATCGGCCGGACGCGTTCACCATCGGTATCAACGACGGGATGGCGGCGGGACAGACCCTCCCCCACGCCCATATCCACGTCATTCCGAGGCACCTGGGAGACGTTCCTGATCCCACCGGCGGTCTCAGGGGCATCCTGCCTCGGAAGGCTCGGTACTGGGAGCGTTGACGCACGGAGCCCCTCGGGAAGAGCGCGCCCCCAAGGAGCCATCGAGCCAGGGTCCGCGGGGTTGCGGTCAGCCGGGCGGGAAGTCCCTGAGCATCTCTTCCACGGCCTTTCGAATGCTCTCGACGCGCTGTTCGGGGGCTTCCATCTGGTCGATCGTCCTCGACGCGCTCCCCCGCCACACCAGCTCGTTGCTGTCCCGATCGATCACGTCCAGGATCAGCGTCCCCTCGGTATACGTGCGCACGGTCGTGGTGGTCATGCCTCCACCCCAGTAGCCTCCCCACCAGCCTCCGGCTCCGTACCCGTAAGTATCGTACTGCTGCCGATCCTGGGCCCCCGCGTGGTACGCCATGATGAAGTCGGCCTGCTCCTCGTCGGTCCTGGTGAAGCCCCGGCCCTCCAGGGTCTCGTCGGCCGCCATGTACATACGGCGCAGCATGATTTCACTCACTCCGCCCTCGAGTCCCTGATCCATCCACGCGTAGGTGGACAGGCCGCTGAAGTCGAAGGACTCATCCCAGTCCGAGGTCGTCGAGATGCCCGAACAGGCGGCCAGGGCAAGGGCCGCCGCCGCGGCGGCGAACGGAACTCTCATCATATTCTCCCGGGAAGGTTGATCGCAGGCCGAAGGCACAGTCTACACCCCCACGCGGACAGCTACAACACCCCGTGACAACGGTAGTTCCCCGGTCCTCCGGAACGGCCGCCTGAGTGTCTTGTTACACCGTTCACATGTCGATATCATACGAAGTTACCCTCACCTATCCTCGACCTGAGGAGTGGCCTATGAGACGGGTTTACTCCCTGTACAGCACTTCGGTCGGCAAAAAGTATACGATGGCCGTATCGGGTGCGATCTTCGTGTTGTTCGTGATCGTACACATGTTCGGGAACCTGAAGGTCTACCTCGGTCCGGAGGCCTTCAACCATTACGCGGAGGGCTTGCGCAGCTTCGGCGAGCCTTTCCTCGGCCACGAGTGGTTTCTGTGGGGCTTCCGCGTCGGCCTCATCGCCTTTCTGCTGATCCACACGGTGGCCGCGTGGCAGACGTCCAGGCAGAGCTGGGCGGC
>JBDHFS010000208.1:0-5668 GCA_039590285.1 Gemmatimonadota bacterium
CTCTCGTCACCTGACGACGCCCCGACCGCCGACGTGAGTCTGTCTACGGAAGCCCGCGCATGGCTGCGCCTGCAACTGATCCTCGCCGCCCTCGGCGCCATCGTGTGGTATGGGGGCGTCGTTGCCGGGAGTGATTTCGCTTCGGGCTTCGGGGTAGGTATCCTCGTCACGGCCCTCGCGCTTCGCTTTCTGAAGCGCGGGGAGTGATGCACGAGCGGAGAGGGGCCCCGTCGCGGCGGCCCCTCCCGTTACCGTTTCCGGCGTTCCTTCACTCGGCGACGCGGCAGCCATCCAGGCAGCCTTTATGCCACTCCTCACACGCCTCTTGGTCCAGCCATCCGATCGTCTTCTTGCACCCGACGTGAATGACGTCACAGTACGTCATGCACCACTTCCTGACTGCCGCCACGGCGGCCGGAGTCGGCGGCGGGGCTGCCGTCAGCGCGATTACGGTCCCGGCCGCGGCGAGTGTTCCGATCCTCCACCTCATGCATCTCTCCTTTCCGGTTGCCCCTGGCGAGGCCGCGCCTCACAGGGACGCGATGTTGCACCCGGCGAGGCAGCCGAGGATGTACCATGTGCACCTCCACGAGTCGATTCGCTCGCAGTTGGCGGCCGCCCTCTCGCCGCAGTAGTCCTGGCACAGGGCCGGCCGCACCGCGCCCGCGGCCCGGGCCGGCGGCGGGCCGGCGAGCGCGAGAAGGACGGAGGCCAGGAGGAGTCGTCTCATGCGTAGCTCCTTTCTTGGGAGTCAACGTTCGGAGGCGCCAGCCAGGCGGCGCAGCGTCCTGATGTCGCTGTCCTCCAGAGGGCCGGCCCGACGCATAGCGAGCCGCCCCTCGCGGTCTATGGCCAGGGTCGTGGGCACGACCTGGACTCGGAGTATGCGGGTGAACTCGTCGACATCGACGGGGACCGTGGGTCGGGCCGCTGCCACTCGATCCCGGATGTAGGCGACCGCTGCCGCCGCCGGCTCCAGGCCGACGGCCAGAACGCGCCAGCCAGCAACCCGGGCCGCTTCGCTCCAGCCGGGAGTCGCCCTCTTGCATGCCGGACACGTGGAGCGGAATACGAAGACGAGGGTCGGCGAGTCGCTTGCCACGGCCAACCTGTCTCCCGTGCTCGCGTCGACCAGGGCAAGATCCGCTCCCACGCGATCTCCGGGGTCTATGATCGACAGGTCGTGCAGCCATGGAATCACACGCTCCCACGCGAGCAACGTCAGGGCGGCGGCCACCACCATCCACGTCACAAGGTCCATCGCCAGCCCCCGGCTCGACTTACGTTTCATCTGGCCTCCGACCCCGAGCGATCCCGGGCGCGCTGGAAGTGTGGAGCGCGCCGCTCAACGGTCGGTCATCTAAGAGGCTCGGCCGTGACCTCCCACGCGCGTGACTCGCACGCGCGAGTCCCCAAACGGATCGGCCCGGCGGGTGGATCGGCGCGCCGGCCAGCGTCGGGCGATGACGTCGCCGTGAAACTGCTCGCGACGCTCCTCTGGGAAGGAGGGCGAGCTGCCGTTGCCAGTGGACACGAAGGAGAGCCCCGAAGCCGCCCTGGGGCGCCTGTTCGGCCATCGAGGCTTCCGTCCGCGGCAGCTGTCGATCGTACGGGCGATGCTGGCTGGCCGAGACGTCCTCGCCGTTCTACCCACCGGCGGAGGCAAATCCCTTTGCTTTCAGCTTCCCGCCCTAATGACGGCCGGGCCGAGCCTGGTCGTCAGCCCGCTGATCTCCCTGATGCAGGATCAGGTGGCTGCCCTCCGCGGACGTGGGCTCCCCGCCGCTGCGATCACATCGGCTACGCCGGCGGTCGAGGTGCGGTCGACGCTGCGAGGGCTGGCGGCGGGCTCACTGCGCCTCCTTTACGCGTCCCCGGAAAGACTCGAGAGCGCCTCGTTTCGAGCCCAGTTCCTGGAACGCAGCCCGGTGCGCGTGATCGTGGACGAAGCGCACTGCATCAGCGAGTGGGGTCATGACTTCCGACCTTCCTACCGCCAGATCCGCGGCTTCGTTCACTCGGTGGGTCGTCCTCCGGTGGCCGCCTTCACCGCGACCGCAACCCCCCGAACGCGAGCCGACATCGTCCAGAATCTGAGTCTCCAGAGTCCCTTCCGGGTCATCACGCCCTCGGACCGGCCCAATCTCCGTTGGGAGGCCTCTATTCTGCCCGGAGTTCAAGCGTGTGCGGAAGAGGCAGCCCGCGCCGTCCGCTCTGTCTTTCGTTCGCATCCGACGGGGGCCGCCATCGTGTACGTCACGACGCGCTCGAGAGCCGTTCGGATCGCTGAGCTACTGCGCCGGATCGGGATGCGCGCGAACCCCTACCACGCCGGAATGGACGACGATATCCGTCACCGGGTCCAAGAACGCTTTCTGGCGGGCGAGGTGCGCGTCGTATGCGCCACGAGCGCGTTCGGGATGGGCATCGACCATCCGCGCATCCGTCTCGTATGTCACATCGGGATTCCGGGAGCGCTCGAAGCCTACGTACAGGAGGCGGGTCGTGCCGGGCGAGACGGCGAACCCGCTCGCTGTGTCCTCCTCTCCCTCCCGACTGACCGGAGAATGCACGCGGCGCGCATCCGAGCGGCGTGGCCTTCAGCGCGAGCGGTGCTGGAGGCGTGGAGACGAGCGGCGCCCGGAATGAGCCTCGAGGAGGAGATCGACGGTCGGTTTCGGAACACGATATCTCCGGACCGGGTGGATCCGGGTCGCCAGGCTACGGCCCGTATCCTCCTCCAGCACGGGTGTCTCCGTCGCGGAGCCGGCGCGGCACTGCTTGCCGCGCGACCTCCCGAACTTGGCGAGCTCCGTTCCTCCATCCGGCATGGACGCAAGGGCGCCCGCCGCCGCCTCGATCGGATGGTGTCCTATGTGCGTACGTCGGGCTGCCGGCGATCGTTCATGGCGTGGTACTTCGGTGAGAGTCCCCCGCGCTGCTCCGGCTGCGACAGGTGCGGATTCGACGGGCAACCGTGAGATTGCGCCGCGCGTCTATTCGAGGGAAGGCGAGCGTTCCGTCAGCGCGGGACGATGAACTGATGAGTGCCGATGGAGGTTTGGAATGCGATTCTTGTGGAGTGGGATGCTCATGTCCACGGTCGCCGCCGTATCGGCGATTCCGTGGGTGGCCCCCGTCGAGGCGCCGGCCCAGGAGCCGGTGGTGCTGGGAAAGCCGACGGCCGTGTTCGAGGAGCCCTTCAGCCTGATTAGCGGTGTGCGCGAGCTGGACGATGGCCGACTGCTCGTTTCGGACGCGCTCGAGGAGAGCCTGTACGCGCTGGACGAGAGCCTGACCGGCTCACAGACCATCTCGCGTCAGGGACAGGGGCCGGACGAATACCGGCAACCCGACGTCCTGTTCCCATGGCCCGGCGACTCGACCGTGATGACCGATCTCGGCAACGGACGACTCACGGTCATAGGCCCTGACTACGGATTCGGAAGGACGATTCCCGTCGTGCAGACCGCGGAAGCGGGCCTGCTGATCATCCTTCCACAGGGCGTCGACGCTGCGGGCCGCCTTTATTACCGGCCCCAGGGAGACGGCGAGATCAGGGACACCGCCGACGTGCTTCGCTGGAGCCCCGACGGTGGGGGCGACCCGGAAGCCGTAGCCCGGGTCAAGCTTCGTGACGTCACAGAGCGTACGTCGGGCGGCGCCGGGAACGTGCAACAACAGATCTCACCCGTGCCGTTGAGCCCGCAGGACGGATGGGCGATCGGTCCGGATGGTAGCGTCGCCGTGGTGCGCGCGGGTGACTACCACGTGGACTGGATCCGACCCGACGGAGGGGTGGTCTCCGGTCCTCCGGTTCCCTACGAGCCGGTACCGGTCAAGCAGGCCGACAAAGAGGAGTGGGCGGAGGATGTGGCAGCGAACGGTCTCATGATGATGGTCACCAACGAGAACGGTCAGATGAACGCTCGCATGCGCCGCGGCGGAGGCCGTGGAGCGCCCTCCGTGGACCGCTTTCAGTGGCCCGAGGAAAAACCTCCGTTCGATCCGGACGGTGTCAACATCGCACCTGACGACCGTCTGTGGGTCGCCCGGTACGAACCGGCTGGCGATCCCCCCGTCATCGATGTGTTCGACCGCCGTGGCCAGCACGTCGGCACGGTCGTGCTACCGGAGGGTCGGTACGTGATCGGCTTTGGCGAGGAGTCCGTCTACCTGGCCCGGCGGGACGACCTCGGCTTCCAATGGCTGGAGCGATACGAGCGTCCCGAGATCTGATCCGACGACGCCCGGATCCGGTTTCCGCCCCACGGCCTTGCCCGTAGTTTGTGAAGAGGGCGGAGTCCCGAGCGGACTCCGCCCTCCTCACGCAACGTAAGACTTTTATCCGACGGCCCCCGCCCCCCGAGGGCCCGTGTTCGAGAAGGGAAGCTCCGCACAGATGACCGACCTGGATTTGTATCTCGAAGATCACCACGTGATGCTCCTGGAAATGGTGAGGGAGTTCGCCGCCACCGAGATCGCTCCGGTGGCGGCGGAGCTCGACGACCGGGAGGAATTCCCGTGGGAGAATGCCGCGAAGATGGCCGAGCTTGGCCTATTCGGCATTCCGTGGCCAGAGGAGTACGGGGGGGCCGGCATGGACCTCATGGCCTCCGTCGTCGTTTCGGAGGAACTGGCCCGCGTCGATGCGAGCCACTCGATCACGGTGGGCGCTCACACCTCGTTGTGCGGCACGCCCATCTACCGCTGGGGAACGGAGGAGCAGAAGCGGAAGTATCTGACTCCTCTCGCCGACGGGACCGTCCTCGGCGGCTTCGGGCTCACGGAGCCAGGCTCGGGTTCGGACGCCAGCGGGATGCTGACGACGGCGGTGCGCGATGGCGATCACTTCGTTCTGAACGGTCAGAAGACCTGGATCACGCACGCCGGAGTAGGCGAAGTGTTCGTCGTGGCTGCCGTGACGGCGCCGGGGGAGGGTAACAAGGGAGTCAGCGCCTTCATCATGAACAAGGAGACGTGTGACCTCGCGGAGGCACGGGAGGTCGGTTTCGGGCACAGCGAGGATCTTGAGCCGATGCCGGGATTCTCGACCGGAAAGAAATTGCGCAAGCTGGGTTGGAACGCGTCCGATACTCGAGAGCTGATCTTGGAAGACGTGCGGGTCCCGGCGGAGAACCTGCTGGGCGACGAGAACGACGGATTTCGCGTATTCCTGGATACGCTGGACGGGGGTCGCATAGGCATCGCGGCCCATGCCGTAGGCCTCGCACAGGGAGCCATGGAAGAGGCGCTTCGATACACGGACGAGCGCGAGCAGTTCGGCCGAAAGATCAACCGATTCCAGGGCATCCAATTCAAGCTCGCCGACATGGCGACGAGAATCCACGCGGCCCGACTCATGACCTACCACGCGGCGCGGCTGCGAATTGCGAACCGACCGCACAAGCAGGAGGCCTCCATGGCCAAGCTCTTCGCGTCGGAGGCGGCGATGGACGTGGCCATTGACGCCGTCCAGTTGCTGGGAGGTTACGGCTACTCCCGCGAGTACCCCGTGGAACGGATGATGCGCGACGCCAAGATCCTCGAGATTGGCGAAGGAACGAGCGAGATTCAGCGCCTGGTCATCGCGCGGGAGCTACTGAAGAGCCTGTCGGGAAACGGTTGTTCGGTAGCCGGACGGCAGCTGTTCCCCTACATTGAAGGC
>JBDHFS010000209.1:0-5611 GCA_039590285.1 Gemmatimonadota bacterium
GCCAACACGCACCATCTGCCCGAAGAGGAGGCGCGGCGCTTAGTGGACGAGGCTGGCGAGATCACGGGTCTGCCGTCCACGGACGCGGTACGCTTCGGAGCGGAGCCGCTGGCGAACGCGGTGGAGCAGACCCTCGCCGGGAGATCATCCCGCGCCTGACGGACCCCGGTCGCTCCTGGAGTCAGTCGATTCCGATATACTTGTGCGTTTGCAGGCTCAGCCGCCACTGCGGGTTTTCGAGGCAGTACCGCACCGCCAGCTTCGTGTTCTCCGCTCGCCGCGGACCGTCCATGGGCTGTAGAGAGAAATACTCGAAGTCCAGACCCGCGAACTCCTCGGGTGGCGCTTCTTCCTGCGGGTAGACGAGCTTCAACTCATTACCGCTCCTCAGCTTGAGCGGAACTCCGGCCTTGGGGCTCACACAGATCCAATCCAGGCCGGCCGGCGCCTCCAACGAGCCGTTCGTCTCGACGGCCACCTCGAAACCCGCCTCGTGCAGGGCCTGCACAGCCGCTTCGTCGAGCTGGAGCAGCGGTTCGCCTCCGGTGCACACGACGAGAGGATTCTGCCGAGCAGCGTGCCTGTCGCCCCCTCCCGGCCACGCGTCTTCGATCGCGCGGGAGAGCTCCCGGGCCTCATGATACCTGCCACCACCCGGGCCATCCGTGCCTACGAAATCGGTGTCGCAGAACGGGCAGGTGGCTGACTCCCGGTCGTTTTCGTGACCCGACCACAGGTTGCACCCGGCGAACCGGCAGAACACGGCCGCTCTGCCTGTCTGAGCCCCTTCGCCCTGAATGGTGTAGTAGATCGTCTTGACGGAATAGGCCATTCAGTTCTCTGCCCGCCTTGTGCGGAAGCGTGGAGCCTGATTATCCGCTATCGTATTCGCCGACGAAGAGCCGTCTCCGTTCAATTCCGGACACAGCCAATGCGTAAGACCGAACGACGGCCGATGCAAGAAACCGGGCCTTCCGGCGACTTCGGGTCCTGAGGAATGTGCGGGATCGCGGGGATCGTCTCCGGGTCTCCGTCGCGGGAAACCGTCCACGGGATGACGCGGACCCTGGCTCACCGCGGGCCGGACGACAGTGGTGTCTGGGAGAGCGACGGAGTGTGTCTCGGCCATACACGTCTCTCGATTCTGGATCTGTCCTCAGCCGGACGCCAGCCGATGTCTCTGGGTCCTTTCACCATCGTCTACAACGGCGAGATCTATAACTTCCAGGAGCTTCGGAGCGTTCTTCCGGGCCCCTTCGTCTCCGGGTCCGACACCGAGGTCCTTCTGCACCTGTATCGGCGTGACGGCGAACACATGGTGGGCCGGCTCCGCGGAATGTTCGCCTTCGCCATCTGGGACGCCCGGAAGCGGCGACTGTTCGTGGCGCGCGATCGCCTCGGAATCAAGCCGTTCTTTTACCGCGCGGTGCCGGGCGGCGTCGCGTTCGGGTCGGAGATCAAGGCCCTGCTCGAGATCGACCGGCCCGAGATGGACAGGACCGCGCTTCGCGACTTCTTCTCGTACAAATACGTTCCGCATCCGAAGACGATCTACGCCGGGATTCGTAGGCTCCCGCCCGCCCACACGCTGACCTGGCAGGACGGGAGGCTTGCGACCCGGCGCTTCTGGGAGCCGGTGGCTGACGTAACGATCACTGACATGGGCGCGGCCTCGCTGAGACTCGGCGAGCTGCTGGCCGAGGCCGTCCCGGAACACACGCTCGCCGACGTACCGGTGGGGGTGTTCCTCAGCGGAGGAATCGACTCGACGACCCTGACGGCGCATCTCGATCGTCCACGCACCTACACGCTTGCCGTGGACTCGGGACGCTTCAACGAAGCCGAGGCCGCTCGCTCCGTCGCCTCTTATTTCGGCACGGATCACCTGGAGGAGCCGGCAACCGCCGTAGACCTGTCTGAGGCGATCGCCACGATTCCGCGCCTGTTCGACGAGCCATTCGGGGACAGCGCCGCCTGGTCCGCGTGGATGGTCTCACGAATGGCCGCCCGGCACGTGAAGGTGGCCCTGTCGGGCGAAGGTGGCGACGAGCTGTTCCTCGGGTATCGGTACTATGACAAGTACCCGACCTACCGTTCCACACCGTTGCGCCGGTGGCTCGACGGCCGGGTTCCGCCTTTCTCGAAGGCAGGGCGATCTCTCGGACGTCGCGCGGCCACCGGGCTCGAACGCTACGCCACGTTCCTTCCGGCATTTACCGTGCGTCAGAAGCGGCACCTTCTTTCACCGGACCTCATGGATACGGACTACGACGACCTGTGGCACATCCGTCGGTTCTGGCGCGAGGACCTGGATCCCCTGAAGCGTCTTCAGTGGGCCGACATCCACGCCCACCTGCCGGGCGGCCTGCTCACGAAGGTGGACCGGGCCAGCATGGCGCATTCACTGGAAGCAAGGCCGCCGCTGCTCGATCACCGCCTGGTGGAGTTCGTCCTTTCGCTGGACACGCGGCTTCTCAGGGATCCCCGCATGCGGCAGGGTAAGCTGGTCGTGCGCGAGCTGCTTAAAGACCGGGTTCCGCAGGGCCTGTTCGACAGGCCGAAGAAGGGGTTCGGCCTGCCCGTCAGGGACTGGACGCGACGCGAGCCGCACCTGCTCGGGACAGCGTTCGCGCGTCTCGCGCGGGCGGGCATCCTGCGTAGCGGCCGCATCCCGCGGCTGGACCACGACCAGACGTGGTCCTTGCTGGTGTTGGACCGGTGGATGGGTGAGGCGGGCTTTCTGTAAGCTGTCCGGCGTGCACCTTCAGCGCGGCAGGCCCCCCCGCACCAACCTCCGGAACTCGTTCGCAAGCTCCGCGTTCGCTCCCAGGAACGGGCCCGGGCCGAGCCCTTCAGGCATGGCTCCGCTCCGTCCCGACGTCGCGTCACCGCCCTCGATGCCAGGAACGTCCAGCTCCTCGAACACGCCGCCGGCTTCCCTCACGATCAAGGCGCCCGCCGCCACGTCCCACGGCATCAACCAGTATTCCCAGAACGCGTCGAGCCGCCCGCACGCGAGGTTGCACAGGTCCAGCGCCGCAGCCCCACCCCGCCTTATGCCCGCGGTGGAGCGGAGTATCCGCGCGAAGGCCTCGAGGTAGGCCGGCAGGATGTGCAACTTCTTGAACGGGAACCCGGTGCCCACGAGGGCGAGGTCGAGGTCGGCGATATCGGAAACCTGGATGGGCGCGCCATCCAGCCGCGCGCCGCCGCCCCGCGCCGCCTCGAACACCTCGCTGGTCGCCGAGTCGAGGACCAGCGCCGCTCGCAGACCCTCCGCATCCTCCGCCGCTATGGACACCGCGTATTCCGGGTAGCCGTGCAGCCAGTTCGTCGTTCCGTCCAGCGGATCGATGATCCACCGGATGGACGGCCGGTCCTTGCCCGCCTCGCTTTCGGTCCCCTCTTCGGCCAGGACCTGGTGGTCCGGAAAGCGCTCGAGGAGAGTCGAGACGATGACCCGCTCCGACTCCAGGTCCACCTCGGTGACGAAGTCCGAGCGGCCCTTCTCGCCCCACCGGGAGGGGTCCAAGTTGCCGCGCGCGTCACGCTGCACGGCGGCCGCCAGGGCGGCCGCGCGGCCCGCCACTTCCAGAAGGTCCCCGTCGCCCCAATCCTCGGTATCGGCCGGCGAATCGCTCAACGACTCACTCGCTTGCTCGGGTTATCGGGCCCGGCTACGTTCCGGCGTCCCACCGGACGGTGCCCAGAATCCGCATCATCCGGGCACTCTTCACACGAATCAGACAGTCCTCGATGACTCAGGGCAAGAGCCGCGTCTTCAGCGGGATCCAACCGTCCGGCGATCTCCACATCGGCAACTACCTGGGAGCCATCCAGAACTGGGTGGCCCTGACGGAGAAGTACGACTGCATCTACTGCATCGTGGATCTGCACGCGGTGACGATTCCCTACGAGCCGGAAGAGCTCCAGGGGAGGATCCAGGAGCTGGCCATCGGTCTTCTGGCCTCGGGTCTCGACCCGGAGCGGTGCACGCTGTTCGTGCAGTCGGCGGTTCCCGAGCACGCGGAGCTCCAGTGGCTGCTGAATACGGTGACGCCGCTCGGGGAGCTGTCCCGCATGACGCAATTCAAGGACAAGTCCGGCCGGGTGGACACGGTGAACGCCGGGTTGCTCAATTACCCGATCCTGCAGGCGGCAGACATCCTGTTGTACCTGGCCGATGGCGTCCCGGTGGGAGAGGACCAGCGACAGCACCTCGAACTGACTCGCGAGATCGCTCGTCGGTGGAACGCCCGGTTCGGGGATTACTTCCCGGAGCCGCAGCCCCTGATCGGCGAGGGCAAGAAGATCCTGGGTCTGGACGGTGCTTCCAAGATGTCCAAATCCCAGAACAACGTGATCCCGATGCTCGCCGACGAGGACGAGCTGTGGGCCGTGATCCGCACAGCGGTCACCGATCCGGCCCGCGTGCGCCGCGACGATCCGGGGAATCCCGACGTGTGCAACGTGTTCTCCCTGCACGGCTTCTTCTCGTCGGAGGAAGAGCGGAAGGAGATCGACGGCCTGTGCCGTACGGCCGGTATCGGCTGCGTGGACTGCAAGCGCAGGCTCACGGACAACATCGCGGCCGAGCTCGCTCCGATCCGCGCGAAGGCCCTGGAGCTGAGCGCCCACCCGGAACGGGTCCGGGAGGTTCTCGCGGCGGGCGCCGAACGGGCACGCTCGATCGCCTCCGTGACGCTCGCCGAGGCGTACGAGCGGATGGGCCTCGGGCGCCGTCGCGACTGAGTCCGATCGCCGAAACCCGGAGCCAGTCGAGTCGAGAACGATGAAGGACGTCCCGCGCCGGCTAGTCGCCTGGATGGACTCGGACCGCTTTCCCACCTGGGCCATGCCCGATTCCACCGCAGGAGCCCTGGCTGCGGCCCTGGGTCCGGGCTGGGACGTGGAGCTCGTCCGCGAGCCGGCCTTTGCCGGCGGGGACGGCAGTCGGGAAGTCCCGACCTCGGTGAAGGACACGGTTCGCGACGCCGAGATCTACTTCGGGTGGGGGATCGCGCGCGAGCTGTTCGTGGCAGCCGAGAGGCTTCGCTGGGTCCACTCGGGGGCCGCCGGGGCCCGCGCGTCGCTGTTCCCGGAGATGCGCGAGAGCGACGTGATCTTCACCAACTCGGCCGGTATCTATGCCCAGCCACTCGCCGAGTGGGCGATCGCGGGGATGCTCTATTTCTCGCGCGGTCTGGACGTGGCCGTGCGGGGCAAGCAAGATCGGCGCTGGCCTTACGAAGAGATGGCGGCGTTCGGCCACCCCCAGCGCGAGCTTGTCGGCAGCACCGCGGCCGTCGTCGGGTATGGTGGCATCGGACGGGCGATCGGAAGGCGAGCCGCCGCGCTGGGTGTGCATGTTCTCGCCGTTCGATCGCGGGCCGGTGGCGAGCTCCCGCCGGGAGCGCGAGAGGTATTCGGTTCCGAGGATCTGGCGGCGGTGCTGGAGCGCAGCCACTTCGTGATCCTCTGCCTGCCGGAAACCCCGTCCACGACGGGGATGATCGGAGCCTCGGAGATCGGCCGGATGCTCCCGGATGCCGTCTTGTTGAACCTCTCCCGAGGTGGCATCGTTGACGAGGATGCGCTGGTCGATGCGCTC
>JBDHFS010000210.1:0-5581 GCA_039590285.1 Gemmatimonadota bacterium
GCTCCAGCAACGGGTTGTTCCGCTCCGCCATCCCCAACGCCTGCTGCAACGTCACCTGCCTCACCGCCTCCTGCGCACCCGCCAGACTTACCACGCTCACAACCAGTCCGGCCGCACACGCGAGACCCCACAGCATCGCTCGAAAACGCATCATCAAGATCCTGTCCATGGTTCACCGGCGGTCGCCGGCACTCGTCAGAGTTCCACGAGGAATCTGACGGTTCCGGCGGCCTTCAGGTTTCAACCTGCCTCGTCCGGTTCCGATATCGTCCGGACGAACAGGTATGTGTGTAGCGCAAGCAGCGAACGGTACATGGCCCGACGCCGTGAGCTGGCCGTGGCCGGATCCAGACGGGCGGTCGAAAGCTCCATGAGCGCCCGCTCGTACCTCACGGTCTCGGCGACGAGCTCGGCGACGGGCTCCAGGTCCGTGACCCGGATGTCACCTTCACCCAGAAGGCCTGCCACCAGCTTCGCGGCTCCCACGTCGGCCCCGTCGAAGGATGGCTTGCCCTCCCCGTCGCTTGCCACGAGAAGACCGGCCCGAAGAAGCTCACGGCACGTGGACAGGCTGATTCCCGCATCCCGGGCCACTTCCGACAACGACAGTCCCCGGTCGGCGCCCGAGTCCGCTCCACCGGCGGGGCGATAGGCTCCGGGAAGAGAAAGCAGAGCGGCGGCCACCTCCGGCGCGACGCCCCCGTCCACCATCTCCACGATCGCTCTCACCCTGTCGAGCCCGAAAGGGCCGAGCTCGTCCCCCCGCAAGGCGCGGATCAGCTCCAGCCGCCCCACATGCTCCGGCCCATACACGGCTGCATTCGTAGCCGTCTTCTCGGCGGGCGGCAACAGACCCTCCCGCTGATAATGGTGAATGGCCGTACGCGGCATTCCCGTGGCCTCGCAAAGCTCCTTCATGCGCATGGGGCGTGGTCTCCCTGTCCTGGTTCGATCCGTTGAGTGCCGTGCATCGCTCTGTACTATACAACCTCGTCCGGAGATCGGACAGTGCTGGCATGATGAGCAATACAAGTGAGAAAGGAGGCGTCCACGGGAGGTGTCGAATGGGATTCTGTAGCTGTCCGCTACGCGTCGATGGCGGCCCCGCAGAGGATCGAGTGGGCGAAGAGAAGGCTCAGCGACGATCCGGCCGGGGGTGCGTCTTGGTGTTCTCGCGTACCTGGGCGACGATACCTTCGGCGAGCACGTCCGATACATCCGCGAGGGCGCTACGGAGCGCCCGGTTCATCAGGTCGGGGTCGTCGAGCTCCTGGACGTCCGTCTCCAGTTGGTCAACGATTCCCTCCACGCGGAATCGTACGTCCGCCTGTATCGCCTCGAGAATGGCCTTCTTCGTGGCGCGGTCCGTCATGATAGGAGCCGCTCTTGTTCGGGTCTAGACGAACCAGGCGTCTGCGTCCTCGTAGGTTGCGTCGGCTTTGGCCCCTTCGACGACTTCATGCTTGACTCCGTTCAGAGCCAGCGCCGCCAATCCGGCCGTGACCGCCAGCAGCAAGAGGGAGCTGCCGAGCTTCATGGTACTCTCCTCGCGTTCCGGCGCCTGAGCGCCTCGTCGCCGGACCTCAATCGCGCAAGAAGGGTGCTAGACCGTATCGGCGCCTGTAACTATTTGTGGTTCTGTCTGTTCGCCGAGTACTGCATAGACTCGAGCTGCGGTCGGGTGTCGTCGTCAGGCCACAGTTCCTAGGGAAACGCCGCTCTGGCCGATTCATCCCTCGTGCGTATCCAACGATCGCCCATCCGGGAGCCTGACAATCCCACTGCCGTCAGCCGAACCGAGTCCGCCCTGGTGAGCAGGTTCACCTCCACCGAGTCACCGGCCTCAACGGTGTCCACCACCACCCGACCCGCGCCTGCTTCGGCCTCAATTATAGCAGGCTCCCGCGAAGTGTTGAGCAACCGGACCCGCGTGATGACAATTGTTGTTTCTGCAACTATAGATGTGCCGAGTCCCCACGCAACGAAGGGATCATCGGCGGGGAGGATCGGGCCATCTCGCTTATCGCCTTGGGTTTCCAGGCCCATACCTTCAATCGAATCGATATTAGTCGCTGCGACAGCGAGCGAATCTGTTGCTACAGCATCTATTGAAGCATCGTTGCCTCCTCCGCACCCGGCGCTCACGGTCGCCGCCAACAATGCGGGCCACATCGCGGCCGCCGGGACGAGGCGGACTCGGGACAAACGCGTCATGGCTCCAGCACCAGCTTGCCGAAGACAGCACCGTCTTCCAGGGCCTCGTGGGCCTCACGAATCCGCACCAGGGGAAGCACGTCTCCCACCGTAGGCTTCAGTTCCCCGCTGGCCACCCTGCCCATGACTGCCTCGAACTCGGATTGCGCGGCCATGGTGGATCCCATGACAGTGTGCTGTTTCCAGAACATGTGGCGTATCTCGACCGCCCCACGCGCTCCCGTCGTAGCGCCGAAGGTGACCAGACGACCCATGCGGCCGAGGCTTCGCAGGCAGTCGCTCCACGTCGCCTCCCCGACACTGTCGAGGATCACGTCCACTCCGCGTCCGGCCGTCGCATCACGAACGCCTGCCGCGAAGCTGCCTTCGAGCCGGTCAAATACCCGATATGCTCCCAGTTCCTGGACACGACGCACGTTCTCCGAACCGCTGGTGACGGCAAGGACCGTCGCTCCCAGGGTCGTCGCGATCTGAATCGCGGCGGTAGAGACGCCACCGGAGGCACCCGTGATCAACACCGTCTCTCCATCCCGCAAGCGCGCGCGTGTGGTCAGGGCCCTCCAGGCCGTCTGAAACACCAGAGGCGCCGCGGCGGCCACGCGAAAGTCCAGGCTCGGGGGGATCCGGTACAGATTGCGAGCGGACACGCACACGCGCTCCGCCGTGCCCCCCGCCACGTGCTCGCCGAGGATCTTGAACTCCGTGCACAGCGGGTGCTCGCCGATCTCGCACCATTCACATTCGCCGCACCACAGAGAGGGATTGATGACGACTCGATCGCCCGGAGCCCACCCATCGACCCCCGGGCCAACCGTTTCGATCATCCCGGCGACGTCGGAGCCGCCGATGTGCGGGAGGTCGAGCTGCAGACCCGGCAGGCCCCGTCTGACCCACAGATCCAGGTGGTTCAGGGCCACGGCCCGCACCGACACGATGACCGTGCCAAACGCCGGAATCGGCTCCGGGGCCTCGCCCACCTCCATGACCTCGGGTCCGCCGTGACGGCGGAAAAAGGCGGCTCGCATTGTGTGGCGTCCTCTGTGCCTGAGGTTCGAGCGCGCACCCGGTCGGGCGACGCATATGCCGGCGCTGGGCGCGAGCGTCCCGAACGTTCCGCGGGGGTCGCCCGGCCCCCGGCGAAACTATGCTGGACCCGCCCGTTCGGATACCGGGTGGAAGAATCGCGGAACGATGGCGTCCCAGGGTGGTAGAAGCCACTTGAAACTCGTTCTCAACTAGTGTAATTTGGCCTCGCGATCGAGGTTGGTTTCGATTGAAAGGACGGGCCGGCAGGGCGCGTGGCGACCCTCCGGCCCGTCCGAGTCAATAGACGATACATCATTGGAGCGCACGGCGAATGGCTGAATACCTACTGGAAATACGCGACCTCCACGCGAAAGTGGAAGGCGAGGACGTCGAGATTCTGCGTGGTGTCGACCTCGCGGTCGGACACGGTGAGATGCACGCCCTGATGGGACCGAACGGGTCGGGCAAGAGCACCCTGGCGAAGGCGATCGCCGGGCACCCCGGCTACGAGGTCACTCGCGGCGACGTTCTTCTCGATGGAGAGAGCGTGCTGGAGATGGAGCCGGACGAGAGAAGTCGGGCGGGGCTCTTCCTGGCCTTTCAGTACCCGGCCGAGATCCCGGGCGTTTCGATCTCCAACTTCCTGCGCACGGCGCTGAGCGCCCGACTGGGAGAGGAAGAAGAGATGGACATCTTCGCTTTCCAGAAACGGCTGATGGAGAAGCTGGAGATGCTCAGGGTGGATCCCTCGTTCGCCGCACGGTATGTGAACGACGGATTCAGCGGAGGCGAGAAGAAGCGAAACGAGATTCTTCAGCTCGCGATGCTGGAACCGCGGATGGCCGTGATGGACGAGACGGACAGCGGCCTCGACATCGACGCGCTGCGCATCGTGGCGGACGGAGTCAACACGATCCGGGCGAGCGACGATGGCATGGGCGTGCTTCTGATCACGCACTACAAGCGAATTCTCAACTATCTCCATCCCGATCACGTGCATGTGATGCTGCAGGGCCGTATCGCGCACAGCGGCGGACCGGAGCTCGCGGACCGCCTGGAGGAGATGGGCTACGACTGGCTGCACGAGCCGGAGCCGCAGCTCGCAGGCTGACAGAGGGCCGCACCGGCGCGGAGCCGGAACCGCGGTGTGTCCATAGCGCGCCGATCGCAGGTGGAGCAGAGCCCAAGCAGAGGTAACGGAATGCCGCAGAATGAAGCTGTCACCGGTCTCGGACTGGACGATTACAAATACCATTTCGTCACCGACGAGAAGCCGGTATTCAAGGCTCAGAAGGGTCTCAGCGAAGAAGTCGTCCGACAGATCTCGGCCCACAAGGAAGAGCCCGAGTGGATGCTCGAGTTCAGGCTCAAAGCGCTCGAGATCTTTTACTCGAAGCCGCTTCCGGATTGGGGTGGAGACGTCGCGAGCCTGGATCTGGATGACATCTACTACTACCTGAAGCCGCAGGACCACATGGAGCGTTCCTGGGACGATGTCCCGGAAGAGATCAAACAGACGTTCGAGCGGCTCGGGATCCCCGAGGCCGAGCGGAAGATCCTCGCCGGGGTCGGCGCCCAGTTCGAATCGGAGATGGTGTACCACTCGCTCAAGGAGGAGTGGACCGAGCAAGGGATCATCTTCGAGTCCATCGAGGATGGCCTGAAGCTCTACCCCGACATCTTCCGGCAGTATTTCGCGACGGTGGTCCCGCCGCACGACAACAAGTTCGCGGCGCTCAACTCGGCCGTGTGGTCCGGCGGCTCCTTCGTGTACATCCCGAAGGGCGTGAATGTGGACATCCCGCTGCAGGCTTACTTCCGGGTGAACGCCGAGCAGATGGGACAGTTCGAGCGCACGCTGATCATCTGCGAGGACGACGCCCAGGCTCACTACATCGAGGGCTGCACCGCGCCGAGCTACTCCACCGACTCGTTCCATTCCGGCGTGATCGAGATCATCGTGAAGCCGGGGGCTCGCTTCCGCTACACGACGATCCAGAACTGGTCGCACAACATGTACAATCTCGTGACTCAGCGGGCGCTGGTGAACGAGAACGCGAACATGGAGTGGGTGGACGGCAATCTCGGCTCGAAGCTCACGATGAAGTACCCCTCGTGCTACCTGGTCGGCGAGGGCGCGCACGGCGAGATCCTGTCCATCGCTTACGCCAGCGACGGCCAGCACCAGGACACGGGGGGCAAGGTCGTGCACGCCGCGCCACGTACCACTTCTCAGATCGTCTCGAAGTCGATCTCGAGGGGCACGGGACGCTCCTCGTATCGAGGACTGTGCAAGGTGTACGAGGGCGCGGTAGGCGCCAGGTCGAACGTGGAGTGCGAC
>JBDHFS010000211.1:0-5545 GCA_039590285.1 Gemmatimonadota bacterium
CGCGGAGCTCGAACGCGAAGAATTCGAGCTTCCCCTTCTGATCGGTGGCGCCACGACTTCGAGAACGCATACGGCGGTGAAGATCGAGGAGCGGTACTCGTCTCCGACGGTCCACGTGCTGGACGCATCCCGTTGCGTCGGTGTCCTCGGCCGGCTGTTGAGCGCCGAAAAGGGAGCCGCCTACGCGGAGGAGGTCAGAGATGAGTACGCGCGCGTGAGGGAGAAGCACGCGGAGCGGAGCCGAGAGAGGAAGCTTCTCACCCTGGAGCAGGCGAGAAGCAGGGCCTTCCACACCGCGTGGGGAGAATACGAGCCTCCCGCGCCGCGGCAGCCCGGTGTGCACGTCATCGAGGATCAACCGCTCCGTGAGCTCGTTCCGTACATCGACTGGACGCCGTTCTTCCAGGCCTGGGAGCTGTCCGGCCGGTATCCCGCCATCCTCGATGATCCTCGGTTCGGAGAGCAGGCGCGAGCCCTGTACGACGATGCGGCCGGTGTCCTGGAGTCGATGATCGAGGGAGGCCGCGTCCGGGCCAGCGGTGTGCTCGGCCTCTTTCCGGCGACCGCGCTGGGAGACGACATCGGGATCTACCAGGGCTCCGACCGCCGGGATCTCGTCGCCCGCGTGCCCGGTCTCAGACAGCAGTTCGGGAAATCCGACGGTAGACCGAACCTGGCACTCGCGGATTTCGTGGCGCCCAAGGAGTCCGGCCGCCAGGACTGGCTCGGCGCCTTCGTGGTCACGGCCGGTCACGGAGTGCCTGAGCTGTGCGCCGAGTTCGAGAAGGATCACGACGATTACCGCGCCATCCTGGTCCGGGCGTTGGCCGATCGGCTGGCCGAGGCGTTCGCCGAGCGCCTGCACCAGCAGGTGCGGCTGACGTACTGGGGTTACGCGGCTTCCGAGGAGATGGAGAACGAGGGCCTGATCCAGGAGGAGTACCGGGGAATCAGGCCCGCGCCCGGCTACCCGGCATGCCCGGACCACTCCGTGAAACGCGCCCTGTTCGACCTGCTGGACGCGGAGCGACAGACCGGAGTGAGCCTGACCGACAGCTACGCCATGCTCCCCGCTGCTTCCGTAGCCGGCTGGTACTTCTCGCACCCGGCCTCCACCTACTTCGGTATCGGCCGGGTAGGCCGAGACCAGGTGAGAGATTACGCCGCCCGGGCGGGCGTCGAGGTCGCGGAGGCGGAGCGCTGGCTGGCCCCGAGCCTCGCCTACGAGAAAGGGAGCGTGGGATGAGCGCGCTGCGCGAGCGGCTGGCGGACGGTCACGTGCACGTCATGGATGGGGCCATGGGCACCATGCTGTACCGGCGTGGCGTGTTCGTGAACGTGTGCTACGACGAGCTCAACATCACCCGACCCGAGCTCGTGCGTGGGGTGCACGAGGCGTACGTGAGGGCGGGAGCGGAGATCCTGGAGACCAACACGTTCGGGAGCAATCCGGTCAAGCTGTCCAGCCACGGACTCGAGGATCGTACGGAGGAGATCAACCGTGCGGCGGCCACGCTGGCCTGCCAGGCCGCGGGGGGAGACGCATTCGTACTCGGGGCGATCGGTCCGCTCGGCACACGGATCGAGCCGTGGGGGGCGACTTCGCGGGAGGAGGCCTCGGCCTATTTCGCCCGGCAGGTGACCGGGCTGATCGACGGGGGTGTCGACGGCTTCATCCTGGAGACCTTCTCGGACCTGGACGAGCTCGACGCGGCCGTCCAGGCCGTTCGAAGATTGTCCGACCTCACCGTATTCGGGCAGATGAGCTTCGGTCCGGATGGCAACACGGCCTACGGCACTCCGGTGGAGGCATTCGCGGAGCGCATGGCAGGCCTCGACGTGGACGCGGCCGGTCTCAACTGCGCCGTGGGCCCGGCCGCGATGCTGGAGACGATCGAGAGACTAGCCGCCGTCACCGACCTCCCGATCTCGGCACTGCCCAACGCCGGTCTGCCGCGCGCGGTCGGCGGCCGGATCATGTACCTGTCGAGCCCGGAATACATGGCCCGATACGCGCGTCGGATCATCGAGGCGGGAGTTCAGGTCATCGGCGGGTGCTGTGGAACGACCCCGGCGCACATACGAGAGATGCGGAGCCAGGTTGCCTCGATGCAGCCGTCCCGAGCGCCGTCGGCTCCCCGCCCGGCCGCGTCGAGGGTCGAGGCGCACGAGCCGGCGCCTTTGAGGGACCGCTCGGGATTCGGGGCCCGCATCGCCGGCGGTGAGTTCGTCGTGACCACCGAGATCCTCCCCCCTCGGGGTTGGAAGCCGGATGAGATGATCGGCCGGTGCCGGGAGCTGAAGGAAGCGGGCGTGGATGCGATCCACGTCCTGGATACTCCGAGGGCCAAGAGTCGCATGGGTGTCGTGTCGGCCGCGGTGCTCATCGAGGGCCAGGTCGGCATCGAGACCGTGTTCCACTACACGTGCCGCGACCGCAACATGCTGGGTATGCAGGCCGACCTTCTGGGAGCCGCAGCCTCGGGCCTGAGGAACATCCTCGTGGTGACCGGTGACCCTCCCGCCTCAGGGGCTTATGCGGATTCCACGGCCGTGTTCGACATCGACAGCATCGGCCTCACGAATCTCGTTCACCGACTCAATTGCGGCCTGGACCCCGGTGGAAGCTCCATCGGCGAGCCGACGCGGTTCGCCATTGGCGTGGCCCTGAGCCAGAGCGCGCGGGACATGGACGCCGAGCTGCATCGTTTCTACTGGAAAGTGGATGCGGGGGCGGACTTCGCCGTCACGCACCCGGTGTTCGACGCGGAAGGGCTGCGAACCGTGCTCGATCGCCTCGACGAAGAGCAGCTGCGAATCCCGGTCATCGCGGGCCTGTGGCCTCTCGTCTCGGTGCGCAGCGCGGAGTACCTGGCCAACGAGCTTCCGCACGTGGTCATCCCGGAGAACGTGCTGGAGAGAATGCGAGCGGCGGAAAGCCGCAGTCCCGCTGCCGCCCGCGCCGAGGGGGTGGCGATCGCGCTCGAGGTGTACGAGGCCATCCGTGACGTCGTGGAGGGTGTGCAGGTAGCGACACCCCTGCGCGGCCGCGCGTCGACCCTGCAAGTGCTGGCGGCGGTTCGGAACGCTAACCCGATCTAGAAGGCATCCCGGGCGGAAGCCCGCTCACGTCTCCGCTGCGGCGGTGATCTCGGCGTACAACCGATCGGCCGATCGGGGATCCAGATTGCTCACGTACACTTTGTCGGCGCCGACTTCCCGAAGGGCACGGATCGTGGCCGCGCACACCTCCACTGGAGACATCCCGCTCTCGAACTCACCCGTCAGCTCCTCGGCCGGAACCGGGAAGTAGCGAGACAGCCACTCCAGCGTGGTGGGCCTCGCGCTCCGGTAGTAGAACACCCCGAATACGGCCGGAGCTTCGATTCCACGGCCGCGAGTCGCCTCCACGAACCGCTCCACGTCGTCGAGTCGATGGTGCGAAACGATCTGGGTCAGGTAGAAGTCGATCTCATACTCGGAACCGGCCAGAAGGTCTATCTGACCTTCCGGATCGCGGCGCGGATTGGCCCAACCGCCGAGGCGGAGCGATGGAACGAGGCGGCGGATCGATTGACGCAGCTCGGAGGAGTGGGGGACGCAGCGGGGCGGCCCGATCGACTGATCGCCGCCCAGAACCGTGATCGCCTCGAAACCCGAATCGAGCGCGCGGCTCGCGTACAGGTGGCAGTACTCGAGACTGTGCTTGGCGGTCAGGAAAGGCACTACTTTGCGACGATTCACCGCGTCGGAGAGGTTTCCTGACAGGTGGCCCAGGTTCTCCTCCTCCGCCTGCCCCACCGCGTTGTCGGTGAGAAAGATCACCGTGTCGCGCCGCGCCAGTCGCTCCATCGCGTGGTACATGTCGATCCACACGTCGATGCTGTCTCGGTGCGACATCCCGGTGCGGGGCGGACGCAGCTCGACCCCGACGAGCGGAGTGTCGGCTTCCAGGCGTGCCTGCGTGGTCCGTGAGCCGGGAATCGGGTATTCGCTCAAACCAGCTTCAGGTCGGGTTCGTGAACCAGATATCGGGCTCTCCGAGAACACGGGCCTCCTCCATCACTTCGGCCAGTCGGGGTGACTCCACGAACGCGCGGGCGGCATCCACGCTCTCGAAGTCGTGCCATACGGTAACGTCGTTCGTGTTGTCCACGGACTGGAACACGGCATCGGCCGTCACGCCCATACCGCGGCGCTCGGCATCGAAATCATCGTAGGCCTGCTTCCACATCGTGAAGTCGGCTACCGGGTGGCGTACGAACATGCGGACCATGGGAACCTCCTCGTGAGTGCGACATCGTCTGCCGCCCCCAACATACTCGAACAGGGTCCGGAGCCTGTAGGTCCGGGCCGGGTGCCCGCCCCCGATGATCAGAAGTGCCAGTGCTGCAGCGTTCAGGCCTTCGACAAAACCCCTACCAACCGTGGATCTGTATGTTGCCCGACTCGATGGGGAACAGGTACGGTGACTCGGAGACGTCTGGCATCGACGAGCACCAGTCATCGGGGTCCGCCTGGCCCCGAACGTGACGGCGGACCAGGTCCGGGTCCGCGCCTCGCCCCTGGCCGTTGTCCTTCACGTAGAAGCCGAAGCCCGTGTCGAGCAGGCTGGGATTGGTCGACTTCTCGTAGAAGCCGCCGACCCACGCCTCGTTCCCCACCACCGAAAAGCAGGTGAGCGGACCGTGCCACCGCTTCGGCGGTTGGTCGTGCCCGACGAGCTGAAAGTTGCCGCGCACGCTGCCGTCGGAATTCTGTCGAACGTGGAAGCTGAACGTCCTCCAGTTACCGGCCGAATTGACGTAATGACCGCTCCCCGTCCCGGCCCGGGCCGCCGCCTCGTCCCCGTTGGAAGCTTGCAGGCCGCTCACCTCCGCAAGCTCCGCGTCGTCATTCGCCGCAGTCGGCAGGGGTTGATCGCAGCTCACGGCTACGAAGAGTGCGAGTATGGCTGAAATCGGGATGCGCCAGCGCATGGGAAACCTCCTGGAACCGGTCGCACGGCCTCCAGAGTCGAGCTTGGAACGCTGATGGTGATGAGGCCGCTCCAGGGGGGTAAGAGGACAGTATTTCAGTGTTTGGGCCGCGTCAATTGTGGCGCGCCCACCACATCGCAATCAGCAATACAAGTCCGTTTCGGAGCAGCTCACGAGCCAGGCCAATACAACGACGGCCCCGACGGTAATGCCTACGGCGGTCACGGTACCCTCTACGTCAGTACTCACAGCATCGAGCCCGGCTACCTGGCTCAGTGCGATGGCACCCGCATCCCTGCTTCTGAGGCTGTCGGCCTCTACCCAGGGGTCGCGGATTGTCTCGCGTTCTCCGTCAATGGTCCACACGCGGACCTTGCCGTGGTAAGTGACCTCACGGGGTTCGATCGGGGTGTAGGAGTAGCAGCCGGCCAACCAGACGAACAACCCGGCCAGGACGATCGAGATGAGACGGCGACGCATCACGGTTCACCTCCGGTTCACGGAGGGGGCACCGTGAATCTACCGGGGCAGAGTCAAGCGAGCGTCAAAGCGAGGAGACCGTCGCA
>JBDHFS010000212.1:0-5540 GCA_039590285.1 Gemmatimonadota bacterium
GATCCAGGTGGTCCCGCAGCTCAGCCCACAGGCGAGGATGCGCTCTCAGCAGATAGGCGCCCATGGCGACGCCCGCGAGCAGGTTGGCGACGATGACGGACCCGAACGAGAGATCCACCGGGGCCAGCGCCGCAGCGGAAAGGAACGCGGCCAGGGTCAGGAACAGGCCGGCCAATCCTATGAAGAGGGCCAGCACGAAGAAGCTGGGGTGCCGTTGCGTTTCCATCACGAGCCACGCGGCAACCAGTCCAATCGCCAGGAAGGCGATCAGGTGCAACCCGTTGAATGCCAGTACCGCACCTGGGCCGCCCGCCTCCGCATTCGCTACCAGCCCGCTTCCAAGCAGCGCCGCCGTCGCGAAGAACGCGTCACCGGTAACGACGTTCAGGATTCCGTAGAACAGCACGATAACCAGGTAGCCGAGAAAGCCTGTGACCAGCCCTTCGACAAGCACTCGGGCGCGATCCGGTTTCACGAGTCTCTCCTCCGCGCTCCGTCGCCGGACACCCCATCCCGCGGACGAACACAGCTCCTCGTCGCTCCGGCGACCACACCGTGAATCAAGTTGTGGACTCGGGGTCGATCCGGCCAGCATCCTTCGTAATGAATGAGGAAATCTCTCCCAGGGTCTTGCGCTCGAGGTCCGGCACGACGGCGTCGGGCGCCGGGTGCCCGATGACGAGGATGAGGAAGGGTCGCTCCCGCTCAGGTCGGCCGAGCAATGGTCCCAGGAACCGCATGGGGCTCGGCGTATGAGTGAGAGTGGCGAGACCCGCACTATGAAGGGCGGTGATCAGGAAACCGGTGGCGATCCCGACGGACTCCTGCACATAGTAGTTCTTCCGCCGTGATCCATCGGCCTCCTCTCCGTAGCTCTCGGCGAAGATGACGATGAGCCACGGGGCGGTTTCCAGGAACGGCTTGTCGGAGTCCGTCCCGAGCGGGGCCAGAGCCTCGAGCCAGTCGGCGGGGGCGCGGTGATCGTAGAACTCGCGCTCCTCCTGCTCCGCGGCTTCCCGGATGCGGCACTTCACGTCGGGGTCGGATACCGCAACGAAATGCCAGGGCTGGCGGTGCGCCCCGCTCGGGGCCGTGCCTGCGGCCTGAATGCATTCCTCGATGATCACTCGTGGGACGTTCCGCGCCGCGAAGTGCCGCACGCTCCGGCGCCGATCAGCTTCGGTCCTGAATTCACGCGCTCGGCGCTCCATTTCCTCTTCGGCCAGCGGAGTCCAGTGCAACGGCACGAAACGGGGTTGGGACATTCGGACCCTCCAGAGAGACCGGGCAATCCTAGGGCTCGGATAGCCGCTCGCGCGGCCGACTCGGGCGTTCGACAACCTCGCACCGCGAAGGCGGAAGGGGCAACGCGAAGGTTTGCGTCTCGCGAGCGGGTTCCTATACTCGGAGCGCGCCAGAAGCGAGTCCGATGTGTTCAGCGGGGGAAGCGTGAGCTACAAGCAGCCCGACGACTCGGGGGTCGTCCGCAGCAGAATCCGAATCGCCGGT
Organism: Gemmatimonadota bacterium; assembly: GCA_039590285.1. Taxonomy (GTDB): domain Bacteria; phylum Gemmatimonadota; class Gemmatimonadetes; order Palauibacterales; family Palauibacteraceae; genus Benthicola. The sequence continues at coordinate 1,510 of JBDHFS010000212.1, forward strand.
TACGTGGCGGCGATGGGAGCCGGCGTGTTGTGGGGCACGACGGGCCCTCTGAGCACCGCGTTGTACGCGGAGGGCGCCGAGCTGACGGGCGTCGGCTTCTGGAGGATCGCGGTAGCCACGCTCATGCTGCTCGCGGTAGGCGTCTTGCGTCGCGAGCGGCTGCGCGTCGATGGAAGGGGTCTGCTCGTGGCCGGTCTGGGCGGCGGCGCTCTGGTGGCTCTATTCGAGGTCTCGTATCAGTTCGCCATCGCCGGCACCGGAGTGGCCGGGGCGTCGGCCCTCCTCTATACGGCACCGCTCATGGTGGCTGTGCTGGCGCGCCTGCTGCTCGGAGAGCGACTTACGGCGACTCGCCTCCTGCTCGCGATCCTCGTCATGTTTGGCGTGTTTCTGACGGTGCGGGGAGGTCAGGGGGTCGAGTCCCTGTTCGAATCCCGCGAGGCAGGACTGACGGCGGGCGTGATCGGAGGCCTCCTGGCCGCGGCCGCGTACGCCGGCACGACACTGATCGCGCGCTGGGCGGTGCCCCGTTACGGCTCGGCGCGAGTCCTGTTCCTCGAGCTGGCCGGCGGGACGCTGATTCTGGCGGCTCTCCTGCCTACAACCGGCCAGCCTCCGGCCCCCCCGGGCACGGCCGGCGGCTGGCTCTTCATCACCCTGCTGGCGCTTGGCGCGGTCCTGGGAGCCAACTTCCTGTTCTTTGCGGCGTTGAAGCGCATCGAGGCCGCTCCGGCCGCGGTGGCCGCCACCGTGGAGCCGGTCGTCGGAACGATGCTGGCCCTGTTCCTGTTCGGGCAGGCGCTGACCGGCGGCGGCTGGCTGGGTCTGATCGTCGTGGTTCTCGGCGTCGCTGGCGGCTACCTGACGGAGTCGCGTGAAGCCGGAGCCGGCGCTCAGAAAGGCGCCCCTGGATCGGCAGGCGTCTGAGCGCGTCGGCGAATTGCGCCTCCGCTCCGCACCTATGCGCTGCTGTGAAAGCCGACGGACCGGGAGGCGATCCTGTCGACCAGCCCGGGCGCCACAAGCTTGAGCCAGCGCCCGGCTCTTCCTTTACCCGTCATCACGACTTCCCGCCGACGCCGGGCGGCCGCATCGAGGATGCGCGACGCGCACTCGTCAGCCGTCATCACGCGGCCCTCTTCGCCGGGTCCACGGCCTGGCCCGTTGCCCACGGCGCCCTCGCGGATCCCTGTATCGACGAAGCCGGGATACGCTACCGTGACGCTTACGCCATGCGGCCGGAGCTCGATCCGAAGCGAATCGAAGAAGCCGCGCATGGCGTGCTTGGAGGCCGCGTACCCCGTCCTGGTCGGGACGCCCGTGAGACCCGTCAGGCTCGAGACCGCCACGACCCGGCCACCGGACCGCATCAAAGCAGGGAGGGCGTGCCGGACGCAGTACACGGCGCCGAAGAAGTTGACCCGCATTAGCCTCTCGATGGGAGCGACGTCGGGCAGGTCCTCGAACAGGGCGAGCATCGAGATGCCCGCGTTTGCGATCAGCGCGTCCAATCTTCCCAGATCGGAAACGGCCCGCTCGACGGCCCTCTCACAGACCGCCTCATCGGCCACATCGCCTGGAAGCTCCACCGCGAGAGCGCCGCGATCCCTGCACGCCGCGGTCGTCTCGGAAAGTGCGTCGGACGGCCTGGCCATCAGTCCCAGGCGGGCTCCCAGGCCCGCCAGCTGCAGGGCCATCGCCCGACCGATCCCGCGCGACGCTCCCGTGATGAGCACCGCGTTGCCCCTGAATGCCTCCATGCACCCGTCCTCGTTCCATCAGACCCGACCCGTTTCCTCCTCGCCCGCCGAGCTTACATTAGCCCGCATGGCCGACACGACCAACGGTTCCGGACCGGCGTGGCTCGAAAGACTCTCGTGGCCGCAGGCCGCCGCGTGGTTTCGACGCGACCCGCGCGTTCTCCTGCCCGTCGGGACTTGCCTGCAGCATGGACCGCATTTGCCGCTCGGCTCCGACACGATACTCGTCGAGCGGCTGGCTGAAGACATCTCGGGCCGCACGGGGATACTCCTGGCCCCCACGCTTCCGTACGGCGTGAGCTCGGACATCGAACAGGACTACGCGGGCACGGCGGCGCTGGAGCGTAAGACCCTGCACCGGGTACTCAACGAACTGGTCGACTCCTGGGAACGACAGGGACTCGCCGAGATCATTCTCATGACTACGCACGGCTACGGCCCGCACATCCAGGCGATGGCCGCCGTGGTGGCCGACGTCGTGCGAGTGCGCGCCGTCGACATCCACGCCATCGACCTCACGGCCTTCCTGGTCTCGGAAGACGCGGCGGAGCATGCGGGAGAGATGGAGACGGCCCTGCTTCTGCACCTGGCGCCCGAGCTCGTGCGACCCGGTGCGGTCGAAGACGCGGGTCTGGAGGAGGGAATCCGCCCGGGCATCCGGGATGAGCCGGTCCCGGCCCCAGGAACGGCCGGCGTGGTCGGTCGACCCAGCCTGGCGACCGCAGAAAACGGAAAGCGAATGTACGAATACCTGGTGCAGTATATCGCGGGCAGGCTCGATGCCTGAGCTCGGGCGCGGTGCCCGAGTGGCTCATGCCCTCGCGGCGGTGGCCGTATTCGCCATCGCGTCACGAGGACAATCGCAAGAACCCGATCAGATCGACGCCGGCACCTTCGAGCATCGGGTGGGCGAAACGTATGCCGGCACGGAGACGTTCGCCGTTCGCGAGCGAGGTGAGGGTCTGGTGGCCGTCGGCCGTGTGACGCGCGAAGGGGGGCCGGAAGCGCTACGCTCCTTCGAAGTAGGCTTGCGCCTCGGCCAGAAATCGCGGCCGGAGAGGTACGAGTTCCGGACGCGTGAGGGCTCGCCCGTGCATATCGTGGTGAGCCGGACCGGCAGCCGGCTCCGGGTCACGACCACATCGGCGGAGGGGGAGCGCTTCACCGAGCACCTGGCACATGATGGCCTCCTCATCCTCGAGCGGGAGATCGCCCATCATTACGGCTTGCTGGCGGCGCGCCTGCGATCCGTACCGAACCCGCGGGACCTGGACCTGGAAGTGCTGGTGCCGGAGGAAGGGCGGCGGCTGACCGTCCGCGTCGATGGAATGTCACGCGACACGCTTCCCCTGGGTCCGCGGCGGGTGGCGGCGACGCGGTTCGACCTCGCGGTGGGGGGCGAGCCCGCGACGTTGTGGCTCGATCCTGCCAGCGGGTCTGTTCTCCGCGTGTCGATACCGGGTAGAGGCTGGTCAGCTTCCCGCGTTCCGCGTCCCTGACCGGGCACGCGACTCCCGGGGAAGAGAAGGGCCTCCGCGCCCGCAACGAACCGGGACTCTCGCGTGTTCCTGAGTCGGGTCTGGCGGTGAAACCGCCGGCCCATTTTCGTCGTACGATAAGCGGACAGGGTCGGAGTCCGCTAATCTGTTGTCAAGGATACAGATAAATGTCTCGCAAGCGCAAATTCGGTATTGGCGTGGTAGCCCTCGTCGTCATCCTCATCGTGGCCGGCGTTCTCGCGGGCGGCGACGGGGAGGGTGTGGAGGTGCGTGTGGAGCATGTGGGCCGGAGGGATCTCGTGGCCCGTGTCACGGCGACCGGCCATGTCGAGCCCAAGACCTCGATCGACATCAGCGCCGACGTGTCCGGACGCATCGTGCAGCTCACCGTCGAGGAAGGTGACGATGTCGTGGAGGGCCGGCTGTTACTCGTAATCGACCCGGCGCGGTTCGAAGCGGCGGTGGATCGCGCCGAAGCCGCTCTTTCGGATGCGCAGGCGCGCGAAGCACAGGCCCGGGGCAATTACCAGCAGGCACAGCGCGATTGGGACCGGATCCGCCAGCTGAAGGAAGCGGCGGAAGGGATGATCACCGAGACGGAGTACGAGCAGGCCCGAACGCAGGCGGAAGTGCAGCAGGCTCTGTCAGAATCAGCCAGGCACGGCGTCAATATGGCGCGCGCAAGTGTCCGCGAGGCACGTGACAACCTGGCCAAGACGGTTATCCAGGCGCCGATGAGTGGCCGCGTGACCCGGCTCAATGTCGAGCGAGG
>JBDHFS010000213.1:0-7834 GCA_039590285.1 Gemmatimonadota bacterium
GGTACGGTAGACACCACGCTCGGGATTCGGTCCGAACGGGTGTCCGAGCGCAGCCACAAGCGCGACATCGGGATCGCGCGGATCTACGACTATCCGTCCTATCTGTCCGGCATCGGGCAGACCCACGTGGGTCCACGTTCGCCCGGCGTCCACCGACCGGTACACGCCATCTCCCTGCGACGTGTTGCCGCGGATGCAGGCGGAGCCCATCCCCGCCCAAACCACGTTCGGGTCCGAAGCCGCCACTTCAATCGCGCCCACCGACGCCGAATTGAGGAATCCATCGGACACATTAGACCAGGTGATCCCGGCGTCGTCCGTCTTCCAGACGCCCCCGCCCGTGCTGCCCATGTAGTAGGTCAGCGGTTGTGACGTGATGCCCGCAACCGCCGTGACTCGGCCACCGCGGGGCGGTCCCAGAGACCGATACCTCATGCCCGAGTAAAGCACCGTGTCGTGGACGAAGTGCGGATCAGTGTCCTGGGCCACGGCCGAAGCGGGCGAGCCGGCTACGAGAACGAGTGCGGCCCCGCCAGGCAGGACCAGTCCGCGCACTGCAAGGCGACGCAGAGACATGGATCGCTCCTATTGAGGTTCTGGGGAGTGCCGGAGAACGTTCGACCGTAGGCCGACTCCGGGTCGGCAGGCAGCCGAGAAGAATGCCGGCCGCCCGGCTCAGGCCGTGATTTCCAGGATCTCCTCTATTTCATCCATGATGCGTCCCATTCGACGCATCAGGGCCCGGTAGGGCTCAGGCTTGCCAAGATCGACGCCGGCAAGGCGCAACAGTTCGCATGGATACTCCGAGCCTCCGGCACGCAGCAGGTCGAGATACCCTTCGACGGACGCGTCATCTCCGGCCAGGATCCGCTCCGCCAGCAGCGAGGAAGCCGCGACAGATGTGGCATACTGATAGACGTAGAAATCGTAGTAGAAGTGGGGAATGTAGGCCCACTCCACACCGAACCTCTCGTCGATGTGCACGACGCCATCGCCATGCCCGTGATAGCGCCGAAGCAGGTCGCAGTAGAACTCTCGGAAGCGATCGGCGGTGAGCGCTTCGCCGGCCTCGACCTTCTCGTGAATCGCCAGCTCGAATTCTGCGAACATGGTCTGGCGGAAGAACGTGCCACGCAGCTGCTCCAGGGCGTGACCGAGGTAGAACAGCCTATCCGCCGGCCCCCTCGCCTCGCGAAGCATCCGATCCAGAAGCAGTGCTTCGTTGAGGGTCGAGGCGATCTCGGCGAGAAAGATCGAGTAATCGGCGTTGGCGAAATGCTGAGCCCTGTTGGTCAACGCGGAATGAAGCGCGTGGCCCCACTCGTGCGCCAGGGTCGACACGGACTCGTAGTCGTCGTTGTAGTTCATGAGCACGAACGGGTGCGCATCATACACGTGACCGTTCATGTAGGCGCCGGCCTTCTTTCCCTGCCTCGGATATACGTCCATCCAGCGTCCGTCGAATCCTTCGGCCAGAGCCTGCGCGACTTCCGCGCCCAGTGGCTGGACAGCCGAAAGGACCAGCTCCTTGCCTCGCTCGACCGGAAACTCCAGGTCCTCCGAAACCAGAGGCGGATAGATGTCCCAATACTGCATCTCGTCCACACCCAGCATGCGGGTTCGGAGGCGGAAGTAGCGGTGCAGAACCGGCAGATGCTGGTTGGCCTGCTCGATCAGCGTCCGGTAGACGGTACTGGGAATACGATCCGAGTCGAGGGCCGCATCGAGAGAGCTCTCGTATCGCCGCACACGCGCGTAGAACACGTCCCGCTTCACCTGCGCGTACAGCATCATCCCGAAGGTGCGCTCGAAGCGCTCCCAGACTCCGAAGAACTCCTTGAAGACCAGCTCCCTGTCCGAGCGATCGGCCGTTCCCCTGTAACGCGCGTATCCGGCCTGGCTCAGCAGAAAGTCCGTACCGTCCGCCAGCCTGATCCTGGGCCAGGGCGCATCCGCGTTGGCGAGTATCCCGTAGCCGGCGGAGGGGGTGTCCGTAAGCAGCCCCGCCATGGCAATGATCTCTTCTTCGGATGAGCTTCGGGTGTGAGCCGCACGACGGAGGATGTCGCCCAGTTGGTGGGCATACACCGTCAGGCCGGGTTCCTCCTCCAAGTAGGCATCGATCCGGTCCCGTCCGAGAGTCAGGATCTCCGGCTCGATGAAACTGGCCTCTTCCGAAAGACGGGTCGACACGAGCCCGGCCCGCTGTTCCATGGCGGCGGTCTCACCCAGGCGCGTGTCTTCGTGGTAACGCATGGAGGCATAAGAAGACACGGCGTACATGTCCTTCAGGATGGCGAAGTAGGAATCCAGGCACTCCCGCAGGATCGTCGGCCCCTCTCCCAGGCGACCTCTGAAGCCAGACAGGTTGACGACGCTCTTCTCGATGCGCGCGATCGCCTCCTCCCAGGCGGAACGATCCGCGAAGATGTCGACCAGGTTCCAGCGGTGCCGCACTTCATGCTCTGGCATGAGCCCAGGACTTCCTTTCACGGGTGCGAGGGGATTCTCACGTGCGGCCGCCCGTCGGAAGATACTCCCGGCAAGAGCCAGTGACCAAACGGGCGTCGGTGGCGCCGGAACGCGATCGATTGGTGCCCGGAGGACTACCTCTTTCTCGATGCGTGAAGTAACGTAACATCCCGCGATTACCGGAGGCGTTGATGCGGATCAAGAAACTGAGCGTATACCAGGTCGATCTCCCTCTTCAGGAGGGAAGTTACCACTGGTCCGGGGGCAAGTCGGTCGCAGTATTCGACAGCACGATCGTTTGTCTGGAGACCGATGCGGGCATCGATGGCTACGGTGAAGTGTGTCCCCTTGGTCCGGTATACCTTCCGTCCTTTGCGGAGGGAGCCAGGGCGGGGATCCGGGAGCTGGCGCCCGCCATCCTCGGACTCGACCCCCGGCAGCTTGATGTGGTCACCGGGGTGATGGATGGTTCACTGAAGGGGCACCCGTACGCCAAATCGGCCATCGACGTAGCGTGCTGGGACATTCTCGGAAAATCGGCGGGACTGCCGTTGAGCGAGCTGCTGGGTGGGCGCGTCGGTCCGGACTTCATCCTGTACCGGGCCATCTCGCAAGACGCGCCGGAAGCGATGGCGGCGAGGGTGGCGGAATACCGGGCCCAGGGTTATCGGAGATTCCAGCTCAAGGTAGGCTCCGATGTCGACACCGACATCGAGCGCATCCGCGCGGCTGCCGCGGTCCTCGGCACCGGGGACGTCCTGGTGGCCGATGCCAACACCGGCTGGCTGCGGCACGAGGCCCTTCGCGTTGCGCGTGGAGTGAGAGACGTCGACGTGTACATCGAACAGCCCTGCCCGACTTACGAGGAATGCCTCGGCGTGCGGCGGCGGATCGACCATCCGTTCGTGCTGGACGAGTCGATCGACTCTGTTTCGTCCCTGGTCCGCGCACACGGCGACGCGGCGGCGGACGTAGTGAACCTGAAGATCAGCAAGCTGGGTGGACTCACCAGAGCACGGCAGGCCAGGGATCTGTGCGTGGCTCTCGGTCTTGGAATGACCATAGAGGATACATGGGGCGGCGACGTGGCTACGGCCGCCATCGCCCACCTCGCGCACAGTACGCCAGGCCGGTTCCTGTTCACGGCCACTGATTTCAACAGCTACGTGACGGTCGACATGGCGGACGGCGCGCCCCGGAGAGTGGACGGGCGGATGGCCGCTCCAGGGGCGCCCGGTCTCGGGGTCACCCCTTACCCCGCTGTGTTGGGCGAGCCCGTGTTCGTGGCGGAGACTTGAACCGGGTCGACCTTTCAATCGACATCCGGGGTCTACGGTTCGAGCCCCCGAGACGTCACGCCGAATCAGGGCTTGCTCCGACCGGCTGGCGACCGCACTTTGGGGCGCGGAAAAGCCGGACCGTCTTTTGATGTGTGCGGCGAGGCTGGCGGCTACCGTGATTTCTAACCAGCTCACATAGAGATCGATTTGAAATCCCAACAGGGACCGGGTCTCACCGCCGTCCGTCCCCTTTTCCAGCACCCGCTGGTCCGCCTCCTCATCGTGGCGGCGCTGCTGTTCATCTTCCTGTTGGGCGTCAACGGCCTCGGTGACGCGTTCAAGTCGCTCGGTCGTGGCCTTCTGGACGCGTTCTTCACCGCTACGGAGAATCCGTTCCTCGCTCTGATGGTGGGGATCCTGGCCACCACGCTCGTGCAGAGCTCATCCGTTTCCACGTCTCTCATCGTGGGGCTCGTGGCCGCGCCCGAGAATCCACTGCCGATCGCCAATGCCGTGCCCATGATCATGGGCGCGAACATCGGCACGACGGTCACGAACACGCTGGTATCGCTGGCACACATGGGCCGCAAGGATGAGTTCTACCGCGCCTTCTCCGTCGCCACGTGCCACGACTTCTTCAACTTCATGGCGGTGGTGCTCCTTCTGCCCCTGGAGCTGGCCACGGGGTATTTGAGAAAGACCGCTACCGCCCTGTCATCGCTACTGACCGGTCTTGGTGGAGTCGAGTACGACAGCCCGATCAAGGGAGCGCTGAAGGCGGCCCTCAAGCCCATCAAGGGCGCCATACACGCGGTCGTGGACTCGGAGCGCCTCCAGGCGATCCTGCTCATCGTCGTGTCAGGCCTCCTCATCTATTTCGCCCTGTTGCTCCTTGTGAAGGTGATGCGATCCACCATGCACTCGCGGGTCGAGGCCACCTTCTCTCGGGGCCTGTACCGATCGCCCCTCGTGGCGATGCTGGTCGGCATCGTCGTGACGGTGATGGTTCAGTCGAGCTCCATCACGACGTCGCTCCTGGTGCCGCTGGCCGGCGCGGGGCTGCTTACCCTGGAGCAGGCGTTCCCAATGACCATCGGCGCCAACATCGGCACGACGGTTACGGCGTTCCTGGCGGCGCTGGCAGTCACCGGACCCAACGCCATTGCCGGGATAACCATTGCCCTCGTCCACCTGCTGTTCAATGCGACGGCCACGATACTGATCTACCCGATCGAGCGGATTCGGAACCTTCCGCTCAACGCCGCGCGACGAATGGCGCGACTCGCCGTGAGATCGAAGCCGCTGGCCCTGCTCTACGTGGTCATCTTGTTCTACGGACTCCCCGCCCTGTTCGCTTTGCTGGACAGGGTGCTGTAATCGCGGAGGTATGGAATGCTCAAGGAATTGCTCAGCATCTTTCGCTCAAGCCAGCCGCTGGCCGACATGGGAGCCAACTTTTCCCGCATGCTGGGGCTGACCTACGATATGACGGTCCAGGCCGGGGAGGTGTACTTCTCCGAATCTCTGCAGGCGAATGCCCGGACTCCCGTCTACAAGGCGGACGTCAAAGTGAACAAGCTGGAGCGAAAGATCCGCAAGCAAGTGATCGCGCACCTGTCCCTGAGTTCCGAGCGTGGGTCCATTCCCTACTGCCTCCTGCTGATGAGCCTCGTCAAGGACGTCGAGCGGATTGGCGACTACGCCAAGAACCTCTCGGAGACGCGGGACTACCACCCGGGAGCGCTCCCGGACGACCAGATCGTGGGAGAGATGCGAGAGATTCGATCCGGGAGGGGCGAGATCTGACACGGAGGTGCGACGCGGTCGTCGGGCGGGTTGCGCGAAGCGAATACGCCGCATCTGTCGCGACTGCCGTCGTCATGGGTGCCCGCTTCTACAAGCGGATCGCCGCGCACGTCCTGAACGTGTTGTCCAGCGTGGTCATGCCTCTTCACAAGCTGGACTACTACGACGAGAAGGTGCTGGATCAGCCTGAACCGGCGGATTGACCGAGGGCGGAAATCCGCATCCCTTCAGTACAGCAGGTAGCGGGAGCGCACCCGGGCGAACCCGTCGAGGGCCGCAGGCCAGGAATCGACGATCAGGTCTGCCGCGTGCCCAGCCTCTATCGCCATTCGGAGGCGGTCGGTCCCGGCGAGCCTATCGAAAGCCGCTTCTCGCCATACCCATTCCGGGCCCGCCATTCTGCGGATCTCGACCAGCAGGTGCACCGAAGTCGTCGTAGGATCATAGCTGGATCGATCGGTCACGAAGAGGCGGATGCCCGAGACTTCTTCTCCGTCGAACTTCCCATCGTCGGGGGCGATGGGCCTGAAGCGAACCGCCTCGAAGCGGACCCCGGGAAGGTCCAACCGCTGGAGGATCGCGACCAGTGCGGCCCCGTCCAGCCATGGCGCTCCGAGTTGCTGAAACGGGCGGTCGGTTCCCCGTCCCACAGACATTGGTGTGCCCTCGAAGAGGCAGGTGCCGGGGTAATGTGTGGCGCTCTCGATCGAGGGCATGTTCGGGGAAGTCGGTACCCAGGCAATTCCAGTCTCGTCTCCCCAGCTGCCCCGCTCCCAGCCCTCGGCCCGGAGCACGTGCAGCTCAGCCCCCGCGCCGGTCTCTCCGTTGGCCAGGAGCGCCAGCTCTCCCACAGTCATGCCGTGTCGCATGGGAATCGGGAGAGGGCCAACGAAAGACTCGAAGGAGGGGTCGAGCACGTTCCCCTGAACTGCCCGTCCTCCGATCGGGTTGGGGCGATCGGCGACTATGAACGGAAGGCCGGCCGCCGACGCCGCCCGCATCACCTCGAGCATCGTCGATACGTACGAATAGTATCGGGCCCCAACATCCTGGATATCGAAGACGAGCACGTCGAGGTCAGCCAGGGTTCCCGGATCGGGCCCTGGAGTGGCCCCGTACAGGGAGTAAACGGGAATCCCGGTCACCTCGTCGCTCGTATCGCGTACCGGTTCACCGGGCGCCGCATTTCCGAGCAGCCCATGCTCGGGCGCGAACAGGGCCGTCACGTCGGCTCCGGCGTCCAGAAGGGCCGTGGCTGATGGCCTGTCGTCCAGGGTCCTTCCCGTGTGGTTCGTCACGAGGCCCGTTCTGAGTCCGCGCACCAGGTGGGCTGAATCCGTCGTCAGTATCTCGATGCCCGGCCGAACGTGGGTCTCTTCGCCGGCATCCACCCCACATCCGAGGACTGGAAGGAGGACGCAGAAGACGACGGAACGGCCAGCATCAAGCGCCTGTCTCGATTCGCTCCACGTCACTATCTTCACGGCCGAATTCCGCACTGTAACATTGTCACTCCCGACGGTGTGTACGAAGAGGTAACCGATATGACAGCGTTTCGGCTGGCAACCCATCCAGGCTTCTCGGGGGCCGTCCTTGCAAGCGTGTGCCTCGCGCTCTTTGCCTGCGCTGGCTCGACCGAGAGGCCATATCCCGATCGTGTCGAGATCCGGCGAACCTCGTTCGGCGTCCCGCACATTCTGGCGGAGGACCTCGGGGCCATGGCCTACGGCCTCGCCTGGTGTCACATGGAGGACTACGGGCGGCTGGTCGTAGAGCGTCTCACGATGGCTCGCGGCGAGTCAGCGTTGCATCGTGGCGAAGAATTCGTTGACTCCGACTTCTGGTGGCGGCAACGGCACCGGCAGGCGGAGGCCGTATACCCTTCCCTGCACGAGGATACGCGAGACGTGTACGAAGGATACGCGTCGGCCGTGAACCGGTTCGTGGAGACACACCCCGAGGAAGTGCCGGGGTGGGCCACGCCGTCGTTCACCGGTGTGGACGTGGCCGCGCACTGGAGCGACGAGACGCTCGACGGAGCGAAGCGCCGGTTTACCGCCAGTCAGCAACGCAGACGCGAGATGAGGGACTCGACGGCAGAGTCCGGCGATGGGTCGAACGCGTGGGCCTTCGGCCCCTCGCGCACGGCAACGGGCAACGCGATACTCGTGCGCAACCCACACCTCTCGTGGGGGCCGGGCCGCTACAGCGTCTACTACGAGGCTCATATCAGGGTTCCCGGAGTGATCGACTTCTATGGCGATTTCCGGGTCGGC
>JBDHFS010000214.1:0-8888 GCA_039590285.1 Gemmatimonadota bacterium
ACCTTCCTCTCTCCGTACATCGAGGAGGGAGCGGTCACGCTCTCCGGCGGGATGTTCCAGGACACGGCGCGGCGGACCGTCGTGTTCCTGCTGCCGGAGTATGCCGTGGGTGACCTGGACGCTGACGGAGTCCCCGATGCCGCCGTGCTGCTGTCGACGAACACGGGCGGTAGCGGCACCTTCCAGGACCTCTCGATCGTGCTGAACGAAACGGGTGGCATCCGCCACGTGGCGACGGCCTTCCTCGGGGACCGCGTTCCGGTGGATCGGATCCGGATCGTCGAGGGCGAGATCCAGCTCGACCTGATCATGCACGGTCCGGGAGACCCCATGTGCTGCCCCACCCTGGAATCGACTCGCCGTTTCCGGCTCGTCGACGGAGAACTGGCACAGATCGAGCCCCCATCGGAAGGCGTCGTTCCCGCGCCCTGAGCGGTGGCGCGCCGTCCCGTTCGATGCGAACATCACGCCATCAGTTGCGCGGGCTGGATCGACCGATCCCGCCGTCCCACGAACGCCGAACGGGGATGCACGGAGACCATGAGCATAGACCTGAGAGGGCGCAGCTTCGTGAAGCTGGCGGACTTCAGCAGGGAGGAGATTCAGTATCTGCTCGACCTCTCCAGCGAGCTGAAGGCCGCCAAGCGCGAGGGAAGAGAAGTGCAGCGCCTCGCGGGTCTGAACGTCGCCCTGATCTTCGAGAAGACATCCACGCGGACCCGATGCGCATTCGAGGTGGCCGCATTCGACCAGGGCGCCCACGTGACGTATCTGGGGCCGACCGGATCCCAGATGGGCCACAAGGAATCGATCGCCGACACGGCGCGCGTGCTGGGACGCATGTACGATGGAATCGAGTACCGCGGCTTCGGACAGGAGCGCGTCGAGATTCTCGCCGACAATGCGGGGGTGCCTGTGTGGAACGGACTCACCGACGAGTTCCACCCGACGCAGGTGGTCGCCGACGTGATAACCATGGTGGAGCATGCGGATCGTCCGGCCGAGGAAGTCTCCTTCTGCTACCTGGGAGATGCCCGCAACAACGTCGGTAACTCCCTGATGGTGGTGGGGGCGAAGCTGGGAATGGACGTGAGGCTTTGCGCGCCGCGGGACAGCTGGCCGGTGGACTCGCTGGTGGCGCGGTCTCGCGACTGGTCCGAGGCGAGCGGCGGATCGCTGACTCTCACCGAGAGCGTCGAGGAGGGCGTGACCGGGGCCGATTTCCTGTACACCGACGTGTGGGTCTCGATGGGCGAGCCGGCGGAGAGATGGGCCGAGCGCATCGCCCTGCTGCGGCCCTACCAGGTCAACTCGGAAGTGATGGCGCTCACGGGAAATCCGGATGTGAGATTCCTGCACTGCCTGCCGGCGTTCCACAACCGCGAGACATCCGTGGGTGAGGACATCTTCGAGAAGCACGGCCTGGACGGCATGGAAGTCACGGAGGAGGTGTTCGAGTCCCCCGCTTCCGTCGTCTTCGACCAGGCGGAGAACCGGATGCACTCGATCAAGGCCATCATGATGGCCACTCTGGTGGGCTGACGCGAAGAGGACAGGCGTGGAGAGAGGCGCACGGTCTGGCCATGGACACCCCCGTGGACCAGCTGCGTCTGGAAACCTCCGCCACGGACTGAGGTGAAGCTTGCCGAACGCCGATTCTGGACACTCGGGTGGCAGTCACTCCTGGATAGGGATTCTCGTCGCCCTCGTCCTGGTCATCGTGCTGGGCACGTTGGTGGGGCGGGGGTTCTACGGCGAGCGCCCGGCGGAGGAGCGTCATCTGGCCGGGGCCAGCATGGGGACCACGTGGAGCCTGAAAGTGGTGCTTCCCGCCGGGGCGCCGGCGGCCTGGTTCGAAGCCATCCGCGACACAGTTCAGTCGCGGCTCGACCGGATCGAGCGACTCATGTCCACATGGGGCTCCACGACCGAGCTTTCCCGCTTCAACCGTTCCGCGGACACCACGCCGCAGCGGCTCTCCCCGGAGACGATCGAGGTGCTCTCCATCGCCAGGCACATCGGCGAGCGCAGCGGCGGCGCCCTCGACGTGACCGTGGCGCCCTTCGTCGATGCCTGGGGCTTCGGGCCCGGCGACCCGGGCGGCTCGCGGGATCCGCCATCCCGGGAGACTCTCGATGCCATGGCGCACCTCGTGGGCCCGGGCGCCTTCCGTGTGGATGAGCGGGAGGGGATCGCGGCCAAGGCCGATCCCGGAGTAACGCTCGATCCGGCGGCCGTGGCCAAGGGTTATGCGGTCGACCGGGCGGCGGAAGGAGTCGCCGGGCTGGGCGCGACGGACTTTGCGATTGAGGTGGGGGGGGAAGTGCACGCGCGGGGTGCCCGACCCGACGGATCCGGGTGGAGAGTGGCCGTGGAAGCCCCGGTGGCCGGCGCACGCAGCGTGTATCGGGTGCTCGAGCTGCGGGACGCATCTGTCGCTACGTCGGGCGACTACCGCAACTTCTTCGAGGTCGATGGCGTCCGGTTCGCCCACATCCTCGATCCCCGCTCCGGAAGGCCCGTCCGCTGGGAGGGCTTCTCGATTACCGTCATCCACGAAGAGGCCGCGATCGCCGACGCGTGGGCCACAGCTCTCGCCGTGCTCGGTCCCGAGGAAGGCCTGGAAGTCGCCGAGAGGGAGGGGCTGGAGGCGCTGTTCGTGATGCGGGTGGACGGAGGTTTCGAGTCCCGCATGACGAGTCGGATGGAGGCGCGCACGGCCGGGTGAAGCCCGGTTTCAGCCGGCCGCGGCCGCTCGCGTCCGGACGAGCGCGAGACCCACAGCCCGCAGCCCCGCGGCGAGCGCCAGCAGCACCAGCGCTACCGGAACCTCCTGACTCCAGAACGGCCAGCCGATCACGAAGACCGCGGCGAGGGCGGCGGTTCCCCACAAGTAAAGGCCGATCCACCCGCCGGAGCCGCGTCGCGCGAGCGCCCAGGCCAGGGCGATGTGCGTCGGCAGGACCCACAGGATATTGATGTTCCGCTTCGCCACCGGGTGAAGCGAGATGAACCACACAAAAGCCACGAACAGGCCGGCTATCCCGAGAAAGCCGAACAGCGGAACGTCGAGCCAGCGGCGAGACGCGCGGCCCGACCGCAGGTCGAGCGCCGTCAGCCATGCGACCAGGACGAGAAACGCTCCGAGAAGGATGCTCGGCCACGGAGGCTCGGGCTCGAGCCTCGCCCGCTCCGGCGTCCAGCCGATCGAGTCCGTGCGGGTCACCAACGACCGCTCTCCCTCCGGTCCGACCAGTCTGGCCTTCCCGATCCATGCGGCGAGACGGTCCGGAAGGAACATCGCGTTCCGGGTCGAAGCCGGATCGTCCGCCGGAACCCCCTGGGCGAAGTCCATCCCGAGGTGCAGGGTGGGCTGCTCCACGAGGTACGGGTCCAGGAGCTGGCGCATGGTCGCGGTCGGATCGGCGAAGTCGGCGCGCAGGTCCTCGCCCAGGACGTCCTCGGAAGCGATACAGCTCCTCCCTCTGGTCCGCGTCCAGGTCCAGCCACTGCTCGATCATGGGCCGGCCCGCCTGGCTGGGATAATAGGCCACCATGCTGTCGTAGTTCTGACGGGCCAGCCGGTAGTTGAGATCCCCGTACGCGAACTTCGCCGTGAACACGAGCGGATTTCCGAATTGGAAGGTCCCGTAGTTGTAAGCCACGTCGATCCCCCGAGCGGGATCGACCACCCGGATGGCGTTATGGCCGAACAGAGAGTAGACCTGCTTGCCCGGCAGGATGGTGATCAACGACACTCGAGCCGAATCGGACAGCAGGCGTCCTTCCGGGCCGGTGGCCGGCTGCGCGATCAGCGGAACCGTCCCCGCCAGGAAGACCATGCCGACGACGAAGAGCGATCGCCGCTTCCTCACGCGGCGGGCTCCGGTCGGTGCATCACCCACCAGGCGCGCGCGTCCTCCGCGGGCCACGGTTTCGTCTGCTGCAGCCTGGCCAGGTGCGCGTCGAGCTCATCTGCCGTCCCGATCCTCGCTTTCGGGTCTTTCTCGAGGCAGCGCAGTATCACCTGGTCGATCTCCGGCGGCAGATCCAGGTCGCCCCGCTCCGATGGCGGAACGGGCTCGTCGCGGATGTGTGAAGCCAGCATTTCCATGGCACCCGACGCCTTGAACACGGTCTTCCCCGTGAGCAGCCAGTAAGCCACGCAACCCACGGAATAGATGTCGGATGCCGGACCCAGCTGATCGACCTTCCCGGCCGCCGCCTCCGGAGAGCCGAATGCCGGGGTGCCGGCGAAGGTGCCGACCTGCGTCAGATGGACCGATTGCGGCCGCGCGATCTGCTTCACGAGTCCGAAGTCGAGCACTTTAACCTGGTCGACGTCCCGGCCCAGGCGGCAGATGAAGATGTTCGCCGGTTTGATGTCGCGGTGTATGAGTCCCGCGTCATGGGCCTCCGCCAGAGAGTGGCACACGTGGCGCAGGATATGGATCACCCTTCCCGGCGGCATGGGACCATGCTCCTTCACCAGGCCGTCCAGGTCGAGGCCGTCCAGCAGCTCCATCACGTAGTAGAACGATCGATCTGGAGTGATCCCGTAGTCGTAGACCTCTATGGTGTGGGGCGAACGGAGCCGCGCCGTGGCCTGGACCTCACGCTGGAAACGCTCGAAATAGTACTCGGCGTCGGAGGCCGAAGTGTCGGCCGTCCGGTCGCTCCGGATCAGCTTGATCGCCGCGGGGCGGGCCAGCATCCGGTGCTTCGCCCTCCATACCTCTCCCATACCGCCCTTGCCGAGGGGCTCGGTCAGCTCGTACGCGCCCACCTCCCGGGCGCGGGTCAGGGCACGCGACAGGCCGTACACGCGGCGGGCCGAGACGTAGGCGAGGCCGGCGGCGATCAGAGCGGAGAGGATCATGACCGGGAGCAGATCCCGCCCGCGGTCCCAGATAACGTCGGCCTCCGCCGCCGGGAGCCCCGCGGTGCCAGTCGTGCCGCCGACGAGGAACCACAGGATCGTGAAGGACATGGCCAGGGCGGCCCCCGCCAGGTGCTCACGCGGCCTGAGAGGCACGACGTTGGCGAAGAACACGACCCACAGCGTCGTCCGGGGCACGCCGAGAAGGAAGTCACCCTGCGTGCCGAGCGTGTGCCAGTACAGGAACTCGGTGGCCAGGATTGCCCCCACGGCGATCTCGAACAGGATCGCCATGATCGGGAACCACCCTGGCGGAAGGTTGCGGAGCCGGCTCACCAGGAAGACGATGGCTCCCAGTCCGATGAGTGCCATCCGGGCCCGGATGTCGATGCCGAAGTGCTCCTGGTGTTCCGCCGGGATCAGGTAATACGCGACCGTTACGATGATGCCGAGGACTGCCAGCACGCTCGCGATCCATCCGAGCCGGCGGTAGCTGGCTCGCTGTACCTCGATCATCAGCCCGCGGAAACCGGTCGTCTCTCCGTCGTACCGGCCGGCCTCCGAATCCGGCCTGGAAGCCGCCTTTTGAATCTGATTCTCGGGCACGCCGGCTCTCCCCTGTTTCGGTGGCTTCACCGTCTCGCGACCCTCCGCCGCGTAAACTACCTTGAACGCCGATCGCCACACCACCTCGAAAGCGGAGCGTTCTCTTGCGACCGGATGACGGCGGCGGGCGAAACCGACGACGGGCGCGATCGCTCCACAGAGTGTCCTCCCTCGCCCTGCTCATGACCTTCGCCACAGCTTGCGCCGCGAATGCCCAGGACTCCCACTGGTGGACCAACCAGTACGGCAACCGGGCCCGGCTGCTCGGCGGGGCCGTGATCGGGAGCGCGCGCGATCTGAGCGCCGTGTACTACAACCCGGGTGGCCTGGCGCTGGTCGATCAACCGGACGCCTTGCTGACGGGCTACGTGTTCGAGCTGGACAACATCAAGTACAGCGACGTGCTGTTCCAGAACACAGATCTGTCCAGCACCCGCTTCGACGCCGTGGCCGGTCTGATCGCCGGTCAGATTCCGTTCAGTTTCCTCGGCGACAGCAAGCTGGCCTACTCCTACCTTACTCGCCACAACCTGGAATACCGGTTCAATGAGGGGGGGACGGTCCCCGGGGACTCGATTCCCGATTTGGAGGGGATCGAAACGCTGTCGGCGTCCCTCACCTATACGACGCGGTTGCGGGAGTATTGGGGCGGCCTCACCTGGTCGACCCCTGTGGACGACTTCGGCCTCGGGATCAGCATGTTCGTGGCCAACCGCAGCCAGCGGTTGAGACACGGGACCGCCCTCACGACCACGGATGAGGCCGCCGAAGTGGCGAGCTTAATGAGCCAGCGTTCGTACGATTACTACAACTGGCGACTGCTGTGGAAGATCGGGTTGAGTACGTCCTTCCAGCGGTGGAACGCGGGGATTACGATTACCACACCGAGCGTACGCCTGTTCGGGAGTGGCGACGTCCAGTACCAGAACATCGTCGTCCTGCCGGATCTCGAGTCTGTGATATTCACGTTCCAGGACGGCCTCCCATCCCGGTACACGTCGTCCTGGGCGATCGCGGCCGGCGGCGAGTACGTCGGTAACGACTGGAAAGGCCACATCGCCCTGGAGTGGTTCGATCGGATGGACATCACGGTGCTCGACGGGGAGCCGTTCAGGTCTCAGACCGACTCGACGCAGGTGATCGATCCGGACGTGACCAACGTGATGAGGAGTCTGGTGAACGTCGCCATCGGCTTCGAGCGGTCGTGGAGCGACACTTACTCGGGCTACGCCACCATATACTCGGACTTCACTGGCTCCGATATAGCCGACGGGGCGATCACCACCACCACTCCGTGGAACCTGTGGACGATCGGCGCGGGGGCCATCTTCTCGATCGGCCGCTCCGAGTTTACGACCGGTCTCACGTACAAGTTCGGTGGCCGGGACAACATCGGGAGCTACGACCTGATCCCGGACGACGACATCGACGAGGCGTTCCTGTCGGACGCCAGCGGCCGCTTCTGGCGGCTTACGTTGGTGCTCGGCTTCAAGCTGGAGTTCGCGCCGGACTTCTAGGAGGGGGGCATGTTCCAGCACATACTCGTTCCGGTCGACCTTACGGACCGCAACCGGCGCGCGCTCGAGTACGCCGGCCGTATGGTCGACTCCGGGGGCCAGATCACCCTCCTCCACGTCATCGAGACGCTGGATCTGCCATTCGAGGAGCTCGAGGACTTCTATCAACGGTTGCACGACAAGGCGGCCGGTGAGCTGGACGAGATGGCGGATCCGCTCTCGCGCACGGGAATGGTCGTGGTCCAGCGCATCTCGTACGGAAACAGGCTGAGAGAGATTCTGCTCCACGTGGAAGAGAACGAGATCGACCTCATCGTGATGAGCTCGCGGGCCCTCGACAGGGAGCAGCCGGCGCCCGGATTCGCCAGCCTGAGCCACCAGGTCGCGATACTCTCCCGGATCCCGGTTCTCCTCATGAAATAGGGCATTACGCCTCGGTAGACTACTACTTGCCGTACGCGACGAGTTGATTGACTGGCGAAATGCCGGCCGTCCGCCGCTACTCCATGCAGGATCCTCAAAATCGTTGCCTCCAGACGGACCTCTCCGGCGCTTCCAGGTCGTTCCCGGTTCCGAGCGTAATCGTACGTAACTACACATAACTTAATCGTTTACATAATCTGCGCGCGTCAGCGCGACTCCCGCCCGACCCGCTCGCACGATTCTCGCCCCGTCGGTGGTCCGCTGGCCGGAGAATCGCAGGCAGAGCGCCGGCACCACCGGGACTCATGGAGCGCAAACATGATACGCAGACTGACCTCGACGTTGGGAGCGCGGATCAAGCGAGCCCTTGACCAGCGGGGCGCGGCGTTGGTCGTCGTGGCCGCCGGAATGCTGGCCCTGACCTCGGTCGTCGCCCTGGCCGTGGACGTGGGCTTCCTCACGACGGCTCGGGTCGAGGCCCAGAGGGCGGCCGACGCGGCGGCCCTGGCCGGTGCCGGAGGCTTCATCCAGTCGCCCGGAAACGAAGGTCTGGCGCGGAGTCTGGCCATAGAGTTCGGCGCGCACAACAACGTCCGACACCGGGCTGTGGAGCTGCGGGAGGATGACATCATCATCGATACCGATGAGCTTACGGTGACGGTATACGTGTACCGGACCCGGGAGCGGAACAACGCCCTTCCCACGTACTTCGCTCGCGTGTTCGGCATGCACGAGGTCAACGTGGCGGCCATGGCCACGGCCGAGGCCACGCCGGCTGGCGGTCTCAACTGTCTGCTTCCCGTGGCGATCCCGGACCGGTGGCGCGAGGCCGGCGGGACCGGCAACGATCCAGACGACTACAACCCGGAGAACGGAGACGAATACATCCCGTGGGCCATGCCCGGAACCGATCCGGTCCAATACAATGCGGAGTTCACCGGATACGCCGAACGGGACCTGGGCGAGAGAATTCCGCTCAAGGCCAACACGGGCGGTGGGGGCCTGAACCCCAGCTGGTACTACCCCTGGCGACCACTCGACCAGTCGGGTGCAAACGACTACCGCACGAACGTTTCGTTCTGTGTGGATCCATCCGTCTTCTACTACGCGGGCATAAGCGTCGAGACGGAGCCCGGAAACATGGCCGGTCCGACCATGCAGGGCTTCAAGGAGCTGATCGACAAGGATCCCACGGCCCGCTGGAACACGGCGCTCGAGTGCATCGTCAGCGCCGGGCTGGAGTCCAGCGCCGACGCAAGCCTATGCCGGACCAGTCCGCGAGTCCGACCGATCCCGCTCTTCGATCCGCGAGAGGAGCCGGATCCGGGGAACAAGCCTTTCAACTTCACGAACTTCGCTGGCATCTTCGTGGAGGGCATCGAGGGCAACACGGTCTTCGGAAGGTGGATGGGCTACACGGGGGTGAAGCCCGCCAGGCCTGACGAGGTAACAGCCGGGCCGCT
>JBDHFS010000215.1:0-5526 GCA_039590285.1 Gemmatimonadota bacterium
GGATCCGTCGGAGCAAGCGTTCTTTCGCAGCGATCACGTGGTCTTTGTTAAGATGGACATTCCCTCGGTCTTCCTGACAGCATGGGATCACGAGGACTACCACCAGCCGTCGGATGAGGCGCGGCACCTCGA
The DNA here is from genome assembly GCA_039590285.1 of Gemmatimonadota bacterium. GTDB lineage: Bacteria > Gemmatimonadota > Gemmatimonadetes > Palauibacterales > Palauibacteraceae > Benthicola. The sequence goes on from JBDHFS010000215.1 coordinate 133, forward strand.
CGCGGACAAGGCGGCACGGATCGCCAGGCTCACGTTCTTGCTCGCATGGCACATTGCCGATGATGAGCAGCCTCCGAGGTGGAATGAGGGGGCCCTCGAGGAGGTTCGCGAGCTGATCGCGGCGTCACCGTTCTGAGCGTACCGCCCCTGGAGCACTCGATGGTAAAGGAAGGTCTCGCAGGAGACTCGACAGAAGTAGGGCGGGAGACCTCCGCGCAATTGGATGCGACACAAGCGCTGAAGTCCGAGCTGGAGCCGGGATTCGAGATTATCCGCAGGCTGGGCGGCGGCCCGCTGTCAAGCGTGTACCTCGCCAGAGAGCCCGCTCTGCGCCGCCTCGTGGCCGTCAAGGCACTTCACCCGCAAGCGACCCGACGGCCGAAAGCGCTGGCGCGGTTCCGGCGGGAGGCGCGGTCTCTCGCTCGTGTGTCACATCCCAACGTCGTGTCGATCTTCCAGGTGGGTGACCTGGCCTCTGCGGTACCGTTTCTAAGCATGCAATACGTCCGGGGGCGAGATCTGTCGGAACGGCTTCAGTCCGACGGAGTCTTCGACGTCGCCGAGGCGTGTCGGCTTCTCGCTGCCATCGCCACAGGGCTTGAGGCGGTCCACGCTCACGGCATCGTCCACCGCGACGTGAGGCCATCCAGTGTCCTCATCGAAGACTCCACCGGTCGGGTCCTCTTGTCTGATTTTGGCCTTGTCGCATTCCTGGCCAGTATGGAGGCGCCCAAGGATAAGATCACGACCGCGGGCCACGTGGTCACCGACATCAGGTACACGAGTCCGGAGCTCCTCAAGGGCGAACAGTCGACCGGAGCCACAGACGTCTACTCTCTCGGAGTGCTGGCCTATGACGTCCTCGCCGGCGATGGCCCCTTTCAGAGCAGTGCGCCGCACGCGATGGCGCGGGCCCATCTCGCCGAAGCTCCGGTTTCGTTCGCTTCACGCGGGATCGACCTTCCCGCCGCGCTCGAGGCCCTGATCTCGGCATGCCTTGCCAAGGAGCCGGAGGATCGCCCTACGGCCAGCGACCTGGCCCGAAGCCTCCTCGAAGTTTCCGGTCCGGCAGGGCATCCGGCGTCTCTCCCCACAGGCCGTCAGGCAGTCGGGCCGCGGGAGGTACTGCGACCATCTGGAGCAACCGTCGAGCCCGGAGGTCACGCTGCAGAGTTCTCCATGCAGATGCTCGGCGGGCTGGACCTTCGGGCCCCGTCGGGGAGCTTGACGTCGGTTCTCCGGCAACCCAAGCGAGTCGCGCTGCTCGCCTTCCTGGCTGCTGGACCGGAATCGGGGTACCAGCGGAGGGATACACTCATCGGGATCTTCTGGCCTGACGCGGACCCCGACAGCGGGCGGCACGCCCTACGCCAGGCACTGTACGTACTGCGGAGGGAGCTCGGGGCGGACGTTCTTCGGACCAGGGGTGATGAAGAGGTCGGTCTGGACGCCGCCTCGTTTCACTCGGACGCGGCTCGGTTCGACGCTCTGGCCCGCTCCGGGAAGGCGGAGGAGGCCATGGCTCTCTACACTGGCGACCTCCTTCCGGGATTCTATCTGGATGACACGCCTGAGTTCGAGAGGTGGCTCGAAGTCGCGCGAGTTCGCTTTCGGAGGAAGGCGGCCGAGCTGGCATGGTCGCTGGCAGAAAGCGCCGAGACGGACGGCCGAAAGGGCCAAGCGGCCCGTTGGGCACGAGCGGCGGTGGAACACGATCCCTTCGATGAGGCGGCGCTGCACAGGCTCATCGGCCTCCTTGCCGAGCAGGGCGACCGGGCAGGCGCCCTTTCAGCCTACGCGCACTTTGCCCGTCGCCTGGCGGATGAGTACGCAGCCGAACCGTCCGCCGAGACGCGCGAGCTCGTCGAGCGTGTCCGGGCAGGAAGGTAGAAGCGTGGGCACCGATGGACTCCGAGCTGGCCATGTCAGCCGGCTCCGCTGGATTTCCTTCAATCGAATCCTCCCCGATCGTGAGGAGTGCTCCGTGAGCACAAGCCGGTGGATAGCATTCCTGCTGGCGGCGTTCGCCCTGTCAGCGACGGCTGCCTCCGCCCAACAAGTCCCGCTGGCAACGGAAATGCGGATCGAGGGCCTGCTTCGTTACGACGACGCCATTCCTCGTCCTGAAGATGTGCTAGGGCACCAGATAGGAACGCGGCACACCGAGACTCACCTCGTCGTCGAGTACTTCGAGTCAGTTGCCCGGGTGAGCGAGAGGGTGAGGGTGCGCGAGCACGGGCTCACGCATGAGGGACGCCCCCTCGTCCATGCGGTCGTAACATCGCCAGCCAATCATGCGCGGATCGACGAGATCAGGCTCGCCAACTATCGCCTCTCGGATGCTCCAGGCAGCCTCACCGGATCGGAGCTCGCTGAGATGCCGACGATCGTATTCCTCGGATACAGCGTGCATGGGAACGAAGCCAGCGGAACGGAAGCGGCGCTTCTTACCCTGTATCACCTGGCGGCTGGGTCCGGGCCGGCCGTCGACTCGATACTGGCCAACGTGGTGGTCGTCATAGATCCCATGTTGAACCCTGATGGACGGAATCGGTTTGTGGGCTGGGTCAACCAGAACCGGGGCAGCGTCCACACCACAGATTCTCAGGATCGGGAGCACCGGGAACCGTGGCCGGGCGGCCGCACGAACCATTACTGGTTCGACCTGAACCGGGATTGGCTGCCGGGTCGCCAGCCGGAGTCTCGCGCCCGTCTGGCCCTGTTCCACTACTGGCGACCCCAGCTCGTAGCCGATTTCCACGAGATGGGAGGGGACGCGACCTACTTCTTCCAACCCGGGATTCAAAGTCGGACGAACCCCAACACGCCTGGCCTCAACCAGGAGCTAACGGCGGAGATCGCCCGGTATCACGCGAGGGCGCTTGACGAGCTCGGCCAGTTGTACTTCACGGAGGAGGTGTTCGACGACTTCTATTATGGCAAGGGATCCACCTATCCGGACGTGAATGGAGCCGTGGGAATCCTGTTCGAGCAGGCTTCGTCGAGCGCCCTGGAGTCAGAGACGCGAAACGGACCTCTGCCATACGCGGTCACGATCCGGAACCAGTTTGCCACATCGCTCTCCACGCTCGCCGCCGCGCACGACCTGCGAATCGACCTGCTCGCAGCGAGCTCTGAATTCTACTCGAACGCATCCCGGGTCGTTGGCGGCTTCGGGGTGGGAGCGTATGTCCTGGACCTTACGAGGGGCATGGATAGAGCCCTCGAGCTGGCCGAGATCCTGATCCTTCATCGGATTAGCATTCACGAGCTGGCCGACAGCGTCTCCGTCGCCGGACGTCGATTCGCTCCGGGGCAGGCTCTGTTGATTCCGGCCGATCAGCCGCAGGGTCGCTTTCTCCGGGCTGCGGTCGAGCGTGTGACGAGCTTTCGAGACTCCCTCTTCTACGACGTGTCGGCATGGACACTTCCGCTCGCGTACGATGTCGAGCTGTACGAACTCGCGGCCGTAGAGGACGGGGTCGGACCGTTGTACGTACCCGGGGCACGATCTTCCGGCTCGGCTACTGATCAACCAGGAGAGGGGGTAGCCCTGGTAGTGCCGTGGGATGGCCTGCCCGCGGCGGCCTTCTTGAGCCGCATCCAGAGAGAGGGAATCTCCGCTCGCATCATGACTCGCCCTATCACGGCCGAGCTCACGAGTGGCCTCGCCAGTTATGATGCCGGGGCCCTCATCATACCGCTTGACCAGCCCGAAAAGGGTAGGCAAACGGTCATGGACTTGGCCGGACGGCTGGCAGCCGAATCTGGAACCGAGGCTCGTCTGGCGCTATCCGGCCTGACTCCGGAAGGTCCCGACCTGGGGGGCAGAAGCTCGGTAATACTGGATCGACCCCGGGTCGCACTACTGACGGGCCCGGGAACGAGCTCGACTCGCAGCGGAGAAGTCTGGAGCTTCCTCACTGAGCGGCTAGCTCTTCCCGTCTCGCTTCTCGACCTCGAGACGATCCCGTCGGCGGACCTGGAGCGTTACGACGTCATCGTGTTCGCCGGTGGCAGTGCGGTCGACTCGCTGCTCGGCACGCTGGTAGACTGGGTCGGCGCCGGCGGCCGTCTCATAGCCATGGGAAGCGCCGTGGAGAACGTTGCCGCGGCCGGCCCGGTGGAGCTTTCGGAGATCGAGCTGAATATCGACTCCCTCACAGCCAGCGCCCCATGGGCCGATCGCGGGGCGGCCCGCGGAGCGCACGTCGTGGGGGGGGCGATTCTGGAGGTCGAGCTCGACGCAACTCACCCGTTGAGCTTCGGGATCGGAAGTTCCGTTCCGGTATTCAGGGGAACCAGCACCTTCTTTGAAGCGCCCATCGGAGCCTCGATCGTGGGTCGGTATGCGAAGGCTCCCGTGCTGGGAGGCTGGGTGTCGGCCGAGCGCCTGTCCCTCATCCCGGGGAGCGTGGCGGTCCATGTCGAGAGCAAGGGGCAGGGCACGATCGTCTTGTTGGCGGATGAGCCCGTCTTCCGGGGCTTCTGGATGGGGAGCGCCCGCTTGCTGTCGAACGCGGTGATGCTGGGCGGTCTATTCTGAGCTCGAGCGGCCCCAGGCCTCCCAGCCCGTTGCAGTCTCCGTAAACCCTCGCACGCGTAACGCGTAGCCAATTGCGCCGACCACGAGGGACGTGCCCAACAGCACGGCCGGAAGCGCACCGCCAGGTGATTCCTTCCTGAGCATCAGCGCGGCGGCGACCCCGAGCATCACGAATACCAGCCCCACGGCCACCGTATAGCGTTTACCGGGTGCGACCCGATTGACGACGGAGGAGAACATGTAGCCAGCTGCCAGTGCGACGTAGGCCGCGATCAGAAGCCGGACGAAACCGAGAGGCTGTCCCTGCGACACGTCCAGCAAGAAGAGACCGAGTAGGTACGCGAGCCAGCCACCGGCCCCGGTGACTATCACGAGGATCGCCCATCGGAGGAGTCTGGCCTGCTTACCCTTCACTAGGTCCCTCCACCATAGATCCGAGCCGTGTGCACGGTAGTGGTCTCCCCGGGTTGTCCAGGCCTTACTGGACTACAATCGTATCGCCCCAACGCCTCGTCAAGTTTGTACGGACACGAGCATCATCCCGGGTCCGCGTCCGAGTCCCCCTGTGAGCGCTTGCGCCTTCGGATTCACGGCGCGACCTTGACTCTCAGCGATGTGCAAACCGCCACTTGCCACGCCGATCGGGAGACCCTCTCCGTTGCAGCGGCCGCTCAAGCAGACTCCGTTGGTCCTTTTTTCTGGACTCATTCCGGCAATCCTTGCCTGGGGATGCGCGGTGTCAGGGAGCGGGGACCCCAACCTGGATGCCACACTCTGGGTTCAAGCTTCGGTCGAGTACGATGCGTCCGCCCTCACGGTGTACGAGTCGGCCACCGAGAACCTTCTGC
>JBDHFS010000216.1:0-8807 GCA_039590285.1 Gemmatimonadota bacterium
GTAGATGTCGGTGCGGTTCGGCGCTGGCGGCGCCTTTCTCCGCGTCAGCAACTGCGAAATGTAGGAGTCCGTCACCCGGGCGGCGCGGGCGAGGTCCTTCTGCTCCAGTCCCAGTTCCTCCAGCCGCTGCCGGATCACGAACGACACATCCATGGGGTGCTCCCTTTGAGGTCCCAGCGATGTTACCGAATAAGGTTAAGTGGGGAGATGGAGTCGCGCAATCCGTGGGCCGGCCTTTGTGTACTTGACAAGTATAGTAAAGCGTGATACAATGCCATATAAGTTAACTAACAATAGATTGTGAAGAATCACCGTAACCAATTAACCAAGGAGTCCAAAATGTTTGCACGCAACGTGACAATGAATCTCAAGCCGAATGCCGGCAGCGAGTTCACACAAACGCTCGAGAACGACATCGTCCCCATGCTTCGGAAGCATAGCGGATTTGCCGACGAACTGACCTTCCTCGGCTCGTCCGGAACGCAGGCCGTGGCTATCAGCCTTTGGGACACCAAGGTTAACGCGGATGCGTATGGCCGCGATGGCTATGCGAGGGTCCTGAAGGGCCTGTAGGTCATCGACGGAACACCCGTGGTCCGTACGTACGAAGTGTCCAACTCGACCTTCCACAAGATCCCGGCCCGCAGCTAACGCCGAGACAGGTCTGTTCACAGGGGAGGGCGGTGCGCGTTCCGGCCGCCCCTCTTCTGCGAGGCCTCGTCACGTGACTCGACTCCTCTTTCTGCCTCACGCCTACCTGCGCAAGCAAGCGGCTGCCGCTCCAACCGGAAGCAGGCTGATGGAAGCCGGAGAATCGCCCGCGACACCTGGAACAACAACGCGCCGAGTTTCTGAGTCAGGAACTGGCCGACGATCGGTTGAGCGGGACCGAGGAAGCTGTGTCCCTTGACAGTCGCCGTCGCACTTCGCGTTTATCTAGAGCAGTAGACATGCCGAGGCGTGGAGCCCTCCATTCCGGAGCCTGACCAATCTTTCGACGGCGACCGACACGGATCCAGCCGAGGAGGCACTGCTGACCAGCGCCGAGCGTCCGGTCCTGGTGGAGTCTGACGGCGAAATCGCGTTCATCCGACTCAATCGTCCGGATCGGTTGAACGCCGTGAGCCTGCCGCTGTACCGCGAGCTGTTGAACGGGCTCGCCGCTCTGGCCGCGGAGGATTCCCTTCGCGCTCTGATCCTCACCGGAACCGGCCGGGCCTTTTGCGTCGGAGCCGATCTCAAATCGCACGGCGATGCCCCGCCTGATCCCGACTGGAAGCGAGAGTACGTCTCGACGGCGCAGGAGGTTGCCCTACGGTTACAGCGCTTCCCTAGACCGACCATAGCGGCCGTAAACGGTCATGCGATCGGCGCTGGGCTGGAGCTCGCGCTCTCGTGCGATTTCTTTGTGGTTTCCGACGGTGCCAAGCTCCGGTTTCCGGAGATGTCTCTGGGTACCTTCGTCGGCGGTGGGGTGACCTACACCCTGAGCCGGCGCGTAGGTCTGGCGCGGGCCCGGGAACTCGTTCTCCTGTGCCCGATGTTTGGAGGGCAGGAGGCGCTCGAAATGGGGCTTGCCAGCCGCTGCGTTCCGTCAGGTCTCGTCCTCGCGGAAGCGCAGGAGATAGCGCAGCGTCTGGCCTCCATGGCACCGGTATCGATCGCGCACGCCACGCGGTTGCTGCGCGAGAGCTTCGCCGCGGATCCGGAGGAAGCCATGCTCCAGGAAGCGGAAGCGCTGCTCGAATGCATGGACTCGGCCGATTGGGTCGAGGGCATCTGGGCTTTCGAGGAGAAGCGGGAACCGCGCTTCCGGGGAGGTCAATCGGACCAATGACGCACCCCCTGGCCGCGATCTTCGAAGCCCGTTCCGTGGCCGTCGTCGGCGCGTCTGCGGATCCCCGCAAGCGCGGGCACCAGGTCGTGCGAGCCCTTCTGGACGGGGGTTTCGAGGGCGAAGTACTTCCGGTTCACCCGGATGGCGGCTCGCTCCTCGGCCTCCCTGTGACTCCCTCCGTCACGGACTTGGCGCAGCGACCGGACGTGGCGTTGATCTGCACTGGAGCGGCGACGGTCCCGGGCGTGCTCGAGAGATGTGCGGCCCGCGGAATCAGAGGCGCCGTGATTCTCGCGGTCGGTTTCGACGAATCCGGACCGGAGGGAGAGGCGCTCGCCCGCGACGTCGCAGCGATCGCCCGCCGAACGGGCCTGCGCGTCGTCGGCCCGAACACCTCGGGCTTCCTGAACCCGGGCCTGGGTCTGAATCTGGTGGGTGTCCGGGAGATCTCGACAGGCCGCATGGCTCTGCTTTCCCAGTCCGGCAATGTGGCGCTTGACATCGTCACGAAGGCGTCTGCCGGCTCCGTCGGGATTTCGCTGTACGTCGGAGTCGGCAACGAGCTCGATGTACGGTTCCACGAGTACCTCGCGTATCTCGAAGACCACCGGGCGAGTGAGGTCATCCTGGTCTATGCGGAGGGGTTTCGCGACGGACGTGCGTTCATGCATGCCGTGAGCCGCATCGGTCGGACGAAGCCGATCGTAGTGCTGAAGGGTGGGCGGTCCATGAACGGGGCCACCGCGGCCCGGTCGCATACCGGGGCGATCGCCGGGTCGTATGAAGTTTTTTGTTCGCTCATCGAGCAGGTCGGCGCGCACGAGGTGACGCGTTCCGACGAGCTCCTTCGGGTAGGTGAGATGTTGGCCGACCAGCCGCCGTTCCGAACTGGCGGTGTGGTGATTCTGGCCGATGGGGGTGGACACGCCACCCTGGCCGCCGACGCCCTGGAGAGCCTCGGAGTGCCGCTGGCGGTGCTGTCCCCGACCACGACGAAACGGCTGGCCGAGCTGCTGCATCGCGCGGCGGCGGTCTCCAACCCGATCGACGTGGCGGGCGCGGCCGACAGGGAGCCCGACGTGTTCGTCCAAGTGATCCGCGAGCTCGGCCGGGATCCCCAATGTGGCGGAGTTGTGCTCACCGGTCTGCTGGGCGGATATGCGCTCCGTTTCGCGGACGAGCTCACGGTGGAGGAAACGACTGCCGCAACGGAGATTGGTCGTTGGGCCCGGGAGTCGTCTCTTCCGGTAGTTGTGCACACGATTTACGCGGAGGCCGGTACCAGGGCGGTGGCGGAGCTTCGCGCCGCCGGTATCCCGGTAATCGACTCGCTGGAGCTGGCCTGCCGGTGCGCGGCGGCGGCGCACACCCAGCGGCACTTCGTCGAACGCAATGCCACGCGCCCGCCACTCGCGGACGAAGCGGCTGAACACATCGGCGTGTGCCCAGCAAATGGGCTACCGGGGGACGCGGACGGCGTCACCCCGCTGACGGAGCTCGAGGCACGGCGGCTGCTGGCGGCACAGAACGTGCCCTTCGCGCCCTACGTGGTGGCCCGCACCGAAGACGAGTGTGCGCGTGCCGTGGCAGAGCTGGACGGGCCGGCGGCGTTGAAGGTCCTTTCGACCTGGATACCTCACAAGACCGATGCGGGCGCCGTGGCCCTCGATGTCGGCACCGGACAGGATGCGTCGGAGGCCTTCCGGCGCATTGTGAGCGCGGGACACAGATTTGCCGCTGAGCGCGGTTTCGAGCCGCGGATCGAGGGTGTTCTCGTGAGCCCGATGCTGCCCCATCCGGCCGTCGAGCTGATCGTCGGCGCACGGTGCGACGAGAGCTACGGTCCGGTCGTCCTGGCCGGTGCCGGCGGAACGAGCGTGGAGTCCCTGCGGGATGTCTCGATCCGAGCACTTCCGATCGACGGCTCGACGGCAGCCGGTATGCTCGACGAACTCAAGATCGCGTCGCTGCTCGACGGCTTCCGCGGCGCGGCCACGATCGACAGGAGGCCGATCGTCGACATCATTCTCGCCGTAGCGCGCTGCGCGCTGGAGAACCCCGAAGTAGCCGAAGTCGAAATAAACCCGGTGCTTGTGTACCCGGAGCACTCCGTCGCCGTTGACGCTCGCGCCTTCGTTCGCGATACTGGACCGGTGACGGAATGACCCATCGGACGTTCTCATGCCGTTCGCGTTTGGCAGACGGAGGCTCAACGTCTACCGGGCGTCACCCGCCATACACTCGAGGATAGCTGGCCTGAGGTTGGGGTCGGTTGGGAAGGCGGCGCTGGCCGCGCTTTCAGCGTCTGCATACACGAACCCGTCCATACATACACACTGCAGCACGCGGCGGTGAGGCACCGCCGGGGCTGCAGCGCACGCGGGTGCGGATGGCGGTCGTTCCCCCTCGAGAAGGAGGTGCAGTGTGAGGTCTCCCCTTGTAAGAGGTACCCTCGTTTCCGCGGTCCTGTCCCTCTTCTGCCTCGTCGGGCTGGCTCCCGAAGCCGCAGCCCAGGAGCCGGAAGAGATTAGCGGCACCGTGACGGATCAGGCGACGGGCCAGCCCCTCGGCGGGGTATCCGTATCGATCGTGGGCTCCTCCCGCGCCGTGATCACGAACCCGGCCGGCGCGTTCGTCATCCGCATTCGGCCGGGCACCTGGACCCTTCGAACGACCATCATCGGCTACGCCCCCATCGAGCAGGAGGTGACGGTGCAGGCGGGCCAGCCACTCACCGTGAATATGGTGATGGAAGTCCAGGCCCTGGAGATCGGCCAGATTGTGGTGAACGTGGGCTCCCGCGCCGGGCGGACCGTCCTCGAGACGCCCGTGCCGATCGACGTGATCTCGGCGGAGCAGATCATCGAGTCCGGTCACACAGAGGTCAACCAGGTCCTGAGAGAGCTCGTGCCCTCGTACCAGGCCTCGCACCAGACCATCTCCGACGGGACCGACCACGTCAACCCGGCGAGTCTGCGCGGCCTCGGCCCCGACCAGACGCTGGTCCTGGTCAACGGCAAGCGGCGCCACAACAGCGCGCTGGTGGCCGTCAACGGCACTTTCGGGCGAGGCACAGTCGCCGTGGACCTCAACGCCATTCCGGTCAGTGCAATCAAGCGGATCGAGGTACTGCGGGACGGCGCGTCGGCGCAGTACGGCTCCGACGCCATCGCGGGCGTGATCAACATCGTGCTCAAGGACCAGACCGATCGCTTCCAACTCACCAGCACCGTCGGCGCGACGGGGGGCTGCCTGAGCACACCCAACCGGGCGGACACGGGTGAGCCGATCAACCTCGAGTGGGATTGCGACGGAGAGCAGATCCAGGTCGGCCTCAACTACGGCTTCCCGATCGGCGGGCGCGGCTTCTTCAACGTTACCGGGCAGTATTTGAATCGTCAGCGCACCAACCGGTCGGGCGCGGAAATGAAAGACCAGTTCCTGGGGATCGAGGGGGTAGCGGCAACGGATGCCGAGCTTGCGAGGCGCGGGCTCACCCGGGCCGACGTCTCCATGTTTACGGGGCAGGGCGGGGCCAAGGTGGGGATGTTCTTCCTCAACACCGCGATCCCGATCGGTGCGGAAGCTGAGGTATACGCCAACGGAGGAGGGTCGTTCCGCGACGGAGCGGCGACCGGGTTCTTCCGGAGGGCGAATGAGGAGCCAAAGACGATTCTGGACCTGCACCCGGATGGGTTCCGTCCGGAGATCAACCCGGATATCAGGGACCTGAGCTTCACCGGTGGCGTCCGAGGCGGGTACCAGGGCTGGGACCTGGATGGGAGCGTCACGTACGGCCAGAACTCGCTCCTGTACAACATCGAGAACACGAACAACGCCTCCTTGGGCTCGTCCAGCCCGGTGTCGTTCGACGCCGGAACCCTGCGCTTCGGTCAGACGACGGGCAACTTCGACGCGGTGCGGCCGCTGAGCGTGAGCGGCATCCGGTCGGCGGCCCTGGCTCTGGGCGGCGAGTACCGGGCCGAGAACTACCAGATCGAGGCCGGCGACTTCGGCTCGTATTCCTGCGGGTCGGCCTCCGGCCAGTGCGATCCGTTGCGTGGGGACGTGCCTGGGGTAGACTACGACACGACCTCGGCCGGGCAGCCCCGGGCGGCCGGATCACAGGTATTCGTCGGGTTCCAACCTTCCGCTGGGCGCTGGACGTGGCGGGCAGGTTCGAGGATTACAGCGACTTCGGGAGCCGGCTAACGGGCAAAGTCGCGACCCGCTTTGAATTGACGACGGACTTCGCCCTGCGCGGAGCCGCGAGCACCGGCTTCCGGGCCCCGTCGCTGCACCAGTCGTGGTTCAACAACGTCAGCACGCAGTTCCTCACCGACGAGGCCACGGGAGAGCAGGTAGCCCGACGCGTGCTGACAGCCAACAACCTCAGCGGAGTAGCCCGCGCCTTCGGGGTCCCGTCCCTGAAGGAGGAGACGTCCGTTAACCTGAGCGCCGGGTTCACCGTGGGGCCCGTGAGCAACTTTTCGCTCTCCGGGGATGTGTACTTCATCAAGATCGACGACCGGATCGTCCTCTCCAGCCGGTTCCCAGCCGGTTCGCAGCGGGCGACAGCGATTTCGGCATGCAAGTCGGCGACATCCTGGAGCCGTTCTCCGCCCTCGGCGTCAGCGAGGCGCAGTTCTTCGCCAACGCGATCGACACGGAGACCTTCGGCATCGACGTCGTGGCCTCGTGGGCGGACCAGGTCGGCGCTGGGCGGCTCGGACTGACCCTGGCGGCCAACTTCACGTCGACGGACGTCAACAACGTCAACGTGCCCCAGTCGATCGCCGAAGCGTTCGGCAACGACAACCTGGACGAAGTGGCCCACAACCTGTTCAACCGCGAAGAGCGAAACCGGGTGGAAGACGCCTTGCCGAGGCAGCAGGTAGGACTTACGGGCAAGTACACGATCAATAAAATCACCGCGCTCGCGCGGGGAACGTACTACGGCAACGTGTTTTACAAGCCCGACTGCGGATTCCCCGAGCCCGACACGTGTCCCAACGACGAGGAGTTCAGCTCCAAGTTCCTGTTTGATGCCGAGTTCGGGTATGCATTCGTGCCGGGTGTGAGACTCACGCTCGGGGCGCAGAACCTGTTCAACACGTATCCGGATCAGCACGAAAAGGCGTCCAACCGTAGCGACGAAAGGTTCATCTTCAGCCGGCGCGTGACGCAGTTCGGCTCCAACGGCGGATTCTACTACCTCAGGCTGGATCTGGATCTCTAACCTGTAGAACACTCTAGAGGGAACGAAAGGCGAGAGGGCCGGCAGCTGCCGGCCCTCTCCGCGTGTGGGCGCGACTGACCGCATGGGGTCAACCGCTAGACTCCACCGCCCGATCGCGCCAACTGGACCCTGAGAGGAGCCCCGCGCATGCAACACGACCGACCCGCAGGGCTCCATAGGATTCTGCGCGTCCGTGACGGGTTGGCCATCACCGTCGGGATCGTCATCGGGGCTGGGATCTTACGCACTCCGGGCCTCATCGCAGGATACCTGGGGAACCCTGCGGCCATACTCGGCGTGTGGTTCCTCGGGGGGATCGCCGTGGCTCTCAGCACGCTGGTGCTCGCCGAGATGGCGGCCGCACTGCCCGAGGCGGGCGGCAAGTACGTGTACGCCCGCGAGGCCTACGGGTCGCACGTGGGCTTCCTCACGGGCTGGTCCGAGCTCCTGGTGACCCGGGCTTTCTCCGGCGCGGCGAAAACCGTGGTCATCGCCGAATACGTGGTGCTCCTGCTGGGGCGGGGGTCCGTACCGTTGCTGGCGGCCGCCGTGGCGACAGGCTTCTTCTTCCTGCACTCCGGGGGCCTGCGCGTGGGGCGGGGCTTCCAGAACATCTCCACCCTCGCCAAAGTATTGGTCGTCCTCGCGATCTGTGCGGCTGGAGTTCTCGGAGGCGATGGTCGCGGGTTCACGTCCAGTATGGCGGTCGACCCGGAGTTGGCGGGACTGCTCGGCTTTGCCCTGGCGTACCAGGCCGTGGCCTTCGCCTACTACGGCTGGGAGGATGCGGCCAAGATGGCGGAAGAGACGAAGGATCCGGGGCGAAGCCTCCCGCGAATCCTCGTCGGGGGCGCTACCACGGTCGCCGCACTGTATCTGTTGATCAACATCGCCTTCCTGAGTGCACTGACGCCCCGGGAGATGGCCGGGTCCCCCCTGGTGGCAGCGGACGCTTTGCGGGCGACCTTCGGGGCCGCGGCCGGAACGCTGGTCACCGTGGCCGGTCTCCTAATTCTACTCAGCTCCCTCAATGTCAATTTCCTCGGAATGCCGCGGGTAGTGCTGAGCCTGGCACGAGACGGGCTGGCGCCCTCGCGGTTCACGCAGGTCGGGGAAAGAGGCACACCCGGGCCTGCGCTGGCGTTCGTCGCCCTGCTGATTCTCGCACTGGCAGTCAGCGGCACTTTCGAGTTCCTGATCCGCTTCATGATGACCGTCGCGATCACGGTCGACCTCATCGTGCTGAGCGGGATCTTTAGGCTTCGACGGCTTCGTCCGCAGTTGGCGCGACCGCTTAAGGTTCCACTGTATCCGTGGTTACCGGCTGCCACACTGCTGCTCCACTTTCTCGTCCTGGCGATCGTCGTCTGGACACAGCCGGTGCTTACGCTCCTGGCGGCGGCCATGCTGGGTGTCCTGTGGTTGGCGGGAGGGATCGCGGTGCGCAATCAGCGCTGATTCGAGAGCGGGTGGCGGTCAGTCCGTAGAGCTGCGGCCCGAGCAGCTCGAAACGCTGCGGACGCTTGGCTACATCCAGTAGAGGCTGTCCTCCATTTGGGCGGTTCGCTCAAGGCCGCCTCAAGCGCCGCCCGGTTCACGCCGGGCCTGCGTTGCGTGGCCCACCTGACACCGTGTCAGATGGGCACCCCTGGTTCACCGCCCATACGGATGGGACAGTGTCACAGTCAGTGACAGGCGCTGTAAGCCACACTCCCCTATATTGATCGCACT
>JBDHFS010000217.1:0-5509 GCA_039590285.1 Gemmatimonadota bacterium
CCGGGTGATTCGGGATGGCGCTCTGATCGAGCCGGATCCGACCGAGATGTTGGAGTGGGCGCGGCAGCAGAGAGAGCTGGAGGAGTTCCTGGAGGCTCTCGAGGAGGAAAAGGAGGAGGGTGGAGACGAGGGGGAGGGAAGAACGCCGGAACCACCGGGTCGAGGAAGGGGAGCACCGTGAGCGCCAGAGAGAAGCTCCGGCAGTTGGAGGAGTTGCGCAGGCTGACCCTGGAGGGCGGCGGCCCCGATCGTCTGGCCCGCCAGCACGAGAAGGGGAAGTTGGGGGCGCGAGAGCGCCTCGAGATCCTCCTGGACCCGGATTCTTTCGTCGAGCTCGATCGCTTCGTCGAGCACCGCTGTACCGATTTCGGACTCGGCGAAGTCCGGTACCCGGGAGATGGTGTTGTGACGGGCTACGGTCGTATCGAGGGCAGGGATGTGTACGTGTTCAGCCAGGACTTCACCGTATTCGGCGGGTCCCTTTCCGAGGCGCACGCGGAGAAGATCTGCAAGGTGGTAGACCTGGCCCTTCAGAACGGGTCCCCGTTGATCGGTTTGAACGACTCGGGGGGCGCGAGGATCCAGGAAGGAGTCGCGTCGCTCGGTGGCTATGCGGAGCTGTTCCTGCGCAACACGCTGGCGTCTGGAGTGGTGCCACAGATCAGCGCGATACTCGGGCCGTGTGCCGGTGGGGCCGTATACTCGCCCGCCATCACGGACTTCGTGTTCATGGTACAGGGGATCAGTCACATGTTCGTGACGGGCCCCAACGTAGTGAAGACGGTCACCCATGAGGAGGTGAGCTTCGAGGAGCTGGGCGGTGCCGACGTGCACGCTTCACTCTCCGGCGTTGCCCATTTCTCTCACCCGACGGAGATCGAGTGTCTCCAGACCGTTCGACAACTTCTCGGGTTCCTGCCGTCCAACAACGCGGAAGACCCTCCGATAAGAGAGACCGCCGATTCGGCGGACCGCGGCGATGAGGAGCTCCTCGACGTGATCCCGGCTGTTCCGACTCAGCCCTACGACATGCACGACGTGGTCGGTCGTGTGGTCGACGACGGTGAGTTTCTCGAAGTTCACTCCGGCTATGCCCGCAACCTGATCGTCGGCTTCGGTCGGCTGGGTGGTCGACCCGTGGGCATACTGGCGAACCAGCCGGCGGTACTGGCCGGCGTTCTCGACATAGACGCCAGTCGCAAGGGGGCGCGATTCGTCCGGTTCTGCGATGCGTTCAATATTCCGCTGGTCACCTTCGAGGACGTTCCAGGCTTCCTTCCGGGAGTGGCCCAGGAGCACGGAGGCATCATCCAGAACGGGGCGAAACTCCTTTACGCATACTGTGAGAGCACGGTTCCCAAGCTTACGGTCATCACCAGAAAAGCCTACGGCGGAGCCTACGACGTGATGTCGTCAAAGCACATTCGAGGGGACCTGAATCTCGCCTGGCCGACGGCGGAGCTGGCGGTCATGGGACCGAAGGGCGCCGTCGAGATCCTGTACCGAAGGGAGCTTGCCGAGGCCAAAGATCCCGCAACGCGGGCGGCCGAGCTGGAGGACGAGTTCCGGCAGAAATTCGCCCATCCCTATCTCGCCGCGAAGAGAGGCTTCCTGGACGACGTGATCGATCCCAGGGAGACCCGGGCGCGTTTGATCTCGGGGCTTGGAACGCTTCAGAACAAGCGGCAGAGAAACCCGCCCAGGAAGCACGGCAACATTCCTCTGTGAGACCGCGTGTGTTCAACAAGGTGCTCGTGGCCAATCGAGGCGAGATCGCCGTTCGAGTGATCCGGGCCTGCCAGGAGATGGGAATCAGCACCGTCGCGGTCTACTCCGAGGCAGACCGCCTGGCCCCACACGTGCTTCTTGCGGGCGAAGCCGTTCCCATCGGCCCTGCGCCAGCCGCGGAGAGCTACCTTCGCGGCGATGTCATAATCGAAGCGGCGTTCGATACGGGGGCGCAGGCCATTCACCCCGGATACGGTTTTCTCGCTGAGAACGCCGACTTTGCGGGACAGGTAGAGAGGGAAGGCCTCGCGTTCATCGGTCCTCCGGCTGCGGCCATTTCCTCGATGGGAGACAAGACGGCAGCCCGCACTCGGATGATCGAGGCCGGCGTTCCCGTCATTCCGGGTACCGAGGCGATCGTCGATCCGGCCGCGGCCGCGAAGGAGGCGGATCGTATCGGGTGGCCGGTGCTCCTCAAGGCCGTGGCCGGAGGAGGGGGGAAGGGGATGCGTGTCGTAGAGGCTGAGGATGAGCTTCCACGAGCGCTCGACGCGGCCCGGCGTGAGGCGGAGCAGGCGTTCGGTGACGCCCGCGTATACATCGAGAAGTACCTTCCGAGGCCCCGGCATATAGAGATTCAGATCCTGGCGGACTCCCACGGCCGAGTTGTCCACCTGGGGGAAAGGGAGTGCTCGATCCAGCGGCGGCACCAGAAGCTGATCGAGGAGGCGCCTTCCACTGCCGTCGACGACACCTTGCGTTGCCGCATGGGCGAGGTGGCCGTGGCCGCGGCACAGGCCGTCTGTTACGTGGGTGCCGGCACGGTCGAGTTCCTCTTCCAGGATGGGGCGTTCTACTTCCTCGAAATGAACACCCGCATCCAGGTCGAGCACCCGGTGACGGAGCTGGTCACGGGTATCGACCTCGTGCAGGAGCAGATAAGAGTGGCCTTCGGTATGCCTCTCACGGTGAACGCGGAGCTCGATTGGCCGCTGGGTCATGCCATCGAGTGCCGGATCAGCGGAGAGGATCCGTTTCGCGGCTTCCTTCCGTCCACGGGCCGCATTGCTCTGCTCGAAATACCGTGTGGCCCCGGCGTCCGTTGGGATGGTGGAATCGTAGAGAACTTCGATGTGGGCCTGCATTACGATCCACTGCTCGGAAAGCTAGTCGTGCATGCGCCGGACCGCGGGCAGGCGATTCTTCGAATGCGCCGGGCCCTCCGCGAGCTACAGATCGAAGGAGTGCGCACCACACAGCCGTTTCACCTTGCGGTCATGGACGAGGCGGACTTCCAGGCCGGCCAGCTTTCCGTCAGATACCTGGAGGAGCACCCGCAGTTGCTCGAGGAGGCTGACGCGACGTGGCATGCTCGGGCGGCGGCTGTCGCGGCTACGTTGCTGGAGGATCGGGCGAGGCGCACGGGGCGGGTCAACATTGGGCGCGATGACGGCCGCCAGAGCAGTCCCGGACTGAGCGAGTGGCGGCGAAGACTACCCACGGAGCCCTGAGCATGGCACCGGGAACACGATCCATGGGGATCGAGAATGTCGATGCCACCTCGGCCGACTCGGTTGAGGTTCGCGTGGAGCGCATCGCCGCAGGAGGAGACGGAGTGGGGCGGGAGCCCTCGGGCCGGGTCGTTTTCGTTCCGCGAACGGCTCCAGGGGACAGGGTTCGAGTGGAGCTCGTGGAACAAAGTGACCGATGGGCTCGCGGGCGTGCGATCGAATGGCTGGAGCTGGGAGCCGATCACAGGGGTGCCCCGTGTGTCGAGTATGGCCTGTGCGGCGGTTGTCGACTCCAGCACCTTGCGGGGGCCGCACAAAGGGACGAGAAGCGGAGACTGGTTCGGGAGACCCTGCGACGGATCGGGAGACTCGAACTCGATGTGCCAGCTCCGGTAACGGCTGGCGGGGAACTGGGATACAGAAACCGGGTGACGTTTACTCTGAGGCGCTTGGCCGGCACGGTCGTCGCCGGATACCGAGAGCTCGGGGCTCCCGATCGGGTTATCGACGTGCCGGATTGTCCGCTGGCCGAGCCGGCGGTGCGGGAAGTGTGGCATGACCTGCGACGCATGTGGGGCCAGGAGGCGGCGGCGCTGCCGGCGGGCGGTGAGCTGCGGCTGACGCTGAGGGGGTCGGTCGCCGGTGATGTGGATCTTCTCGTCGAGGGTGGCGAAGCCGGGAGCCGGGAGCGGCTGGGGCACCTTGTGGCGTCGGTCGGGGGCCTGGTCGGGTGTTGCCACGTCCACGACGACGAATCGATCCCGGTGGGCACGGCAGGCCTCAGGGATACGTGGCAGGGCCTTGAGTACGATCTTCCGCCCGGAGTCTTCCTGCAGGTCAACCGGGAGGTGTCGGCCCGCATGGACCAGTGGCTGGACGAGCGTTTGGGAAGCCTTGCCGGCCGCAGCGTACTGGACCTCTACGCCGGAGTCGGCGCCCGAGCCGTCAGGTGGGCCGCACTCGGGGCCCGCGTCGTGGCCTGTGAGATTTCCCGGGCGGCGTGTGAAGCGGGTCGATCGGTCGCGCGGCACGCGGGGAGTGCGGTGACCTTCGTGGAGGGTCGGGTCGAGGATAGTATCTCGGATCTGTTACCGGTGGACGTCGTCGTCGTGAATCCACCGCGGGCGGGTCTGCCGCGCTCGGTCACGTCGGAACTGGTCAGCCGTGGAGCCTCGGCCCTCGCGTATGTCAGCTGCGATTCCGCCACGCTCGCCAGGGATCTGGTCCGGTTGTCAGACGGCTGGCAGGTCGAGGAAGTGCAACCGTTCGATGCGTTTCCGCAGACGGCGCACGTGGAGACGATTGCCTGGATGACGAGGCGATAAGAGGAGGAGCAGCGCACGCCATGGCGAGCGACGGAATCAGATACTTTGCCGGCATCGGAGAGGAGTGGTGCGAGATCGAGATCCAGGACGACGGTGTCTCGGTCGACGGCGAGACGATCGCTGCGGACATCTCCACGCTTCCCGGATCCGACCGACAGCATATGCGTTTGGATGGTCGGTCTCTGTCTATGTTCGCGAGGCGCGGTTCCGACGGGTGGACCATCGAGCTCGAAGGTCGCCTCTTCGTGGTTCAAGTTGAGGATGAACGCTCTCGTCACATCCGGGAGCTGGCGTCGCAGGTGCTGCCGACGAAGATCGGGCGCGAGCTCAGAGCTCCGATGCCCGGCATGATCGTGCGGGTGGAAGTAGAAGAAGGGCAGGAAATAGACGCAGGAGACGGCCTGCTGGTCATGGAGGCGATGAAGATGGAAAACGAGCTCAAGGCGGAAGCCGCGGGCATCGTCACATCGATAGAAGTGCGGGCGGGTCAGGCGGTGGAGCGTGACACCGTTCTGATGAGGCTGGAGGCGAGGTAGCCGATGCAGAAGAAGACGTCGGACCCGAGCACCACTTCGGGCATTCGCATCCGACCTGTCTACGGGTCCGAAGATGGTACCGTTGAACGCGAGGAAGACCTGGGAGAGCCGGGGGCGTGGCCGTTTACGCGCGGGGTGTATCCAGACATGTACCGGGGACGCCCGTGGACCATGCGCCAGTACGCTGGCTTCGGCACAGCGGGCGAGACCAACGAGCGCTTTCGATACCTGTTGGCTTCCGGGCAAACAGGACTCTCGGTGGCGTTCGACCTCCCCACGCAGATGGGGCTGGATTCCGATCACCCTCAGGCCGAAGGGGAGGTCGGCCGGGTAGGAGTGGCGATCGACACACTGGACGACCTGGAACGCCTGTTCGCGGACATCCCGCTCGAGCGGGTATCCACGTCGA
>JBDHFS010000218.1:0-5504 GCA_039590285.1 Gemmatimonadota bacterium
GACGTATCTGCGGACCGACGTCTCGGTAGCGAGCGACGTGGAGCGAATGGTCGAGCATACGATCGAGAGGTTCGGGCGCCTCGACTTCGGCGTGAACAACGCGGGCATCGAGGGCGAGCTTCAGGGGATTACGGAGTTCTCCGAGGAGCTGTGGGACAGAGTCCTCGACACCAACCTGAAGGGCACGTTCCTCTGTATGAAGTACGAGGCCCGGTCGATGCTCGAGGGCGGGCATGGCGGAGCGATCGTGAACGTGGGCTCCATCAACTCCTTTCTTGGTTTTGGCGGGGGTGCAGCCTATTCGGCCTCGAAACACGCACAGGTTGGGCTCACGACCAGCGTCTCCGCCGAGCTGGCGCCCCAGGGAATCAGGGTCAACATCGTGTGTCCCGGGATCATCGACACGCCCATGCATCACCGCGTGCGAGAGATGATAGGCGATGAGGTATTCGACAGCGTCATCCAGGGCAGCGTTCACCAGAAGAGAAAGGGTCGCCCCGAAGAGATCGCGGAAGTGATCGTCTTCCTGTGCTCGGAAAAGGCCAGCTTCATCACCGGGACGACGCTGACTCCCGATGGCGGATTCACTCTGACGGTCTAGTCCGGCCGGGCAGGCTCCCGCGAAGCGGCGGTCGGGCAAACGAGCGCCCCCCGGCGGGTGTTATACAGGTGGCACCCGTCTGCGGACGGAACCAGCCGCATGGGAGATGGGTCGGTTCTCTAACGATCGCGGAGAAGCTCGAATGACGCGGTGGATTCCCCGACGGTACTCGATCACCATTGGACTTCTCACGTCCGTCATTCTGGTCGGCTGTTCGGACTCAACGACGACCGGTCCATCGGGCGGTGTCACGGTATTCGGCGGACCGGACGACCCGGCCCGTGACGGCAGTTACACTGAGGCGATCGTCAGTGAGAACGGCATCGCTTCGCTCGAGCCCGTGACGCTCGGTGGTGTGGAGCAGTGGGTCCTGATCCGCGGATACGATGTGGCCAATCCGGTTCTCATCTTCCTCCACGGTGGTCCGGGCAGCCCCGCGATTCCGTATGCCAGATTCTCGTTCGGGGGCCTGGAACGTCATTTCACCGTCGTCACCTGGGATCAGAGAGGGTGCGGCAAGTCGTACTACGAAGGGCTGAGCGCCGAGACGATCACCTTCGTCCGCCTGCTCTCGGATACGCGCGAACTGATCCAGATGATGCGAGCCCGCTTTGGGGTGCCGAAGGTGTACCTGATGGGGCTGTCCTGGGGCTCCAATCTGGGCGCGCTCATGGCTCGGGATCACCCGGAGCTGCTCCACGCGTACATCGGAGTAGGCCAGGTGGTCAACGTCGAGCGGGCCGTCCCGCTGGCCCACGAGGCCGCTCTCGTGCGGGCGATCGAGCTGGGCCGCGAGGATGCGATCGCGTCCCTGTCGGCCATTCAGACGGATCCCGTCGACTGGGACCAGCTCGGGACGTTGAGCGACTGGCTGGAGGAGTTCGGGTTCGGCGATATCCACGACCCGTCGCTCCTTCCCGGCTTCGCCGCCGAGGCGGGGGCTCTCACCGAGTACACAGCAGCGGACGAGTCCAACGAAGGGGCGTGGCGAGATCTATACGACTCCTCGCCACTCCTCTCGGACCAGACCTGGCTCCGAACGCTGGACCTCATGAGCCAGGTCCCGCGCGTCGAGGTTCCGGTGTACTTCCTCGCCGGAAGATTCGACTACAAGACGCCCTCGGCCCTGGTCGAGGAGTACCTCGACGTGCTGGAGGCACCGGCCGGAAAGAGGATGTTCTGGTTCGAGAGCTCCGCTCACGTACCCTTCATCGAAGAACGGTCTGTGTTCCACTCCGTGATGATCGAGACGATCCTGGCGGAGACAGGTAGCTAGCGTCGGGAGCCGGAGTCCGGCCCGGGAGGAGACCATGCGAAAGTGGCTGTCAGTATCCGCCTGCATTCTCGCCGCCGGCTGCATCAACACGAGCGTGCAACGTCTGGATCTCGCGGTGCGTCAGGCTCGGGCGCCCGACTCGGTGACGGTGCTTCTCGATAAGCCTCAACAGCCTTACACGGTCATCGCGGTCATCGAATCGAACACGGAGACGGTATTCGACAGCTTCGGAGACCTACGCGAAGCGATGGTCGCCGAAGCGGCGGAGCTCGGCGGAGAAGCCCTGATCCTGGGGTCGGAATCTACCGAGTCGACGTTCATCTTCACCGGAATCGCAATGATCCGATCAGACAGGCGGAGCTTGACCGGCGAAGTCATCGTCTTCGAGCACGGATAGACGCTCCGCATGAGCCAGCCCGGAACGCGGGCTGCTTCCTAGACCGGCTCTGGTCTTGTCCGGCAGAGTCCGCTCCTCCCGCATCCTCAGGTAGAAGGTCGGCTGACCTGTCCCCCAACTCAGGAGTGACACATGGCGATTCGGCTGGGCGACACCGCGCCCGACTTCAGGGCTGAAACCACAGAAGGCGAGATCTCATTTCACGAATGGCTCGGCGAGAGCTGGGGCATACTGTTCTCGCACCCCGCGGATTTCACGCCGGTGTGCACGACGGAGCTCGGCACCGTGGCCAAGCTGAAGGACGAGTTCGCGGCCCGCGACGTCAAGGTCATCGCGGTGAGTGTGGATCCCATCGGCTCGCACCACGAGTGGATCTCTGACATCAACGAGACCCAGAACACGGCTATGAACTACCCGATCATCGCGGATCCGGATCGGGTCGTGGCTGATGCCTACGACATGATTCACCCCAATGCGGATGACACCCTCACCGTGCGGTCCGTGTTCGTCATCGATTCGGCCAAGAAGGTGAGGCTGACGCTCACCTACCCGGCCGCGACGGGACGGAATTTCGATGAGATCCTGCGGGTGGTGGATTCCCTCCAGCTCACTTCGGACTTCCAGGTTGCGACGCCCGCGAACTGGCGGGACGGTGACGACTGCATCATCTCGAACGCCATCCCCGAAGAGGAGCTGGGCGCGAAGTTCCCGAAGGGGTACGAGACGATCAAACCGTACTTGAGAACGACACCGCAGCCCAACCGCTGAAGACACGCCTGGTGCCCCACGAGGGCGGGATTCGAGACGCGGCCCGTGGACGGCGCCGGAAGCCGGCGCTTCGCGGGAAGGACTCGATCTCGGTGGTTACGGTAATTGACCTGCAATCATGGCTCGAATAGGGTCGCACCTGTTGAGACCAGGCCGTAGCTTGCCCGCGTGTCCCGACTCGACCTGGACGGCGGTAGGCCAGCTCGGGCCGCCGAAGGCCGTCGGGGGATCTTGAGGTCGAGCGTCCACCGAAAGATGCCCGGAGCCTAGGTAACCGATGCCACTCCTGCGGAACTTCATCGATCTGAACCGGCGGATGTCTCGGCGGTTTGATCGGCTGTTTCCCGAGCGATACCGCATCGCCGGAGGGAACGACTTCAAGAAGCATATCGTTCCCGCGCATCTTGTTGCCGATCTCCGTGTTTATGATGTGGGCGGCGGGAGCCGTCCTTTGATCTCGCCCGAGGAAAAATCTAGCCTGGGTATCTGTGTTGTTGGGTTGGACCTCGACGG
Organism: Gemmatimonadota bacterium; assembly: GCA_039590285.1. Taxonomy (GTDB): domain Bacteria; phylum Gemmatimonadota; class Gemmatimonadetes; order Palauibacterales; family Palauibacteraceae; genus Benthicola. Next base: position 3,556 of record JBDHFS010000218.1, read on the forward strand.
TGATGAAACAGGCAGGGCACCGGTGGGTGCCTATGATGAGACGATCGTTGCTGACATATCGAGGTTTCGTGGCCGCGGCGATGCCGATCTGGTGGTCTGCAAATGTGTTCTGGAGCATGTTCAGGACTCCGAGGGCGCCATCCAGGGTATCTCCACAATACTGCGCCCAGGTGGTATCGCCTTGCTCTTCATGCCATGCCGAAACGCGGTATTCGCTCGCATCAACCTGTTCTTGCCGGAGCGCATCAAGCGTTGGATGCTCTTCAAGATCTACCCGAACAAGGCGGGGGGTCATGACGGTTTTGAGGCCTTCTACGACCGTTGTACTCCCAAGGAAATGAGGCGTTTGGCCGAAGGAGCAGGACTCAGGGTGCGACGCGTGTGGCTGTATCATCAAGCGTCGTATTTCATCTTCTTCGTTCCGCTGTATGCTGTCTGGCGCCTGTGGACAGTGGCCTCCTCGGCGATCGCTGGAGAACAGGGGGTCGAGACGTTTGCATTGGAATTGGAAAAGCCGCGCGACCCCTGAGGCGAGTGACTGTCACAGCGCCACACTCTATTGAAACCCGGATGATAGCCCGTGCAATCAATGACTCTTCATTCGACGCTGTGCCTCGGCGGTCTCGTCCTGGCCACCGGCGGTCTGCTGGCACAGGAGCCCGACTCGATTTCGGGCGTGGATCTGACCTACGCCGTGGGGGCCGACCTCTCATTCCTGAAGTCGGCCGAAGACCGAGGTGTCCGGTTCAAGGACAACGGGGTGGTGCGCCCGGGACTGGACATCTTCCGGGACCACGGCTACGACTGGATCCGCCTCAGGCTCTTCCACACACCGAGCGAGTTGCCCAACGATCTGGAGTACACGATCTCGCTGGCGCAGGAAGCCAAGGCGCGGGGGTTCAAGTTCCTCCTCGACTACCACTACGCCGACGGCTGGGCCGACCCCGGGAAGCAACCGACGCCCGCGGCATGGGACACCACGAACATCGAGGTCCTGGTCGACTCGGTATACGACTGGACGAGGAACACGATTCGCGCATTCCGTGAGGCCGGGGTCATGCCCGAGATGGTGCAGATCGGGAACGAGGTCCGGAACGGGATGATGTGGCCCCTGGGCCGGCTGCCGGAGAACTGGGATAACTTCGCCCGGCTGTTCAAGGCGAGTCTGGACGGCATCGACGCGGGTCGGGGCCAGGCGCCTCGACCCATGATCATGCTCCACTACGACAACGGCGCGGACACGGACGGCGCCAAGGCGTTCTTCGACAGGTTCAACGACTACCACATCCCCTACGACATCATCGGCTACTCCTACTATCCGTGGTGGCACGGCAACCTTCTGGAGCTCCGTGACAATCTCCTGTCCACGCTGGACAACTACCCGGACAAGGACGTGATCCTGGTGGAGGCGGGCTACCGGCCCCGGAGGTACGAGGACGGCGAGGCGGGGTTGCCTCCCTATCCGGAAGACGCCCCCGGAGGGCCCCGGAAGGCTTTCCTCGAGGCGGTGAACGAGACCCTTCTCGGGATCTCCGACAGGAGGATCAAGGGGATCTTCTGGTGGGAACCGGCCAGCGGCTGCGACCGGGATTTCTTCGATGCGGACTGCAACGCACGGCCCGTCATCACCGTGTTCGACAAATACAGGCGGAAGTAGGTCTTGTGGGGCCGGAACCCGGCGCGCCGCAGGTTATTCCCTATTCCCCGAACCGGCCCTTCAGCTCGTCCAGCCAGTTGAGCACGACCACCACGCGCTCCAGCGACTGGTCCTGCTCGGGTCGAGCTCCGGATGCAGCACCTTGATCGCCACCCGGCGACCGTGTTTCGGATCGTCGGCCAGATACACCGCGGCCATGCCCCCGCGGCCCAACTCGCGTTCGACCACATACCGCTCGGCGAACGCCGCGTTCAGCTGATCGATCATGGTGAGCCCCGTTGAGCCGGCGATC
>JBDHFS010000219.1:0-5442 GCA_039590285.1 Gemmatimonadota bacterium
AGATCGAGCACGGGCAAAAGGTCCGCCTGTTTCTCGGCACCGGAGAGATCATGGCGAGGGTGCTCACGCAGGACCGCGGCACCGCGCGCCCTGGTGACGATTGCTGGGCCGTCCTCGACTGCGAAAGGCCGGTAGTGGCCAGGGCCGGGGACCCGTTCATCCTCAGATTCTACTCGCCGGTTACCACGATCGCCGGCGGTCGCGTAGCCGAGCTGGAGCCTCCCCGTGGGTGGCGCGCGAGAGTGGGGGATTGGAGTGATGTGCTGGATGGAGCACCGGCTGAGGCCGTGGCGACCTCGGTTCGGGCAGCCGGTGGGATAGGCGTGCCGGTGGACCTGGTTCCCCTGGTCTCCGGTGTTCCAGACTCAATGGCCGTGCAGTTGCTCGGCGAGACCGACGCGGCGCGACTGATCGGCGACCGGTGGTACGACGAGGGTATCCTCGACGAGGCAGGATCGAGAGTGCTCGCCTACCTCGACGAGACTCACCGAGTGAATCCTCGCTCTTCGGCGACATCGCTCGAATCCGTGAGAGCGGCTCTTGCATCTTCTTATTCCGCGACGGCACTGGATGCTGCGGTCTCGGATCTCTCCCGCCGCAACGAAGTGGTTCTACGGGGACCAGCCATCCGGCTCCCGGAGCACGAGGCGAACCTCACCGATGAGGAGGCCGCCGGACTCGAGCGAGTCCTCCAGTGTCTGGACGAAGCGGGGCTGGAACCCCCGCCTCCCGGACAGCTCGCTGAACGTGTGGGGGTTGCCCGCGATCTGTTGAACGATCTACTCAGACTTCTTGTGGAGAGGGAAGAAGCGGTGGCGATTACGCCCGAAATCTACGTGACACGGGAGCGGGAAGCGTCGGCTTGTGAGACGGTACGGAGTGTAGTCGCGGGTGGAGCGGCGACTCCGGCCGACTTCCGGGAAGCACTGGGCTTGAGCCGGAAACACCTGATCCCGCTGCTCGAGCACATGGACCGGTCAGGTGTTACGCGCCGAACGCCTGAGGGAAGGGTGAGCGGCGGTTCGTGACTCAGTCCCGCCGAATAGCCACATCGGAGCTCAGTCCACGTAGTACAGGAACCGCCCGCAGTAATCGCATACGCTGATCGAGTCGTTCCGCCCCGCCCCGGACGCCCATGCAGTGGGCGTAGCGACGAAGCAGCCGTAGCAGATTCCATTCAGGACGGGGACGACAGCCCGGTCGCGCGTCCCCGCAATGTCCGCATACCTCCTGCGGACCGATGGCTCCAGGCGCTCCGTCAGCTCCCCGACCTTCAGATCGAGGAGCTCGAGGGCTTCCGCGGGCCGCAACTCGAAGACCTCCTCCTCGACCCCCCTGAGCGCTTCGTCATTGAGAGAGCGCCGTTGCGACTGGAGGTCCTGTAGCTCGAGAAGAAGCTCGAGTTGGGGGTGCATGCTCAGATCCCCTTCTCCTCGAGAAGCGCGATGAACTCCTCCGGCGACTCCAGTTGCGCCAGCCGTTCCGGTACGTCCGACTCCTTGCCGAACTGCGCGATGCGTCCGAGGACGGGGAGGTACTGGTTGGACACCTCCAGTGGAGGCGCCACGATCAGGAATATGTGCTGGACAGACTTCTTGTCTATCGCATCGAAGTCGATCCCGGCCAGCTTCCGGCCAAACGCCACCCGGAGGCGGTTCACCACGAGCGATCGACAGTGGGGGATCGCAATGCGTCGTCCTATACCCGTGGAGCCCAGATTCTCTCTCCGCTTGAGCATCTTGAACAGGATGCCCCGCGATTTCTCATCCAGCCCGAGAAGGCCTACGAGTTCCTTGAGCGCTTCATCCTTGGTCTCGGACGTAAGATCGAGCTCGATGGCGTCCAGCGTGAAGAAATCGCGCAGTTGCATTTATCTTCTCCTGGCCAGGGAAGGGGCCCGCCCCTCCAGCCCGGTGATATCCCTTGCTTCGAGGACAAGGAGTATATTCATTTGTCGGAAAGCCTGTCAAAGCGATTTCGCGGCGGGTCGTGGATTGACGGAACCCACGGACTGCCTTAGTGTCCCATAACGGCAGAGGGCCGCTCACGGCGGCCCTTCCGCGCGCCTGGGCGCTGCTGATTGAAAATACGGGGGTGAATCAGATTCGACGCGTCTTCGGATCCTGAGGTAGCGTGCCGAGGTTTCCCGGAACCTCGTGAAACACCGGGAAAAACCACAATTGCCAACCACAACTTGGCTCTGGCTGCGTAACTAACGTAGCCCGTTCCTTGAATTGCCCGGCCCGAGGCGGTTCCTGGAGCGACGCAGAATCGGGCTGGTCTCCGGTGCTGGTCGCGAGTGCCGGTGGCGAGAGGGCGGAAGCCCCATGCGACTGGCCGGCGGCGGGCTGTCGAGGAGCCCTGCCGACGGTGAGATGAGATCCTCGAATACGCACGTAGAGACCGACGGGGAAGACTTCGCGGACCCGGGTGCGATTCCCGGCACCTCCATCACTCCATCCGCGCTCCGGTCCGACCGGAACGCGGAGTTTCTTTTTTTGTGCGCCGGAGTCCGTCACGCGGGCTTACGCAAGCAGGGGGTCGACCGCAGGGCCGGAGTGGCGGCGGCGTCTGCCCCTATAGCCGAAGGAGACAGGGCCTGTGCTGGATCAGCTATTGGATCGGCTCAACGGTGAGGCCGAGACTCTGATACACGAGCTCAACATCGTGCTGCCACAGGAAATCGAGAGGGCGGTCGCGCAGGGAGACCTGAGCGAGAATTCCGAATACACGGCCGCACTCGAGAGGCAGCAGTTCATACGAGCGCGACTCGACCACATCTCTCGCAGGCTGTCCGAGCTCAGCGACGTGGACCTGGAGACGGTTCCCGAGGACCGCATCGGTTTCGGGTCCAAGGTCGAGGTTCTGGATCTGGACGATGAATCCGTGGAGAACTACACGCTGGCCTTCGGTGACTACCTGGATTTCGAGAAGTCGGAGATCTCGATGGCATCGCCCATCGGGAAGGCACTTCTTGGAAAGACGGAAGGAGACGAGGTCGACGTACCGCTGCCGAGTGGCCGGATCCGGTATCGTGTCCTGAGCTTCGAGACGCTGCACGACGGAACGGGAGAGTCCGGCTGAGCCAGGCGGTCCGCCGTCAGAAGACAGAGATGTCCGGTACGTAACGCTCCGGATCCCGTCGGACGTCTTCGAGAATCGCGTTCAGCTCGACGAGCGTGCGCAGGAGCTCCTCGTACATCGCCTCGTCCGTGAAGAGCCGACCGGCGGAGCCCTCTCCAGCGAGAACGGTCGCGAGCAATGAATCGGTCCGGTTCACGGTCGATCGGAGATCCGCGTACAGGCTGTCGGAGCGAATCATCTGACCCAGCGTTCCCTCTCCCTCCACCACCGAACGCGCCAGCGTGTCGAAGGCGGCCGCCGAGGATCGGATCGCCGCGTATAGCGTATCGTCCCGCAACAGTCGCATCAGGGAGTTGTCGGGGGAAGAAGCGGCAGCGATCAGACTGTCCAGCGACGCTGTCAGGCCCACCAGGCGTTCGTACATGACGTCGTCGACCACCAGCTGACCCAGCGTGCCTCGTCCCTCCAAGATCCCCTCGGTGAGATCCGCCAGATTACGGGCTACCGTGACCAGGTCACCCACCGCCTCGGCCCCCTCCGCGAGAAGCGCGTCGTAGTCCAGAGAAGCCGCGGAAGCCACAGTGTCCCCCGCGGCGAGGATCTCTGCATCGGGGCTGCCGGGTCGGATATCGATGAGCTTGTCACCGAGCAGGCCCTGCGTACGAACCTGGGCGCGAGAGTCCCGTCGGATCTGATCCCGCACGTCGATGTTGATCGCCATCCAGATGGCGACCGCCTCGCCGCTGGTCGGCCGCTCGTCGGGTGAGATGAATCGGATATCGTCCACCTGCCCGACGGTCTGGCCCGCGAGCTGGACGGCCGCCCCCGGAACGAGGCCCGCCGCGGATCGAACCAGCGTGACCAGCTGATACCTATGTCCGAACACGTTTCCGGTGTCGCCGACGAGAAAGACTCCCACCGAGAGCAGGACGAGCGCCATCAGGACGAGGAGTCCCACACGAACCTGCTCCCAGGTCACGGCGGCGCCTCTCCTCAAGGATGCCTCCTCACCGACGCGACGCGCTCGGGTACAACCTGCTCACCTGAGGAACTCTCTCACGTACTCGTCCTCCGATGCCACCATATCCTCCGGACCTCCGACGAACGCCAGCCGCCCTCTCGACAATAGAGCGACCCGGTTGCTGATACGGAAGGCCGATCGGATGTCGTGGGTCACTACGATAGAGCTGACGTCGAGCTCGGTCTGCAATTTCAGAATGAGGTCGTTGATCGTCCGCGTCGTGATGGGGTCGAGTCCACTCGTCGGCTCGTCGTACAGAAGGAGTCTCGGACGGTGGACGACGGCGCGGGCAATTCCGACGCGCTTTTTCATACCTCCGCTGAGCTCGGCCGGAAGAAGGTCCGCCACTTGTGACGGGGGGAGATCCACGAGCTCCAGCGACTCATGGACCCTGCGCCCGATCTCCCCGTCGGATAGGTCGGTATGCTCGTGAAGATAGAACGCCACGTTGTCGTATACCGTCAGAGAGTCGAACAGGGCCGCTTCCTGGAAGACCATGCCCATGTTGCGCCGCAACGCCAGGACCTGGCGCAACGGAGCGCGCGAGATGTCTTGCCCCTCGACCAGGACCTCGCCGGAATCCGGAAGCAGAAGCCCGAGGATCAACCTGAGAACGGTTGATTTTCCCGCGCCGGAGCCCCCCAGGATGGAAAGCGTCTCGCCACGAAAGAGGCTCAGGGTGACCCCATGAAGAACCACGTGACCGCCGAACGCCAGGGAGAGATCCAGCAATTCCACGACCTCGCCTTCGCCGACAGGTGAGACGACCTCACCCGACAGGTCCGTCAGGGCCTTCCGCACCTCGGCGCGCACTTCGCGCCGCATCTGCGAATCCCAGAGATCCAACGAATCAGACATCATTCGATCAGCAACGCGATCAGGACCTGCGTAAGGAAATAGTCCGTCGCGAGAATGAAGATGGACGTCGTGACGACCGCGCGCGTCGCGGCTCGTCCGACTCCTTCGGTCCCCCCTGTCGTCTTGAGCCCGAAATAACAGCCGGTAATCGCGATGATCGCCCCGAAGAACACGGGCTTGATGAGGCCTGCGAACAGGTCGATTGGGATGTAGCGCAGGATGAACCCGGTCTCGGCAAGCGTGAGATAGACCGATCGCATATAGAGATCGAACGTCAGGTCGAGTTTGACGACGGCGATCAGGAGGCCTCCCAGGATCGCGACGACGTCCGTGATCATGGTCAGCAGCGGAAGGCACATTATCGCCGCCAGGAAACGGGGCACGACCAGTTTGCGCACCGGGTCCACGCTCATCGTGTACAGGGCGTCGATCTGCTCTGTCACCCTCATGGCTCCGATCTCGGCAGCCATTCCCGAGCC
>JBDHFS010000220.1:0-788 GCA_039590285.1 Gemmatimonadota bacterium
GTCCTCCGGAACCGGGATCATCTGGAAACGATCCGCGTAGTCCAGATCCCGGCGCACGATGCTGTCCACCTGCGCCGCGGCACCCCGCAGCGCCCCCTGGGACTCGACCGGGGTCATCACCAGACCGGGCAGGTAGCCTGCCGTGTACGTGATGCCCACCCTCACATCGCCCGGCTCCTGCGCCATCGCCGCCTCAGTCACGCACGCGAAGGCGGCGAACGCCAGCGCACCCGCCGCGAGCCTGCCACCCACTCTCCCCATCATCCTCACGTAAGTCTCCTCATAGAGAAGCCGGGTCGAAGAAGAACGAAACGCGCAGCTGGTCGCGCGGCCACACCGAAGGAAGGGGCCCGAAAGCCAGCGCCCTGCCGGCGGCCTCGACGGCCCCATGCGCCTCCAGATCGAACGTAAGATCGCCCGAGCGCTGCACCCATTCGATCTCGGTCACGGAGCCGTCCCGCTCGATCGTGAACACCACCTCGGCTCGCAGGTTGCGGTTCCCTGTCGGCGGCCGCCAGTAACGGTGGACCTGGAGGATGATGTTCTCCAGGTAGGCCGGATCCACGAAGGCCGCGCCCTCCAGATGAACGTTGATCGGATCGTCACCCTCCTCCGGACCACGGGCCGGCTCCTTCGAAGGATCGAGCGGCGGAGGCTGCTCCACCACAGTCGGGACCTCTGTGCGGGGCTTCGGGTCCGGTGTGGGCTCGGGAGGTGGCGGGCGGTTTTCCTCTTCCGCCACCCTGGCCGGCTGGGGGCGGAGCCTCATCGGAGCTGTCTCGTCGGCG
>JBDHFS010000220.1:818-6237 GCA_039590285.1 Gemmatimonadota bacterium
CGGCGACCAGATGTACCCGGAACGTCTGGGCCGGTAACGGCCGGGGCACCATATACGCTCCCGCCGCGGCCAGACCCAGGCCCACCAGCGCGTGCAGAATCGTCGACGCGATCACCGCACCCGGCGGAAGCTTGTGACGCTCTCGAAATCGGCCGCTCATCTCAACCACTACCCGCTTCCCCGATTCGACTCAGCGATCCGTGTCGGGTTCCGCGATGAGACTCACCGCGTCGATCTCCGACTCCTTCAGTTTGCCTATCACCCACAGGACAGCTCCATATGGCACGTCCCGGTCGCCCTTTACGTAGACCGTCGGACCACCGCGCCGCTCCACCAGCTGCACGATGGTGGCGGAGAACTCGTCCCGCGTGAACGCGTCGTTATCCACGAATATCTGACCTTCCCGATCCACAGTGATGACGAGTCCTTCGGAGACCTGGAGCGGAGCCGATGGGGCCTTGGGAACGGCCACCTCCACTCCGCCCTGGAGTATGGGGGCCGTGATCATGAAGATCACGAGAAGGGTGAAGGCCACGTCCACCAGACTGGTTACGTTGATCTCGGCCCGAACCGGCAGCCCGCTCTCCGAACTCCCACCCAGCCGTCCCCCGATCATACGCGGCCTTCTCTTGCCAGGGTGCCGATGAACTCGCTCGCGAAGCCCTCGAGCTCGCCGGTAAACAGGCCGAGCTTCGCGGCATAGTGGTTGTAGGCGATCACGGCCGGTATGGCTACGGCCAGCCCGACCACCGTCGTGACCAGAGCTTCGGCGATTCCGGGGGCCACGGCGGCGATGTTGGCCGACCCCTGGGTCGTGATTCCGATGAACGAGTTCATCACCCCGACGACGGTGCCCATGAGCCCCAGGAGCGGGCTCACGGATCCGATGATCGCGAGCCAGGGAAGACCGTGCGCCAGGTCGTCGCGCTCCTCGGCCAGCTCCTTCTCCAGCACCAGGCGGAGCGTGTCCAGCTGAGCCGACGAGAGTCCCGCCGACTGGTGGCCGTCGTCCCTCAGGGCTGTGGGCCGGAGCTCGGTGAAGAAGTTCACGCCACGTCTGAAGACCCTCGTGTACGGCGATTCCTCGAGGCGCGTGAGCGTCTGGTACACGTCACGGAGCCCGGCGGCGGCTTCCATGCCGCTCACGAAAGTGTCCCCGGACGCCCGGACTTTCCGGAACTCGGCCCACTTCCAGAAGATCATGACCCAGGATCCCAGCGAGAAGGCCGCGAGGATGAGGAGGATCACCTTGGTGACCGGGGTCGCTCCGAGGACCAGGTCCCACGGGCTCGACGCGATCGTCTCGGCGCGCTGAACGAGGAAGGTCATCCCCGCGAGAAGGCCCGGGGTCATTGGCCTCCCTCCACAATCCAGTCGTACGTAAGCCTCAGACCGTCGTCGAGCGAGGCCTCGGGCTGCCAGCCGACGCTGAGTAGCCTGGACGAGTCGAGGCAGCTCCGATTCAGCTCTCCCGGACGCGCTGGCTCGTGCTCCACATCCACCTCCCTGCCCGCGGCCCGCATTATTCCTTCGGCGAGTCCGATCACGGTCGTCTCATGCCCAGTCCCCACGTTGAACGCCACATCGTCGATGGAATGCGGATCCGGCAGGGAGACCCCTGCCGCAACCAGGTTCGCCTTCGCGACATCCCCCACATACACGTAATCTCGCGTCTGTTCCCCATCTCCGAACACAGTCAGCGATCGACCCTCCAGCACGGCCCGCCCGAAGATGGCCACCACGCCGGCCTCGCCGTGAGGGTCCTGTCGCGGTCCGTAGACGTTCGAATAGCGCAGAGATACGCCTTCGAGGCCGAAGATCTTGCGATAGAAGAACAGGTAGTGCTCGCCCGCCATCTTGCTCACGCCGTAAGGCGAGAGGGGCTGCTTCGGCTCCGTCTCCGGCGTCGGCATCTGGTCCGGCTCCCCATACACGACCCCTCCGGACGACACGTAGATGAAGCGCCGCACCCCTCCGGCGCGGGAAGCGGCCAGCAGGTTGAGAAGACCCATGACGTTTACCGAGGCGTCGTGGTCCGGTCGCTCAACCGAGGCCCGCACGTCGATCTGGGCTGCGTGATGGCTCACGACGTCGAAGTCGCCCCCACCCAGGAGGTCCGAAGCGGCCGGCGAGCGAATGTCCTCGACGACCAGATCCACACCTTCGGGCACGTTCTTTCTCCGTCCAGAGCTGAGATCGTCGAGCGCCGTGACGACCCAACCGGCCGTGAGAAACGCTTCACACACGTGCGAGCCGATGAACCCGGCCCCACCGGTGACCAGCACCCTGCCTCCATCCTTCGACATCGCGTCTTCTTTCCAGGTTGCACGAAAGGGCGCCCGGTCGTCCGAGCACGGCCGGCGCCGCGGCCAAGCTATTCCGCCACCACAAGCCCCGAAAGACGCCATGACCCGATGTGAAGAAGCGCCCCGTCGATCGACAGGGCGCTTCTTCCTCACTTCCGGGCGACCGGCGCCGGTACCGCCGACTCCGTTACAAAGGCATCCGCCCGACGCGCCGCACGGGGACTCCGGGGCGCATTCCCGCGTCCCGCAGCTCGATGACCATCGCCGTTGCCGTTGTCTCTGTCGCTCGAACCACCCTCACGGTCGCGAGCCGGTCATCGATCCGCGCTTCGTCCGGGTGCAGCTCGGAAGCGGAAAACACCACGAACTCGTCACCCGTCTTCACACCGTCCACGGTGCCCAGGTCTATGAACAGCTTCTCCCCCGTCCCCAGGAGCGTCTGCTCCACCTCGTATCCCACGACACGGCCGATCGGTCCGGCAGCCTCGGGCTCGGCCCGAATGCCGGGCTCCACCGTAAACGCCCCGGCCGCGATCACCGGATCGCCCACCTGGTAGTCGCCGAAAATGCTGACGACTTCGGCGCGCACGCTGTCCGTATACACTCGGGTGACTTGAAGGTGAGCCATGGATTGGAGCACGTGGCCGGAATCCTTGACCCGACGGCCCCAGCGTACAGCCTGAAGATGGTCTCCGACCTCTACGCCCGGGGTATCCAGTCTGATCACGACTTCCTGGTACGGCCTGGCCGCCGTCGGGAGCTTGAGGTCCAGCGGTTTCTCCGCGACCACCCGCTCCGTGGACCCGGCCATGGGCATGGTTTCCCTGTCGGTCAACAGCGAAGCCCCGTAGAAGTCGCTCCGCGAGACGACCGGGTGCGGTTCCGCCTCGGCGAGTGACAGCGCCCCGAAGTCGGGAGCGTTCGGATCCCGACGGAAGATCGAGCCTTCCGGATACTCCCCGGCCCTTTCATTGGCTGTCGTCCTCCGCACCTCCTGTGCGGGCCGCGCCGTTGAGCGCTGCGCCGCCACCGCGGCGTCTTCGCCCGGTCCTGCGGCCGCCGCTTCACGCGATGCCACCGCCCGCGCGGTCTTCGCGCCCGGCAATTGCAGGAGCTCGCCCGGAAAGATCCAATGTGGATCTTCCACGATGCCCGGATTCAAGCTGTAGATCTCGGGCCAGCGAAACGGGTCGCTCAGGTAACGCGCCGCGAGATCCCAAAGCGTGTCGCCCGCACGCACCTCGTGCGACACGTCCGATTCCTGGGCCGCGGCGGGCGGCGCGAGCAGGATGAGCGCTCCGACAACCAAGAGCGCCCGGCTTGCCCTTTTCATGGATCCCTCCTCAGAAGGGCAGATCGTCCTCTCCAGCCAGGGCATCGTCGGTGAAATCCGACAACCCGGTGCCCGGCGCGCTCTTCTGGTACGGCTCGGATGCGGGGGCCTGCCCCGGCCGGTCTCCCCGCCCTCCCAGCATGATCATTTCCCGGGCCCGAATCTCCGTCGTGTAGCGGGTCTGACCGTCCTGTCCTTCCCACTGGCGGTACTCGATGGAGCCCTCGACGTAGACGCGATCACCTCGTTTCAGGAACTGCTCGCAGACCTCGGCCAGACGGTCCCAGCAGATGACGCGGTGCCACTCGGTCTTCTCCTGGGGCTGCCCTCCGCGATCCGTCCACCGACGGCTCGTGGCCACCGACAGCGTGGCCACCCGCGTACCGCTGGTCGTGCTCCGAAGCTCCGGGTCCGCACCCAGATTCCCGATGAGCTGCGCCCTGTTCAGGGAACGTGACATTCCAATCCTCAATCCGTGGGTGGTGAAAACACCGACTGACCTGACCATCGCAAGGCTCGTGCCCCTGCGTGGCCGTCATCCGATCGAACATAGACGACGCCGAGAAGCCGTGTCAACGCGGTGAATCCTGCACGTTCAGCCTCATCACTACCGCATCCTCGACCGGCGACACGTAGTAGTCCTCGCGGACCCCGACAACCTCGAAACCGGCCCGTTCGTAAAGTCTCCGGGCGTCAGCATTCCCTTCCCTCACCTCCAGGTACAGCACCCGTATCTTCCTTTCCGCCGCCTCCCGGACGCTCCGTTCCAGCAGCAGGTGCCCCACGCCACGGCCTCGGAGCTCGGGCAGGACGGCAAGGTCTCCGAGCTCCCCCTCGTCAGCGATGAACCACAGAACCGAGAATCCCACCACACGCTCCTCCGACTCCGCCACCAGCAGAGCGGCGCTCGGCCGGCGCATCAGGCCGCGGAACGTGGACTCCTCCCAGGGCGCGGTGAAGGACCGGCGCTCGATCAGCATGACGTCCTGGACGTCCGAAGGCCTCATCGACCGCAGCACGATCGCGAGGTCCGGACGGCGGGCGTCAGGGTCAGTCGCCGAGCTCACGTTGCGCGGCCGGAAGGCGGACGTAGCGGGGCTCCCAGTTGCGGGGGTCCGCGATTTGACCAAGTTCGGGCACCGCGCCGGCGAGCCACAGCAGCGAGCGAGCGCGAGGTGTCCACAGACGTCGATCGAGGGTGCGTCCGCCGGCGAGATCGATCGAGCGCGCGCCCGGGTCGGCTCCATCTCCAGCGAACGACCAGTCGGTTACGGGCGCCAGGCGCGCCAGGAGCGAATCGAGAGCACGGGCCATCGGAGGGAACAGCTCCTCGATTCCCCCACCAACAAGGTATCCCGCCGCGTATACCTGCGCGCGCTTCGCATCGAACAGCGCGCAGACGGGAGAGGATTCGCCGGTCCCCACCGCCACCGCCGCCAGGCTGGAATAGGCGAACAGCCTTGCCGCGCGCGCGAAGCAGATACCCTTCGCCAGCGATGCTGCGATGCGCACTCCGGTGAAGGAGCCCGGTCCGGAACCGACGACGACGGTGTTGATCTCAGTTGGCTCTACACCACAGGCCAACATCATCCGTTCGATCTCCGGAAGCACCGTCTCGGAGTGCGTGGCGCGGATCGGAAGGGACGATTCCGACAGCAACGACCCGTGCCGCGCGAGCGCCACGCTCGCGGTCGCCGTGCTCGTATCCAGAGCCAGGGTCGCCACGTATCAGCCTTCGGAAGCGGACGGGAGAGACGGTAAGGGCGGAGCGCTTCCTCTC
>JBDHFS010000221.1:0-5390 GCA_039590285.1 Gemmatimonadota bacterium
CTCCTGCGGGAACTGTCGCGCGAGGCGCCAGGCACGTACGCGCACTCGATCAACGTGGCCAATCTCGCGGAGGCCGCGTGCCTCGGGATCGGCGCCAACCCGCTGCTGGTGAGGGCGGGGGTGTACTACCACGACATCGGGAAGATGTCGAACCCGCAGTACTTCGTGGAGAATCAGCCACGCGGACGGAATCCGCACGACCGCCTGCCGCCGGCCCGGAGCGCCATGATCATCCGCGATCACGTGAAGGAAGGTCTCAAGCTGGCGTCCGAGCGCCGCCTTCCGCAGGTGATCCTGGATTTCATCCGGGAGCACCACGGCACGACGATGATCTCCTACTTCCTGGACAAGGCCCGCGCCGCGGATCCGGATCTCGAGCTGGATCCGTCCGATTTCGCTTATCCGGGTCCCAAGCCTCAGAGCCGGGAGACGGCCGTGGTCATGCTCGCCGACGGGATCGAGTCGGCCACGCGGGTTCTGCAGGATCCGACTCCCGACAGGATCCGATCCACTATTGACCAGATCGTAGACGCGCGCGTCGCCGAGAACCAGCTCGACCAGTGTCCACTCACCCTGCGCGACCTGGAGCGCTCGAAGTCTCAATTCGCCCGAGTGCTTATAGGGATGTACCACCGGCGAATCGAATACCCGTCGGGTATTCAGTCGGCCGGCCCAATGCCGGACGCAGGCACGGCTGATGCCCACGGAGCGGTCAGCGGTGAGGATGACGCGGGCGCTCCCGGCCCGGCCGGGTCCTGAGCCCCGGTAACCCCCTCTCCGATGCGTCTGAGCCTGCACTTCAATCGGGTTTCCGAGTGGCCGGCGCTGGCCGGCCTCGAGTCCACCCTCGAGCGGGCGGCGAGGATGACGCTCGGGTCCGCCGGTCCGGTCTCCGGGGAAGCGAGCTTCACGTTCGTCTCGCGGGCCGAGATCCGCGCGCTGAACCGCCACTACCTGGACCACGACCGGCCCACGGATGTGATCTCCTTCGACCTCGGCGAAGGCGGATCTCTGCTCGGCGACGTCTACATTTCTCCGGAGGAAGCGGCACAGAGCGCCGAGGACGATCACGAGGAACTGCACACCGAGCTCCTTCGCCTCGTGATCCACGGCGCGCTCCACCTCCTGGGCTTCGACCATCCCGAGGGGGCCGGACGAGAGTCGAGCGAAATGTTCGGCCTCCAGGAGGAGTTGCTGCAGGCACTGCAGGGCGACTAGGCTTCGACTCGAATCCAGCCAGCATCCGAGCCGGAGGCAGTCGAAATGCAGCGAATCGTCCAGCGCATGAGGCGCTACCTCGTCACGGGACTCATCGTCATCGCGCCGATCGGTGTGACCGTCTTCGTCCTTTCCTGGCTCTTCCAGCGCCTGGATCCCATCGTCGGCCGTCACCTGCCCGCGATATCCGGCTACCAGCCGCCCGGGCTCGGCCTGGTGGCGCTTCTTGCCCTTCTGATGGTCGTGGGCTGGGCGTCTCAGAAGGCGCTGGGCCGAAGAGCCCTGCGCTTGTGGAATCGGCTCGCGAACAAGGTCCCCGTGGCGCGACGGCTGTACGGGGCCTCCTCGCACGTGTTCCAGGCCGTCCTCACCCGCGAGCAGAAGCTCTTCCGGCACTGCGCCCTCATAGAGTATCCTACACCCGGCTCGCATACGCTCGCGTTCGAGACGGCCCAGGCGCCGCGCGAGATGGAAGAAGCGATCGGCGAGCCGGCCGTGAGCGTGTTCTTGCCCACGGTTCCGAATCCGACGTCCGGATTCCTCCTCGTCCTGCCCAGGCGCCGCGTGCGTCGGCTGGACATGACGGTGGAAGACGGTTTCAAGATGATCTTCTCGGCGGGGATGGCCGTGCCGGAAGGGCCCTCCGCCGAAGCTCGGGAAGACGGATGATGAGCGAAAAAGCCGACCAGTTGGAGCAGACTCTGAACCAGGTGCGGGACCTGCTCGGGCGCCGGGACCACGACACGCTCGAAGCCTTCCTGCAGACCCAGCACCCGAGCGACCTGGCGGACCTCGTGGAGCACCTGCACGAAGAGGGGCGCCTCGAGCTCCTGGCTCACATCCCCTCCGATCTGGCGGCGGATACGCTCGCGGAAATGGAGGACGTGGAGCGGCCAGGAGAGCTTCTACTGCAGCTCGAGCCGGAGCGCGCCGCCGAGATCGTCAGCGAGATGGCCGACGACGATGCGGCGGACGTGATCGGCGAGCTCGAGCCGGAGGAGCAGGCGCGCGTCCTGGCGGTCGTGGCGGACGAAGAAGCTGCCGAGATCGAGGAACTGCTCACCTACCCCGAGGAATCGGCCGGCGGCTTGATGACGCGGGAGGTCCTCTCCGTATCGTCGCGACTGACGGCGTCCGAAGCGATCGCCGAGATTCGCCGCCAGGCCCAGGAGGACTTCGACTTCTACACCATCTTCGTGGTCGATCCGCGTGGAGCGTTTCGAGGCGCCGTCGCCCTGCAGGACCTGGTGGTCGCCGATCCGGCAACCGCGATCGAAGAGATCACGGAAGAGCCACCGGCGGTGGTCACCGTGGACATGGACCAGGAAGAGGTGGGCAAGATCCTGTCCCGCTACAACCTGGCGTCCATAGGCGTCGTGGATGCGCTGGGTCGATTGGTCGGGAGAATCACCTTCGACGACGTGATCGACGTGGTGGAAGCGGAGGCCACCGAGGACATTCTCCGCTTCGCCGCCGTCTCCGAAGAAGAAGAGATTCGCGGTACGACCGGGGATGCGATCCGCAGCCGGCTCCCCTGGCTGTTCCTGAGTATCATCACGGCCGTGGTCGCCTCCTCCGTGGTGTTCGCTTATCAGAGCACGATCGAGGCGATGGCTCTGTTGGCCGTGGCCATGCCCGTGATCGCCGGCGTGGGCGGCAACGCGGGCACACAGGCGCTGGCCGTTACGATCCGCCGCATCGCCCTGTCGGAGGAGACCGTCCGGGAGCGCCTGGGCGTGATCTGGAAGGAGCTCGTGGTCGGCCTGGTGAACGGCCTGGTGATGGGCGTCATCGCCGCAGCGCTGGGCTACGCATTCACGGATGCAGGCATCATGTTCGGCGTCGTCGTTCTGCTCGCGATGTGGGGCAGCCTGATCATCGCCTCGTTTGCCGGGGCCTTCATTCCCATCTTCCTGGAGCGTATCGGTGCCGACCCTGCCGTCGCCTCCTCGCCGTTCGTAACGACCCTTACCGATCTGTGGGGATTCTTCCTTCTTCTGGGGCTGGCGAGCGCCGTCCTCATGTGAGGCACGGGGGCCGTGCGGCGTCTACCGGTAAACCGTGGCTACCGGCGTAGATGCGGTAACATTGCAAAACGCGTCGAACGGCCCTCACGGCCTGACCACGAGCGGCGGATACCGGGAAGGGCATGAAGGTCCGCGCGCCACGCGATGAGACTCCCGTCCGGGGGAACCCATTTAGCGCTCGTGTGTTCAAGGCCGCCGACGGACAGCGACCTGGCGGGAAGTCGTGGGGACGCCGCGCGGCACCGATATTGCCGACAAATGGCGGGACCACCCGCGGCTGACCTTCAGTTGTATTGCGCGCGGTGAGCATCACGCCTGGATGGAGCGACATTAGATGACGAGACTGCGCTCAGCGGCCCAGGTCTTCGTAACGGCCACCCTGATGGTCGGATGCGGCGGCGATGACGGATCGGGCCCCCCGAACGGAACCGAGACCCGAAACCTGGTCATAGCGGACGGAAACAACCAGGTGGGCGCCGTTGGCGCCGAGCTTCCGGAACCGCTCGTGGTCCGGGTCGAGAACGAATCCGGCAACCCCGTGAACGGCGTGACCGTGACGTGGGCGCTCCAGTCGGCGGTCGGAACGGGCTGGATACTGGCCCCCGGAACATCGGACAGCGGCACGGATGGGCGTGCGTCGACCTCGTTCACACTCGGCGATGCGGCGGGAACGTACGAAGTAAGGGCATCGATTGAGGGCTCATCGGTGACGTTCACCGCCGAAGCGAGCGCGGGCGGTGCGCTCGAGATCATCTCGGGCAGCGGACAGGTCGGGCTCGTCGGCGCCACGCTGTCGGAGCAGCTCACCGTCCGGGCCGTCGGTACCGGCGGCGTTTCGCTTCCCGGAGTCGACGTCATGTTCAACGTGACGGAATCACAGGGTGCTGGCGCGGCGGTGAACCCGGCGGCGGCCACCACGGACTCCAACGGTCGGGCATCGACCGTCCTGACGCTGGGCGACGCCGTCGGCGCCGTGCGTGTCAGTGCGAGCGCCAACGGCTCCACGCTCAATTTCTCGGCGTACGGGTGCGGCGGTGACGCCGGCGTGGCCACGCTCGACCTGCAGCCGGGCGAGGATGCGGTGGTCATGGGACCCGGCGTGAGCTGCGTCCAGCTCTCGGCGGCGGCGGGCAGCGCCGAGTACGAGATCATAGTGACCCCCCTGCCGCAGGCTCTCGGCTTCAACGACATGCAGCTGGGGATCGCCGGCGGGGCTTCCGGCTCGCCGAACACGCGGGTCGTCAGCGTGGCTGACGGCGCGACTGGCGGAGCCTCGTTCAACCTCTTGGGCGGCGCGAACACGCCGGACTGGCGGCGCACCCAGTACGAGTGGGACATGCAACTGCGGGAGATGGAGACGCCCCTTCGATCGCAGATCCATTCCAGCGCGATCCGGGGCGGCGGCTACGCTCTGATGGCGGCCCCGCAGGAGGGGGACATCCTGGATCTCGAGTTCGGGCCCGGTTGCATCACACAGACCCAGTTTCCGAATACACCCACCGACGTCACGGCCGAGGTGGTAAAGGTGAGCAGCGACGCCGTGATCCTCGAGGATACGCTGTCACGAGGCTCGTTCGATCCCGCTGAGTACGATGCAATCGCGCAGAACTTCGACCAGGTCATCATCGGCACCGAAACCACGTACTTTGGCTCGCTGAGCGACGTGCCGGGCGACATAGCCCCCGGACAGGTCCTGATGCTCTACACGGAGGCCGTCAATCGTATGACGGAGGACTACAGCCAGGGCTTCATCGCCGGATTCTTCTGCCCCAACGACCTCGTCGGCGGGAACCACGCCAAGATGTTCTACGTGCTGGTGCCGGACCCGGATGGTGACCTGACTTCGGGCAGCGACGCCGGCATACTCTCGAAGACCAACGTGCTCCGGTTCACGGACAACACCGTGGCGCACGAGCTGCAGCATCTCCTCAACTCACAGTACGTGCCCTTCCCGGGCATGGAAGTGTGGCTCAACGAGGGGTTGTCCCACCTCGCGGAAGAGGTCGTGGGGCACGCGTCGGCCCAGGCCGATGGGCTCGCCAACTTCGCGCCGGGGAACGAGCTCGGACCGGATGACCTCCTTGGTTCTCCGGAAGCCTTGAAAGCGCTGAACAAGTACTACCTGGGGAACCTCTCGAACCTGGG
>JBDHFS010000222.1:0-9739 GCA_039590285.1 Gemmatimonadota bacterium
GCCAAATATAGCTGGCGATGCCTGGGGACCAACCGCGTGGCACTGCTCTCAGGCTCGCCGCTGTCGTATCCGGCGCGCGATGATTCCGAGGCCGAGGCCCAGCGTCGCGGCGAGGGGTGCGTACTGCACGGCGGCCACGGCGCCCCGCAACATATCCCAGGGAAGCACCAGCGGCGTGAGGAGGAGGGCCAGGAACACGAAGCCGCCCGCCATCGAGCCGCCGAGACAACCCGCCGGTGCCAGCTCCCGGGCCTCGGGATGTCCTCCACGCACGGCATACCAGCCAAGGAACACCGACGCGGCCACGAATGGAACACCCCAGAACATGAAGAACTCGGCCCCACCGGCGGCCCCCGCCGTAATCACGTTCGATACTAGCGTGTCGACGGCGACCCAGGCGGCGAGCACGGCGCCGATGGCGGCGCCGAGACGGATGAACAGGGTTGTACGTCGATGACTCATGAGCGTGGTTTCGCGCCAGCGATCATCGGCATTCTCGACTCGTGGAATCGTTCCAGCACGACGTCCAAGCTCTCGAACGGAGGCACGGTCCGGCAACCCGAGCCGCGGGGCGGATCCACGGATGGCTCGGCTTGTCGCGGAGGGCATGACGCTGCGTTATCCTTCTGCCGCGCGATCGATCTGCAGCGAACAGGAGCCCGTATGGCATCCGCGGCCGAAGAAGCGCCGGTGCACACCGGAGACCCTCCGACCGAGCCCGAAGACCGGGGTGAAGTCGACGGTAGCGTGGACGCATCCGCCCGTCCCGTGGTGCTGGGTGTGGCGGGTGGAAGCGGTTCCGGAAAGTCGACGGTCGTGCGCAAGATCCTGGAAGGTCTCGAACCGACCAGTGCCAGCCTGTTGCACCACGATTCCTACTATTGCGACAACCCGCATCTGACACTCGACGAACGCGCCCGGATCAACTACGACCACCCGGACAGCCTCGAGACCTCCCTGATGGCGGAGCACCTGCGCGCGCTTCTGGCCGGCGAGTCGGTCGACGTGCCGATCTACGACTTCACGGTGCACCGGCGTACGACCGAGACCCGGCGCGTGGATCCGAGGCCCGTGGTCATCGTGGACGGGATCCTCGTGCTGGCCGAGCCCGAGGTCAGGGACCTCATGGATATCCGCGTCTTTGTGGACACGGACTCCGATATCCGCTTCATCCGCCGCCTGGGCCGAGACACGAAGAAGCGGGGCCGGACGGTGGAGTCCGTCGTGCGCCAGTACCAGCAGACGGTGCGTCCCATGCACCTCGAGTTCGTGGAGCCGAGTCGCCGGCACGCACACATCATCGTGCCCGAAGGAGGGCAGAACAGGGTGGCCATCAGCATGCTGGTCGCCCGGTTGCGTTACCTCGTGGCGCGCGACGTATAAGCGCGACTCCCATACCTCGAGCGCGATCGACTCCGTGACATATCTCCTCATCGCCGGTGTGGCTTTCGGCGCTTCCCTGCTCAGTCTGTTCTCGGGCTTCGGCCTCGGGTCGCTTCTCCTGGCCGCGTTCGTGGTGTTCTTTCCGGTGGACGTGGCCGTGTCCGCCACGGCCGTGGTTCACCTGTTCAACAACCTCCTCAAGGTTGGCCTGCTCGGCCGCAAGGCGATACCGCGGATCTTGATCCGCTTCGGTATCCCGGCGGTGATCGCCGCTTTCGTGGGCGCCTACCTGCTATCCAGACTGGCGTCTGGAGCTCCGATCCATACCTGGCGTCTTGGGGCAAGAGTGGCGCAGGTCACCCCCCTCAAGATCCTGATGGGCGCCCTCATCATGGGCTTCGCGCTGCTCGACCTGGTCCCGCGGCTGAAGCGGTTCTGGCTCGGGGAGCGCTGGCTGCCGCTCGGTGGAGCCCTGTCAGGCTTCTTCGGCGGCCTGTCCGGTCACCAGGGGGCGTTTCGTGCGGCGTTCCTCAGCCAGCTGGACATGCAGCCGGAGCAGTACGTCGGGACGCAGGCCGTGCTCGCCACCATGGTCGATGTAGCCCGGCTGCTCGTGTACGGCGCGGCGCTGTACGCCGGGCACATGGCCATGGTCTCGGGGCGCGAGCCGTGGAGCCTCGTCGGCCTGGCCATCCTGTGCGCGGCGGCGGGCATTCTCGTTGGATGGCGATTCCTTTACAAGACCACGTTCGCCGGGCTTCGCAAGCTCATCGGAGCCCTTCTGATGGCGGTGGGAGTCGGGCTGCTGACCGGTATTCTGTAGACAGCCAGGCGCGCGAAGCACCCCATCGAAATGAGGGCCGGCCCGGGGAAAGGACCGGCCCTCGTGGCGGCGTCGCCGGAGCGGGAGAGCTTGCTCCGGCTCGCCTGGTTCGGTTACGGGGTGTGAATCCCCGTCGCCTTGGTGGACAGCTCTGCCAGTGTCTTCACGCTCATGCCGCCGCCGGTACCCGTCACCGGATCCATGTGGCACTGGTAACACACGAAGTCGAGAGTGACTCCTTCATCGGCCGTTTCAACCAGAGTTGAATCCGCGTTGAAGAAGTATTCCTTGTTGAACTCGCCGGGATTGATCGTGAAGATGTGTGTCCTCACGTCGCCCACGAAGTTCGGATTGGAGGCATCGGCCACGGCCGACTTCGTCGCCTGGCTCATGTGGCACGTGATGCAGGCCTCATCGGTGTCATTGCCGCCCGCTATAGGTACGCCGTGTGCGTTGGTGGTCGCCTGGTCCGCGTGGCAGACCACGCAGGACTCGATGAAGCCGCCCATGTCATACCGCGTCCCGAGGTGCGGGTCGTGGCACGTGTTGCACCCGACGCCCACGGTGAAGTGCATGGAGTTGGCAAACTCGTTGTACTGCTCGTGGTGCCTGATCCAACCGCCGCTGGCCTCGATGTGGGAATCTGCTCCGCCGCGCTGGTGGCACGTACCGCACAGGTCGTCGGAGGCGTCGACCGTGATGTCGGAAGCCGACTGTGTCGAAACGTGGTCGGCGCCGGCTCCGTGGCACTGCTCACACGAGATTCCTGTCTCTTCCCATGTTCCCTCGATGCCCACGAGGCCGTCCTGGTGCACGCCGCCGTTGTCATCCAGCGACTGCCAGCCCGTGGTGTGGCAGGCGCCGCAGTTGTACGGCCTCACCTCGCCCGGATGGTAGTCGGTCCACGTCGACGGAAGCAGGTTCCACTGGTTCTGGCCGGTGACTGGCGTGATGATGAAGCCATCGACTCCTATGAACCGGGCCTTCCAGCCGTATCCTCCGATCACGTACGTGACGTCAGCCCAGGTATAGCCATCCGGAGGGTTCGGGACGCCCGGACCGTTCGGATAGGTCGGTGCGCCACCGTCCACCGCGTTCAGCTTGTACGGGTGTCCGGACATATCGAACACGTCGGTAGCATCGCTGGGGTGGCAGTGGCCGCAGGTCGCTCCCTGCACGTAGCCTCGGGCGGAGAACTGGACGATCGCAAACATGTCGTCCGTCGTGTCCGATCCGCTTTGGCCCGACGCGTCCTTGGCCACGCCCTGGATGACGACGCCGTACAGAGTCGCCATCGGAGTGGTCCAGTCGTACGAAGAACCCTGTACGTCCGTGGCGATGACCTCCGATGCGCCACCATCGGCCGTATAGCTGAGGTCGACGCCGGTCACGGCGTTGTCATCCGAGGCCGTCCATTCGATGGTCACCACTCCACCGGGAAGCGCGGCCGCGCCGCCGGCCGGGGCCGTCATCGTGATCGAAGGGGCGAGATCCTGCGTGACCGTAATCGTCGAGGTACCGGTGACCCCGTTGGCCGTCGCCGTGATCGTCGCCTCTCCGGCCGCCACACCCGTGACCAACCCACTGGAGCTCACCGTGGCCACGCTCTCGGCACCGCTCGACCAGGTGACGGTTCCGCAGGCTGCGCCGGAAGCATCGGTTGCCGATGCGGTCAACTGTTCCGTGGCGTCCACCTCGATGGTCGCCGTGGCTGGCGTGACCGTCACCGTAGTCGTCTCGCACGGGCTCGTGGCATCATCGTCGCCGCACGCGGCGGCGCCTACGACAAGCCCGACGAACGCCATGGTAAAGGCCAACTTCCTGAAGGGATGCATACGTCCGCTCTCCTTGTACGTGCCCCGGGGGGCGGCCTCTGGTGCGACTGAACGCCGCAGATCGAAGTTCGGAACGGCTATTGCCTCGGTAGTATTACGGAGCATGGAGTGTACCAAAGTGCCCGTATTCTCATAAGTGTGTCTGAGTTAGTGACTTCAAGTGATTTGTCGGGCTTTCGGTCAGCGAGCGGCGATGACAGGTTGGCGCATAGAGGTGTCGATGAAGGGTCAAGGTGTCACGGTTTTCGACGTCGGTTTTCGTAAAGGATGATCGAAGAGTGGAGCATTCCGATATGAGCCTGGTTCAGCGTGAGATCCTGCAGTCCTTCTGGAAGATTCACGTCCTGCACCATGCGGCCGAGGGACCCGTCTATGGCCAGTGGATGCTTCAGGAGCTCCGGGAGCACGGGTATGAGGTGAGCCCGGGAACGTTGTTTCCGATGCTGGCCCGGATGGAGAGGCGGGGCTGGCTGCGCAGCGAGCGGGACCCGAGCGGAGGCGCTCGCGCGAGGAAGGACTACTATCTGACCGACTCCGGGCGTGAAGTCCTGGAAATCGTGCGCAGGCAGCTCAACGAGCTCAAGGCGGAAGTCGGGTCGAAAGCTCCCGCCGGGGACGACACGCCTCCAGCATCGACGTGAATCGCCGCTGACTCAGCGTCGGATGACTGAGGCCTTCTCCGAGAGTGGGGCGCGTGTCCTAGCGCTTCCGACTCCGCCATCGCCCGTGAGCGGATCCGTGTGGCACAACCGGCTCAGGTCTTCCTATCCTCCACGATCATGCCATCCCTGAGCTCGATGATCCGGCGGCTGTACCCGGCCACCTTGTCGTCGTGCGTAACCTGGACGATGGTGGTCCCACCACCGTTCACCTCGTTCATCAACTCCATGATCTCCCGGGCCTGAGACGAGTGAAGGCTGCCGGTCGGCTCGTCCGCGAAGATCACGGTCGGGCTCGCGATCAGGGCACGCGCCACCGCCACCTGCTGCTGCTGACCTCCGGAGAGCTGGCTCGGGTACAGGTCCTTCTTGGCCACGATCTGGAACCGGTCCAGCATGTCGGCGACGACCGCCTGCCGCTTCCGTCGAGGGACGTTTCTATAGGAAAGGGGAATATCGAGGTTTTCCTCCACCGTCAGGTCGTCGAGCAGGTGAAACTGCTGGAACACGAATCCGATGTTCTCCC
Organism: Gemmatimonadota bacterium; assembly: GCA_039590285.1. Lineage (GTDB taxonomy): Bacteria > Gemmatimonadota > Gemmatimonadetes > Palauibacterales > Palauibacteraceae > Benthicola. The sequence continues at coordinate 5,227 of JBDHFS010000222.1, forward strand.
GGCCCAGCGTCTGGCGTTGCTTCGGCTTGACGGCGTGCACGGGATGACCCAGGAAGTGGAACTCGCCTCCGAACAAGCCACTCGCCCGCCTCGACGTCGAAAGATATCTGTCGCAGGGCGAACGTCTGGCCTCCGCGGTACTCGAAAGCCTTCTCCACGTTGCGGCACTCTATCAGGGCCATGTTGTCGCGTCCCGTTCGTGCGGCGGTGCCGGCTCACACAGCGGCGCCGATCGCGGTAGGTAAGGGCCGTATCCACCGGAACGCAACCCTCGGTCCCGGTTCTGCATCCGACCGGGCTCCCTCGAGGCAGAGCAGGCCGGGCGATCTCTTGACTCCCACCTGACCCGGGGGGAGCAACCTGATTCAGAGGAAGCAGGCATGTTGGGCATGGCCCGGGAGCCCGGGCGGGAGGTGGATCATGAGACGGTCTGATGAGGATGGAAATGTCGCGTATCGCGCCGCGCTCGTGTCGGGTCGATGGATCCTCGCGCTCACCGTCCTGCTCTCGACGGCCATGCGCCCCGAAGACCTGACGACGGTCGAGATGGAGAGAGTTGTCACCAGGTTCCACCAGCTGCGCGCGATCGTGCAATGAGAGTATCGGGCGGGCCGACAGGATCGCCGGAGCTTGCCCCACCCGCTCGCGGGCTGTCTCTTCCCCCCTTGCGGCAGAGGCGCGCCGGAGATGCCGTGGCGCCCGATCAACCATGACAGGGGACCGTTCCCATACATACAGACGACACAGACCAGGCCCCGTCGCCTGATCCCGCAATTCCCGGCCACCCGTTCGCGGAGCTGGGCCTCTCACCACGTCTCGTGCACGCCCTACTCCAGGTCGGCTACAACCAGCCGACGGAAGTACAGCGAATCGGCATTCCCCCGGCCCTCGACGGCAAGGACATTCTCGGAACGGCACACACGGGGACCGGAAAGACGGCCGCCTTCACGCTCCCGATGGTGCAGCGGCTGGCGGATGGAACCGAGCACGACCATCCGCGCGGACTCGTCATCACACCGACCCGTGAGCTGGCGCAGCAAGTAGGAGAGGCGGTGCGACGGTACGGTTCCACATCATCGGTGGAGGCGGTCGTCGTCCATGGCGGGACGAAGATGGGACCGGAGCTCGCCGAGCTGAGATTCGGGTGCGACATACTGGTGGCCACTCCTGGCCGGCTGCTGGATCATCTGAGTCGGGGGTCGGTCAAGCTTTCCCGCGTCGAGGTGCTGGTGCTCGATGAGGCCGATCGCATGCTCGACATGGGCTTCATCGACGACGTGAAGGAGATCGTCGCGGCCACGTCCCCGGAGCGTCAGACCCTGCTCTTCTCGGCCACGATGCCTGACGGAGTGGTCGGACTCGCCCATGACATGATGCGGGATCCCGTGCGGGTGAAGGTAGGACTGGAGGCGGCGGCGGACGGGATTCGGCAGGTCGTGTATCCGGTCGACTGGCCGAAGAAGCACGAGCTCCTGCTTCACATTCTGGGACAGTGGGCCTCGGGCCAGGTCCTCGTGTTCACCCGCACCCGCGACACGGCCGCGTACCTCGCGAGCTATCTGGAGAAGCGGGGCCTTCCGGTGGTGGGCATGCACGGGGCGATGCAGCAGAGGGAGCGCGACCGCAACCTGGCCGGATTCAGGGAAGGAAAGAACCGCATCCTGGTAGCCACCAACGTGGCGGCGCGAGGGCTGGACATCCGGGGCATCGAGCACGTCATCAACTTCGACGTCCCCGAGGACCCGAGGGACTATGTGCACCGGGTGGGACGCACGGCCCGGGGCGACGCCACGGGAGAAGCCTACACGCTGGTCGCTCCGAACGACTGGCAGGCCTTGAGGCAGGTCGAGATGTTGACGGGCGATCCGATTCCGCGGGAAGTGGTGCTGGGATTCGAGCCGGCTTCGGCGCCACCCGACGCTCACGTCAGCTCGGCCGCCGAGGACAAGGAGACGACCGAGGACCGCCCGCCTCGCACGACCCTCATGAGGGGTCGAAGGAAGCGCTAGACCGGGTCAGGACCTGCCGTAGATCAGTCGCAGCACGTCGATGCGGCGAACCTCCCCGATCAGCTTCTTGTCGGAGACGACGGGCACGAGGCTGATCTTCCTGCGGTGCATGAGCCAGGCCACGTCCTCCAGCGTGTCGCCCGCATCGGCGCACACGACGTCGCGCGTCATGATCTCCCGCACGCGAACTCCGGTGGAGATATCGGACCTTTCGAGCTCGCCCTTGCCGATCACGCGACCGAGAAGAGTCGGGACCTTCTCCATCGAGAACGGAACGCCCTTCTCTTTCAGGAACAGGTCCGTCTCGCTCACGACGCCGACCACGACCCTTTTCGTATCGGTGACGCACATGGAGCGGACGCTGTGCTCCTCGAGCCCCGCAACGAACTCCGCGAGCGACATGTCCGGGCTCGCCGTAGCCAGCTCCGCGCGCATGAACTCGGTGACCGGGATCCGCTTCATCATCACTCCCTCGTGAGGTAGCGCGGCAGTGCGCCGCGGCGTTTTAGGAATCTAGGTTAGCAGTCCGCTCCACCGCCAACATTTCGTTGCCCAAATTCCCGGCGAGCCGCATAATGAGCCGTCCCGGCACCGTCGCTGCGGAGCACGCGGCGTCAGGGCCGGAAGGCGGGCCCGGTCCGGCCGGCCCGCGGACCCCCCCAAACCAGAACCTGTGGAACGAGCGATACCATGATCGAAGAGCTCTACACATCGCGTCAGGTCGAGCTGAGGAATCGTGCGCGCGAGCTGGCGGAGACCGTAATGCGTCCCGTTGCAGCGAAGTACGACGTCGAGCAGACGTACCCCTGGGAGGTCCAGCACGCGATCCGGGACGCGGGTCTCTCGGGAGTGTGGATTCCCGAGGAGTACGGCGGCATGGGCGGCGGGGTTCTCGACCTGTGCATGGTGGTCGAGGAGTTCTCGCGCGCCTGCGGCGGCATGGGTGTGGGCTTCGCAGTCAACGCGCTCGGATCGTTTCCCATCCTGGTGGGTGGAACGGACGAGCAGAAGGAGCGTTGGCTTCCCGGGATCGCGGCGGGCGACAAGCTGATCGCGTTCGGGCTCTCGGAGACGGACGCCGGCTCCGACGCTGGCGCGATGACCGCACTGGCCGAGAAAGATAGAGATGAGTACGTCCTCAACGGCGACAAGAAGTGGAATACGGGCGGTGCGGTCGCGGCTTACAACACGATCTTCGCGGTCACCGAGCCGGGGCGTGGGGCGCGGGGAGTTTCCGCCTTCGTCGTCGAGGAAGGAACGCCCGGATACACGGTCGGGAAGCACGAGGACAAGATGGGCATCCGTTGCGTCCCCGTGGTGGAGATCCATCTCGAGAACTGCCGGATTCCGGCCGACAACCTCCTCGGTGGGGCCGAAGGGCGTGGCTTCAAGCACGCCATGATCACACTGGACCGGGCCCGTCCCGGTGTGGCGGCGCAGGCGGTGGGCCTGGCGCAGGGAGCCCTCGACCTGGCGCTGGAGTACACGCACAACCGCAAGCAGTTCGGTCAGTCGATCAGCTCGTTCCAGGGAATCCAGTGGATGCTGGCCGACATGGCGACGCAGATCGAAGGCGCCAGGCAGCTCGTGCACGCCGCCGCTCGCACGATCGACCTCGGCGTGAAGAACATCACGCGCATGTCGGCGATGTGTAAGCTGCTGGCCACGGATGTCGCCATGAAGGTGACGACGGACTGCGTACAGCTGTTCGGCGGCTACGGCTACTGCAAGGACTACCCGATCGAGAAGTACATGCGCGACGCCAAGATCACGCAGATCTACGAGGGCACGAACCAGATCCAGCGCCTCGTGATCGCGAGAGCCCTGATGCGGGAGGCGGCGAGCGGGAACTAGCGATTCGCAACCACACCCCGCTGTTCGTCGTACGGATGGATACCATGACGAACGATGCGGACGGTAGCGGAATGACGCCGGACGCCGCAGCGCGGCAGGCGCTACGGGTGGCGCTCGCCGAGGTGCTGGTGGTGGCCGACACCTGGCGCTACATCCACCTCGACGCCAGGTCGGGCCAGGACACGGCGAACGCAGCCGAAGCGATGTCCCAGGTGCTTGGCGCCCTGGTCGAGCGAGCGCGAGGCGCCCTCGAGGCCGATGGTGCGGATGTTGACGTGCTCGTCGAGTGGGCTCAGGCCGACATCGCGGACGAGCTGACCTGATCCCCAGGTGAACCGAGCCTCCCCGGTGGCGGCCGGAGAGGCTCGGCAGATAGAGCCCGCCAGATTTCTACGGCTCAGCTTCCCGGCGGGAAGTCCTTCATCATCTTCGCGACACCGTCGTCGATCAACTTCTGACGTTCTTCCGGCGAACGACTGGGATCTACCGCCGCCGTCGCCGTTCCGGTCCACACCAGGTTCTTGCTCCCGACGTCAAACAGGCCCACGATCAGAGACCCTTCTTCCCACACGTTCTCCGTGGTGGTGGTCATGCCCACCCCGCCTCCCCAGCCTCCCCAGCCGTAGCCGCCGCCCCAGCCCGTGTTCATC
>JBDHFS010000223.1:0-7811 GCA_039590285.1 Gemmatimonadota bacterium
GGGGCTGAGTCTTCCCGAGACCGCCATCGGATTCGGCGAAACAGGCCAGCTCTTTCCGGAAGACTTTACGTACGACGCGTACGCGGAGGGGGTCAGGGCCATCATGACCGCTGCCAGACAAGCCTTCCCTCGGTCACACGTGATTCTGTACGCCAATTTCATGCCCGGGGAGTCGCTTCCCGGCCACGACGCCGGCTACCTGCGCTCGGTATACGAGCACGCCGGCCGGATCGGAGTGGGCGTGGGCGGGCCAGACCTGCTTCCACATCGGAAGGGTCAACGGAACCACAGCTATCCGCTCATATCCGGGCGCGACCCGGATGTCGTGGCCGGCGCGGCAGTTCAGTGGGGGAACCTGGAACAGACCAATCCCTCGACAGGCAGACGCGTGACCGTGGCCGAGCTCTACGAGTTTGCCCGAGACACGCTGCGGTTGGACTACATATTCTGGGGTACGCAGGAGCCGTACTACTCGGACGACGTGCTACCGTACCTGGCGCGCCTGGCCCGGAATCTGTACTGACTACGGAGGTTGAAGCATGCGCATCGCGATCTTCGGATTCGCTCTCTTGTTCACGGTAGCGTGCGGCGCCAGCGACTCGACGCAGACGCGCACCGAGGCAGCCCGCGACAGCGCGATCGCCGAATCGGCTGTGCCGGGGGCCGCGGGTGTACGAAGCGCGCTCACGGTATCCGATTCCGCCGCTGCGAGGCGGACTCTCGAAGACTCGATCATGAACACGGCAGAACCTTGAGCCCCGCGGAAGCCTCTGATGGCGGCGCGGATCGGCTCCGGAGACATGCGGTTCTCCACGTCGTGGGGAGATTTCCCCGCGAGGCCGTGGCAGGTGATTTCATTCCTGATTGCCGTGGCGATCGTTGGAGGTTGGCAGTTCTTTGCCCTCGATCGCGCCGACGCGCGTCGGGTCTTCGACTCTCCGCCCCGTAGCGAGGACTGAGTGTCCCCGCTCGTGATCCTTTCGACCTCGCTCATCACGCTGGCCTTGATTTTCTACTCTCTGGGCGTCTGGGCCGAACGGATCGCCCGCTACCTGAAAACGTGGCACGTGGCTGCCTTCTGGACAGGCTTCCTGTTCGATGTTTCGGGTACCCTGGCCATGCATCGCCTGGCCGATGGCCCGTTCGACCTTCGCGAGTCGCACACGCTCACGGGCCAGATCGCCCTGTGGCTCATGCTGGTCCACGCCATCTGGGCAACCCGGGTGGCGGGCGCGGGGGCCGAGGAAGCGCGAGCCGGCTTCCACCGATACAGCCTGTTCGTGTGGTTGGTGTGGCTGGTTCCGTACATCGGCGGCATGTACCTGGGGACGAAGGGATGACGAAACCGCGCGTGGTGAAACGTTTCACCACCGATCTCGAGCGTTTCATGAAACACCGGGCCTGACATCAAACCCAGACACTCTGTCCCGTATCTAACTTAATTACAACGCCTTCTGGCTGTATTACAGCAGGCTGTCCGTCTGGTACGCGCCCTGCTCCTCTGGGGGTCGTTCATGCAGGAGCTGGACCCCCGCAAAAGGAGCGACGACGATGCGAAGATCCCTCATGTTCACGACTGCGGTTCTGCTTACGGCAGCGTGCTCGGACTCCATCCAACCCACCGGGCCGGACACGACTCAGACCGCCAACCTGGCCGCGGTTCCCGCGTCTCCGAAGGCAGCGGACGAGCAGACTTTCGAGGTCACGATCCGGAACCTCACGTCAGGGCAACCGCTCACCCCGCCGCTTGCCGCGACCCACAGCCGGGCGGCCGACTTCTTCACCGTAGGCCGGGCCGCCAGTTACGGAATCAAGGAGATCTCGGAGAACGGCAACCTCACTCCCATGCTCGACGCCCTGGGCGAGAACTCGCACGTCTCGGACGTTGTGGTAGCCATCGCGGGCGATCCACCGCCCATCCTTCCAGGGGGTCAGGTGACGTTCCAGATAGACGCGAGCCCTGGAGCCCGGTTCTTCTCCTTTGCCAGCATGCTCATCTGCACGAACGACGGGTTTACCGGCGTCGACGCGGTACGCCTGCCACGGCGCGTCGGAGACGAGCTCCAGTGGTACTCGAGTGCGTACGACGCCGGCACGGAGATCAACACGGAAGACTTCGCGGACCTCGTGCCGCCATGCCCGCCGCTGACTGGTGTAGTGTCGACGGATCCGGGGACCGGTATGAGCGATTCGGGCCTCGCCGAGGGTGGGGTCATTCACCACCACCAGGGAGTGCAGGGCGGTGACGACCTCCAGGTGGGGGTGCATGGCTGGAGCGATCCGGTAGCCATGATCTCGATCAAGAGGCTGAACTGACCCGTGGCGTCCATCTCCGGGGCGCCGCTTCAGCGGGCGGCGCTCCGGACCCCCGTTTGGACGCCCAGCTCCTTCCGATTAGGTTCGAAGCCATGCGAATCACCCTACAACGAGCGCTCCTGTTCTTCCTGGTCGGAGTGCTCGCGCTTGCCCTGATTCCGGCCGGTCTGATGCTGGACCGCCGATTGGAATCCGATCTCGAGGCCCGGTCCCGAACCGAGCTCGCGATGGCGCTCCCGGTATTTGAGGACAGGAATTCCACGCGGGCCGATGCCCTGATGATGCACGCCAAGGAGGTTGCCGCTGCTCCGAACGTGGCTGCCGGGCTCCGTAGCGTCGACCCGCAGCGGGCGATCGATGCTGCCATGGCAGCCCGGGTCTCACCGGACGAGCATGTGATACTGGTGGACCTGGAGGGCGATTCCTGGACGGCGCTTAGGGCCGATCCGGCCCTCGTCGAGGCCACACGAGGTGGCCAGATGCCGGTCGCCTTCGTCGAAGTCGACTCGATTCCCTGGGTCATGTCGCTGGCCCCCGTGATGGATGCTGACACATGGATAGGCGCGGCCGGAGTCGCGGTCCCGTTTGATGATGCCGCGGCAGCCACGCTCGCGGGCCTCACGCATTCGGACGTCATCGTACAGGCGCGCGGCCGCGTGCCTGTCGCGACACTCGATCCGGAGGTTGCAGGCTGGCTGGTCACGGCCGTGGACACCGATTCCGGGGACACCGGGTCCGACGGCGTTCGGGAAGTGTCCGGAAATGACGGAGCCCGCTACTGGGTCATCGACGCCGCGCTCGACGAGGCCGGCCGGGTCGTGTTCGTGAAGAACGTCGCCGATGAGCTGGCCTTGCTCCCACGGCTCCGCCTCGGTGTGGTCGGGGCGGCGGCCATCGCCCTGTTTCTCGTACTGGTTCTCGGTAGCCTGGCGGCCTCGGCCGTGGCTCGTCCGGTGCGGGAGCTGGCAGCGGCATCGGAACGGTTGGCCGAAGGCGATTTCGGAGCTCCGCTCCCCTCGACGTCGATTCGAGAGGTCCAGCAGGTATCGGACACGTTCGGCGGCATGAGGCAGGCGCTGCAAGCGCGCCTCATGCAGCTGGAAGAGGCCAATCTCGAGCTGGAGGCGAAGCAGCAGAAGCTTCAGACGCTGCAGGGTGAGCTCATCCAGCGCGACCGCCTGGCGACGAGCGGCCGAATGGTAGCGGAGCTTGCCCACGAGATCCGAAACCCAGTAGCCGCGATTCGGAATTGTCTCGAAGTGGTCGACCGCAGACTGGGAGACGATTCGGAGGGCCACGAGTTCGCGCAGATGGCCATCGAGGAGCTGATGCGACTCCACAGTATCTCCGAACAGGTGCTCGACCTGAACCGGCCCGCCGATCCCCGAGACACGTCTTGCGATGCGGCCGCGGTGGCCCGGCGAGTGGCCGATCTCGTTGCGCTGGGAGCGGCCGACGACCGCTGGCCGGTGTCGGTGGCGGACGAAGGCGCGCCACCTGCCGTCATCGGGCCGGATGCCCTCAAGCAGGTACTGCTGAACGCGGTGCAGAACGCCCAGGAAGCGATGCTGGGGGGTGGGCCGATCCACATCACTGTGCGTGGCGACCATGACAGGGTGACCATTCTCGTGGCGGATAGAGGGGCAGGCATTCCGGATGACGTCCTTCCAAGGGTGTTCGATCCGTTCTTTACGACGAAGGGAGAGGTAAGCGGAGTGGGGCTCGGTCTGTTCGTGGCACATGGAATCGTGCGCCGACATGGTGGCCGAGCGCGAGCCACGAACCGCGGGGATGGACCGGGTGCCGAGCTGGCCATCGAGCTGCCCGCTGCCGCGGAGCCGGCCATCCAATGAGCACGCCACGGGACACCGCCCGTCCTGTGGAGGAGCTCACACGACGCACGGCACGTCTTCTGATCGTGGATGATGACGTGGCCTTCCGACGTTCCACAGCCGAGCTGTTGCGGCAGGACGGTCACGAGGTGGTCACTGCCGGCGACGCTGCCGAGGCTTCGATTGCGCTCGCCGAAGGCCCGGTCGACCTGGTTCTCCTGGACGTGAGAATGCCGGGCATGGATGGGCTGGCGATCGTCGAGGTGCTTCGAGCCCGAGGCGAGCGGGTGCCCATCCTCATGATCAGCGGCTTCGGGTCCATCGAAAGCGCCGTGCAGGCACTGCAGCTCGGTGCGGACGATTTCCTCACGAAGCCCGTGGATCCAGCCGTACTCAGTGCGAAGGTGGCTGAGCTACTGGAGCGGAGGCCCGCAGGCCGCTGGCTGGACTTCACCGCCCTCGGCATGGTCGGGAGATCGGCGGCAATGCTCGAGGTATTCCAGTCCGTGCGGATGGTCGCTCCAACCGACAGCACGGTGCTGGTCACCGGGGAGACCGGAACAGGCAAGGAGCTCGTGGCGCGCGCCATCCACGATGGATCTCCTCGCTCGGGAGGACCTTTCCTCGCGATGAACTGTGCCGCGCTGGCCGACGGCGTGCTCGAATCCGAGCTGTTCGGCCACACGCGCGGAGCCTTCACGGGAGCGGACAGGGACAGGGACGGACTGTTCCAGGCTGCCACGGGAGGAACACTGCTGCTCGACGAAGTGGGCGATATGAGCCTCCGTCTTCAGCAGCGGCTGCTTCGCGTTCTGCAGGAGGGAGAGGTGAGACCTGTGGGAGCCACCCGATCGACGCCCATCGACGTACGGGTAGTCGCGGCCACCCACAGGGACCTGGACCAGGAAGTGGCCGATGGTCGATTTCGGGAGGATCTGTACTATCGACTCAACGTCTTCCACATCGCTCTCCCGCCACTGCGGGATCGCCGCGAGGACATACCCATCCTCGTGGAAGCCGCTCTGGAGAGACTGCGAAACCGATCCAAGTTCCAGGTACCCGAGGGGTGCGGGCCGGCTGCCTACAGGATCTTCCGCGCCTGGGATTGGCCGGGCAACATTCGATCGGAGTGGAGCACCTCCCGGTCACCATGCGCCGCAATGCTGCCGGGTCTACGAGTCTCGGCGGCGAGCGCTACCGGATGCCCGGCGACACGAGCGAGGAACGTGACGCAATAAGAGCCGCCCTCGAGGAGGCTGAAGGCAACCGGTCACACGCCGCCGATCGGCTCGGGATGAGCCGCACCACGCTGTGGAGGAAGATGAACGAATATGGGCTCGACTGAGATCGCTCGTCTCAGCCCGATGTTCGGGAAGACGCGATAGAGCCCGCCTGACGCGCGGGCTCCCATCACGTCGCTTTCACGTGCGACCCGGGCGGCTCACATGCTGCCTGATCCGCCCCCGCCCTTCGATCCGAGCATCCCGATCACGGCGCCCGCGACTCCCCACCGGATGGCCGCCACGGGAAGATCCACGAGGGCTGCCGTGAGGCTCGAAACGTTCATCACGCCGAAGATGATGAAGTTGATCGAGAACGCCACGAGGAACCCGACGGTCGCCGCGGTCTTGAACCCGCCTGCCGCGCCTGAGGCTCCCGACCAGCCCACCACCAGAGTGATCAGGGCCGCGGCTCCGAGCTCGCCCAACAGCACCGCCCAGAAGATAGGCTGATCTTTCATCGCGCCGGTCGCCGTGCCGGCGTTCGCTTCGAAGAAGCCACCGAGCAGAACCACGTAGAACAGGTAACCGAGGATGAACAACGTGACCCCGCCGGCTATGGTCGCCAGCGCGAATTTCTTGGTGTCCATAAGGCCTCCTTGGGTGTGGGGTGATGCTCCACTATCACCCGAACCGAGGCCCGAGATCAACCCGACCGGCTCAGCCCGTTCGAATGAAGGTGCCGTCCCGAAGCTCGGAGTACGCCCGTTGGAGCTCCTCGCGCGTGTTCATGACGATGGGTCCGGCCCATGCCACGGGCTCCTCGATGGGCTTGCCCGAGACCAGCAGGAACCGGATGCCCTCATCTCCCGCCTGCACGGTCACTTCGTCTCCGCTGTCGAACAGCACCAGTGAGCGATTGCCTGTCTGCTCCAGGGGCAGCGTCACCACATTCCCATCCTCGTCACTCACGGTGCGGGGCTCCGAGGCATCCCGGAAGGAGCCGGAGCCCTCGAACACGTACGCGAACGCGTGCCGGGCCGTCTCGACCTTCAGGGTCCTTCGCGTTCCGGGCGGCACCCACACGTCCAGGTAGCGCGGATCGGCGGCGATCCCATCCACGGGGCCGCTCCGTCCCCAGAAGCTGCCACAGATGACCCGGACCGTCGTTCCATCGTCTTCCGTCACTACGGGAATGTCGACGGCCGCGACATCCTGGTACCGCGGGTCCGTCATCTTCAGCGAAGAGGGCAGATTCGCCCACAGCTGGAAGCCATGCATCCTCCCCCGCGGGTCACCGTGCGGCATCTCCTGGTGAAGGATTCCGCTGCCGGCGGTCATCCACTGGACGTCGCCCGCCCCGAGCTTGCCCGAGTTTCCCAGGCTGTCTCCGTGATCGACCGTTCCGGCCAGCACGTACGTGATGGTCTCGATGCCACGGTGTGGATGCCAGGGAAACCCCGCCTCGTAGTCGCTGGGGTTCTCGTTGCGGATATCGTCGAGCAGCAGGAAAGGGTCGAAGTCGCCGGTGTTTCCGAATCCGAACGCGCGGCGCAGCCTCACGCCGGCTCCCTCCATGGTGGGCTGTGCCTCGACGATGCGCTTGATCGGCCTTATGGACACGGCTTCTCCTCCCGGCGAGGTTGTGATCGTCAATGCATTTCAGACAACGCTTCTCGGAGTCTCCAGGTTCGCCACTGGCGGATTCTGGATCAAGGTATATGGCCATCAGCCCTTGACCTTGGACTCCGGATCGGAGGAACGCAGGGTGATCAGCATCGCCGCGGTATTGATCCTGCTTGCCGCAGTCCTGGGGTCCGGCTTCATGGCGGCCGTGCTCGTCTCTCTGTGGCATCGTGTCAGGAGACTGGAGGCAGGAGATGGTGCGAGCTCGGCTCTCGACCAGGTATCCGGCCGGCTGGAGCTGATGCTCGACCAGGTCCAGGGCATCGCGGACGACATCGACCTCCTTCGCGAGCGACTGGACTTTACGGAGCGCCTGCTCTCGGAAGGACGACCGCGAGATGAAGGCACCGCCTCCATGGATTCCTGACCGTTGCACGACGAGGGAAGCCGGCTGGAAACCGACGCCGAGCGATTCGAGCTCAGGATCTCGACAGGTGCCGACGACACCGACGAGATGGGACACGTCAACAACGTGGTCTACGTTCGTTGAGTGCAGGACGCGGCCTCGGCCCACTGGTTCGCGGCCGCCGATCCGAACGACCAGGAGATGCTGGCGTGGGTCGTCCTGCGCCACGAGATCGATTACAGACGAGCGGCGGTGCTCGGAGACGGGATCCTCGCGCGTACCCGGGTGAGGAAGTATGAGCGACGAGTTCTCCAACGTCTACGAGGACCGGGAGCGGGCCGACTCCTACGCCGAGCTCGAGTTTCCCGGGACGTACTGGCTGGCCTACCGAGATATCCCGTCGATCATCGA
>JBDHFS010000224.1:0-10347 GCA_039590285.1 Gemmatimonadota bacterium
TTCGGTAAGAGACCGTACGTATATGTACCCAACACCTATGTACTTAAGAGTACAAGCGTTGAAAACAAGGCTCTTACGGGATCGGTCGATGTGATCCCGGGGGGGACGAGTTGTCCCGTCGGCGGTTGGATTGTCCGACCCCGGCGGCGGCCGTAAACGCGTCGGCCGCTACCGGCTTAGCTACGCTCGGAGGCGCGCGCTTGCCCGGCATGGTCCGGGCCCTAATCGAGCCTGCTCTCGGCTCACATGACACAAGGCTAACCCGGCACGGCCGCCCCATGTTCCGCCGCCATCGTGGCGAGCTGGATCAGAACGCGGCCAGCGCGCACCGCCAGGTTCTGGAAGTCGGAGGAGTTGTACTGGACGGCGACGGCGATCCCGTGCTCGGGAAAGTATGCCATCTCCGTAAGGTAGCCGGGGAAGAACCCGCTGTGTCCCCAGGCCGGCCCGAGCGGGGTCTGCCGCACGATCACCCCGAGGCCGTACCCCACGTTCGGCCCGAGCCTCGATTCGACGGTGTCCAGAAGGGTCGGGAGGAGGAACTCGGCGAACGCCCTTCCCTCGTAGAGGTACTTCGCCCAGCGAGCGAGGTCCTCGGAGGTCGAGGCGATCCCGCCGCCCGTCCACTCGAACTGGGGATTCACGGCGAACAGTCCGTCCACGATCACGGCGTCCGGAAGACCGAACAGGTTGTCCGTCCCCGCGTAGCCCTGCACGAGCCCCGGGATGCGGCGGGAGTCGGAGGGTACGGTATTCTGGAGGGCGAGCGGCTCGAGCAGGCGCACGCGCATCTCGTCGTAGTAGGCGGCCCCGGTCAGCCGCTCGAGAATCATCCCGAGCACGATGTAGTTGGTGTCCGAATAGTCCCACCCCTGTCCGGCGGGGAACGGAGCCTCGGTGTCGAACAGGTAGGCGAGCTGCTCCGACGGCTCCCAAACCTTGTCGGGCTGGGCCAGGAGGTCGGCGATGAACCGGTCGTCGAACTCGTACCGGATCAGGCCGCTCGTGTGGTTCATCAGCTGCCGGATGGTGATGTCCGCCTGATTTGGCAGCCGCTCGAACCAGGGCTCCTCACCCAGGTAGTCGGACGCCCTGGCTTCCAGTTCCAGCATCCCCTCCGCGACGAGCTGAAGCGCCACGGCCGACACGTAGGTCTTGCCCACGCTGCCCTGCATCAGGCGGCTCGATGGGGTCATCGCCACGGCCGCACTGGTGTCGGCCAATCCGGCCGCCAGCCCGATCGATGTTCCGTCTGCCAGCACAACGCCGACCGTGACTCCGGGCGATCCGGACTCGGCCTGGAGCTCCTCGAGTCGCGCCTGCAGCGCTTCCCACAGATCGGAAGGTCGCGCCTCCTGCGTCTCCCGCGCCTCCTGCGCCGCCATTGTCGGGGCCAAGCAGACGAGAGCGACGGACACGATTCGGAGGGGTGACAAGCGGGCGCGTCTCTGCATTCGGATCTCCGTGTTCGGAGGTTGAACCCTGGCCGGTGGACCGCAAACTGTCCCGTAACCTCGCCGTCGTACAGGCCGAGGCGGTGCTGGGCGGCGTATGCTACGGTGGGGGACCAAGCCTGCGCTCGAGGTGTTATCATTCCGTTGCAGGCGGATGCGGATCGGTTGACCGCCCCGCGCGTGGCGCCGGGGCCGGAACGGAGGGGCGATGGTTCGTCGAGCCATCCTGCTGCCGGTGCTTCTGATGGCGCTGGTCTCACAAGCGCGGGCCCAGTCGGAGAGCGAGAGCGCCAGCCTGGAGCGGATCGCCAAGCTGGAGATCGTCGTTTCGGGCCTGGATGGGCCGGCCGCGGAGCTCGGAGTCGCGCCCGGGGTGCTTCGGAACATCGTGGACGGTCGGCTGCGTGAGGCCGGAATCCCCGTCGCCGACTTCGCGGTCGCTTTTCTCAATCTCGACGTGACCGCGATTCCGCTCGAGGCCGGACCCGACGTCGTCATCCACACCTCCCTGTCGTTCCATCAGCCCGCGGCGTCCACCCTGAACCGATGGCTCGGACCGGCCCGCACCTGGTCGCTGGAGAGACTCACGGTGACCGGCATGTCTCGCGCTGAAGGGGCCTTACGGTCCGACGTCGAGTATCTGGCGACCGCCTTCGTGGAGAGCTGGAACGTCGCCAACCCCCCGCTCGACTGACCCTCCTGAGATCGATCTTATCTCACCTCGCATCCCGGTTGACGATGCTTCCGGCCCGTGATAAAATCACCCCGATGTGACAATTAGGCGGACACGCGGAACCTGGCGAACCTTCATCGAGAGAAGACGAAGATGCCGGACGACGTGAGGCCGGACGGCCCTGCCCCCACCGAAGAGCCCGACCGAAGAGACTTCCTGAAGAACGCATCCCGGGTGGCGATGGCGGCCGGCGTCGTGGGCGGCTACGGAGCCTTCGCCGCCGTGGCGGGGCGCTATCTGTATCCGGCGCGCACGGGCGAGGTGATGTGGCAATTCGTCAGCGAGGTGGCCGGGATAGGCCTCGGCGAGGCCATCCGCTACCGGGGACCCTCGGGCGAGACGATCAACATCACGCGCATGGGCCGCGATGGGGTTGCGCAGGACTTCATCGCGCTCTCCAGCACATGCCCTCACCTCGGCTGTCAGGTCCGGTGGGAGGCGCAGAACGATCGCTTCTTCTGCCCCTGCCACAACGGCGTGTTCGACCCGTCGGGGCGCGCCACGGCAGGGCCGCCGGGTGAGGCGGGACAGTCGCTGCCTCGCTACGAGCTCAAGATCGACAACGGACTCCTCCACATCGCTGTGCCGCCGCCCCGCTTCACCGATGGGGGAGGCGACGCGGACATGCGGGCGGGCATCCTCGAGGGCGAAGAGGTCATCTCGGGCCCCGGCCACGACCCTTGCCTGGGGTGCGGGGACGATCGGCCGCGTGAGGGCGCCCGAAAGAGGGAGGCCTGATGGGCGTCCGCGCCTGGCTCGGCGACCGCCTCCCGGTGAGCGGCCGGCAATTCAGGGAGCTGACCAACGAGCCGGTCCCCTACCATCTCAAGAGGTGGTGGTTCGCCCTCGGCGGAACGCCGGCCTACCTGTTCATCGTCCAGATCTTCACTGGAATCCTGCTGGCCTTCTACTACGAGAGCTCTCCGACCACGGCCTATCAGTCGGTCGAGTACATCACACGGGAGGTCTCGTTCGGATGGTATATCCGCAGCGTGCACAAGTGGGCGGCCACGCTGATGATCGTGGCCGTCGTCCTGCACCAGATTCGCGTGTTCTTCACGGGAGCCTATCGTAAGCCGCGCGAGATCAACTGGATCGTCGGGATGTGCCTGCTGTTCGCGACCCTGATGGCCGGCTTCACCGGCTACAGCCTCGTGTACGAGCAGCTCAGCTTCTGGGGCGCCACGGTGGGCGCCAACATCGCCGACTCCATTCCGCTGCTGGGCAGCTTCATGAAGCGGATGATGCTGGCTGGAGACGCCTACAACCAGGCCACCCTGTCGCGGTTCTTCATCCTGCACGCCGCGGTGCTTCCGGTGACCATCATCATGCTGCTCGCCGTGCACATCACGGTCATCCGGCTGCAGGGCGTCACGGAGTTCCGCTTCAAGGACGAGGACGAGGGCGTCACCAAGACGTTCAACTTCTTCCCGGACCACCTGTACACCGAGATCCTGATCGGCCTCGTGCTCATGCTGGTGCTGAGCGCACTGGCCACCATCCTTCCGGCCACGCTCGGTCCCGAGGCCAATCCCCTCCAGACGCCCGAGGTGATCAAACCGGAGTGGTTCTTCTACGTGGCCTTCCGCTGGCTCAAGCTGTTCAGCGGCACGGCCGCCATTCTGAGCATGGGCTTCATCGTGTTCGTCATGTTCGGGTGGCCCTTCATCGACGGCTGGATTCGAAAGAACACCAGGTTCAAGGAAGCCAGCGTATGGATCGGCATCTTCGGGGTCCTCATCATCGTCGGGATGACCCTGTGGGAAGCCATCGCGAGACACTGATCGAGAAACGGTAACCGACCGGACTGCACGTACAGGGGATCATTCATGACTCTCGAGACCAAGCGCATCGTGATCGCCGCCACGGGCGGCCTGTTCCTGCTCTCGCTCGTCCTCGTCCAGTGGATGGAGACGGCGCGGAAGGCGGAGGAAGCGGGCATCCGGGCGCCGCACGTGTCGGTACCGGCCTCCTCGCGCGAGTGCGTGGAGTGCCACGCCGAGGAGAACCCCGGCATCGTCGCTCACTGGGAGGGCTCGACGCACGCGGAGAAGGGCGTGGGGTGCGTGGAGTGCCACACGGCAGAGCGCGAGGACGCGGACAGCTACCTGCACCACGGCGAACAGATCGCGACCGTGGTCACGCCGCTCGACTGCGCTCGCTGCCACGACCACGAGCAGGCCGAATTCGCCCAGAGCCACCACGCGGCCGCCGGCAACATTCTGGCCTCCCTGGACAACTTCCTCGCCGAGACGGTCGAGGGGGCGCGGCTCGAGTTCAATCCTCATTCCCCGACCCCGGGCAAGGCCGTCGACATGGTGAACGGCCTGGCGAGCGCGTATTCCGGCTGCCAGCAGTGTCACGGGGCCAAGGTGGCGATCCAGGCTTCGGACGGCGGCCTGATCACGGTGGACGACCTGGCTCCGGATGCCGACGGACGGCCGACGGACCTCGACGCCGTGGGCCGGATCACCCGTGACGAGGACGGCAAGCCGCTGATGTATTCCGGGACGTGGCCGAACACGGGAATCGGGCGCCTGAACCTGGATGGCTCGCGCGGCTCGTGCACCGCCTGTCACAGCCGGCACGACTTCTCGCCGCGCCGGGCCCGCCAGCCCGAGAACTGCGGCAAGTGCCACCTGGGTCCGGACCATCCGCAGAAGGAGATCTACGAGGAGTCGAAGCACGGTATCGCCTACCGCGACCTCAAGGACGACCTGAACCTGGACGCGGAGGAGTGGGTGCTGGGGGTGGACTATGCCGCGGCCCCTACCTGTGCCACCTGCCATATGTCCGGGAACATCAGGAACGGCGGGACGATCACGCACGATCCAGGCGAGCGCATCTCGTGGACCAACCGGCCGCCGGTGAGCCGCGTGATGGACACGGACATCAATCACGAGATCGTGACGGAGGCGGACCCCGAGGCTCGTCGCTCCCTCATTCACGACACGGCCGAGCAGAAGCGCGACCGGATGAAGGAAGTGTGCTCGCACTGCCACTCGGACGGGTACGTCAACTCGTTCTAACGCCCTCGCGGCCAACAACCTTCGCACGCCGACGAACTTCGACGAAGAGATCGAGTGGACGTGGTTCTATCTGTGGCACCACGAGGGCCGTCGGGCGCGGCACGGCGCCGCGATGATGGCGCCGGACTACACGCACTGGCACGGCATGTACGAGGTTGCCGAGCGCTTCTACATGGAGCTCATCCCGCAGGCCCGCGAGATGATCGAGCACGCGCGTGAATCGGGCCTGGCCACGCAGGGCGCGGCCGTAGAGCGGGTGGTGGATGAGGTCCTCGACCGGCCGGAGCACGTGTGGTTCGAGGAAGGCGCCGAGGAGGCGGCCGCCCGGATCCGGGAGGAGATGGAGCGGCGGTACGGCGGCGGACAGCAGAACTAAGGGAAACGTCATGAGACGCAGAAACTTCCTCAAGACCCTGGGAGCCTCGACGGCCGGCCTGGCCGCGTTCTCGTGCGCCGACCGGGAGACGGCGTCCCGGCTCGCCGCGAGCGATGATGGCATCTCCGAGGCGGACCTCACCTGGAGCAAGGCGCCCTGTCGCTATTGCGGAACGGGCTGCGGCGTGGAGGTGGGCGTGCGGGATGGGCGCGTGGTGACGGTACGGGGCGATGAGAAGAGCCCGGTGAATCGCGGCCTGCTGTGCGTGAAGGGCTACCACCTGCCCGGGATGCTGTACGGCGAGGACCGGCTCGAGTACCCGATGCTCCGCGACGGCGACAGTTGGAAGCGCATCTCGTGGGACGAGGCGCTGGACCTGATCGCCTCCAAGTATCAGGAGGCGCTGGACGAATCGGGCCCCGAGTCGGTGGCCATCTACGGATCCGGTCAGTGGACGGTGTTCGACGGCTACGCCGCCTCGAAGTGGTTCCGGGCCGGCCTGCGGTCGAACAACGTCGAGCCGAACGCCCGCCTGTGCATGGCCTCGGCCGTGACCGGCTTCATGACGCAGTTCCAGAGCGACGAGCCCATGGGCTGCTACGAGGACTTCGAGGTCGGTGACGACTTCATCCTCTGGGGCAACAACATGGCCGAGATGCACCCGGTGCTGTTCTCCCGCATCCTGGCCAACAAGCGCGAGAACCCGGGTGTCCGGATCGTGGACATCGGTACGCGTCGCACGCCGACCACGGACTACTCGGATATGTACGTGGAGATCATCCCGGGAAGCGATCTCGCGATCGCCAACGGCATTCTCCACTTGCTCGTGCGGGACGGGAAGATCAGCGAGGCTTTTCTGCGCGAGAACGTGATCTTCAAGCGCGGCATCGAGGATCTCGACCAGACCCGGCGGAACACTACCGGTTCCGCGACCAGGGGCGGGACGCTTCCCTCGCCGAGCTGGAGGAATTCCTGGCCGATTACACTCCCGAGCGGGTGAGCGAGATTTCAGGAGTCCCCGTCGGGCAGATCCGCGCACTCGCCGATATGTACGGTGACCAGGGCCGAGGCACGGTGAGCCTGTGGTGCATGGGTGTGAACCAGCACACCCGCGGCACCTGGATGAACAACCTGATCACCGACCTCCACCTGATCACGGGCAAGATCAGTCGCCCCGGCGCAAACCCGTTCAGTCTCACGGGCCAGCCATCGGCGTGCGGCACGGTGCGCGAGGTGGGAACGCTGGCCCATCGGCTGCCGGCGGACATGGTCGTGATGAACGCGGATCACCGCGCCAGGGCCGAGGAGATCTGGGGCGTTCCGTCGGGCACTATCAATCCGAAGCCCGGTCTTCACACGATGGACATGTTCCGGGCCTTCATGCGCGGCGACATCAAGGTGATGTGGACGCAGACCACGAACCCGTGGGTCAGCATCCCGAACCTGAACCGGATCCGGCGCGAGCCGGGCGACGGGCGCTTCCTGATCGTGAGCGACATCTACCCGACGCCCACCACCGAGGTGGCCGACCTGGTGCTCCCGTGCGCCGCCTGGGTCGAGCGCGAGGGGGTGTTCGGAAACACCGAGCGCCGTACGCAGCACTGGCACAAGGCGGTGGAGCCGCCCGGCGAGGCCACCGAGGACGCGTGGCAGATCATGGAAGTCGCCAGGCGCATGGGGATGGAGCACCTGTTCCCGTGGCCCGAGGACGACTGGCACAAGCCGATGTACGAGGAATACCGGAGCTTCACGCTCGGGCTGGGGAAGGACGTCGCGTCCTACGAGCAGCTCGAGCAGACGCGCGGCATGATCTGGCCCGTGGTCGACGGCGTCGAGACCCGGTACCGCTACGCGGCGGGACACGATCCGTACGTGCAGAAGGAGCGGGGGGTCCATTTCTACAAGGCCAAGGGCTACGGCGAGAAGGCGGCCTTCTGGATCCGTCCGTGGCATCCACCGGCCGAGCAGCCGGACGAGGAGTACCCGTTCTGGCTGTGCACGGGCCGCGTGCTGGAGCACTGGCACACCGGATCCATGACGCGCCGCGTGAAGCAGCTCCACCAGGCGGTCACCGAGGGCTACGTCGAGATGAACCGGGCCGATGCCCAGAGTCTGGGCGTGGGCACCGGACAGAAGGTCCGCGTGGTGAGCCGGCGCGGTGACCTCGAGCTGCCGGTGCAGGTGGACGGCCGCGGAAAGCCGCCCCGGGGATCCGTCTTCATCCCGTTCTTCGACGAGTCGAGGCTGCCCAACGTCCTCACCCTGGACGCGATGGACAACATCTCGAAGGAGCCGGATTTCAAGAAATGCGCGGTTCGCGTCGAGCGTGTGTGATGAGCGCCGCGAGCTGGCGGGTCGTCGGGGCTCCGGCCCTCGCCGTGGTCCTGGGCGGTCTCCTGGCCGGCTGCGGGAAGGAAGACAGCGTTCCCGTTCCGGACCGGGAGGGGGCCGTCAAGTCGGCCGCGTCCGTCCGGGCCGATCGCAGGGCCTACGACGGAGCGCCGCCCACGATCCCACACGAGAGCTTCGGGGCCTCGTGCAGTGCATGCCATGACGAGCGCGGCCAGAGCGTGAAGGGTGTCGGCTTCGCGCCCGCTTCTCCGCACGAGAACACGTCGAAGGCCGGCGGTACCGTCCGGTGCCGGCAGTGCCACGTGTTCCGGACGACGGACGCGATGTTCGTGGCGAGCGAGTATGAAGGGCTCGCGCAGGACCTGACTGCCGGTGACCGGGCGACTCCGGGGGCGCCCCCGCGCATCCCGCATCGCACGCTGATGCGCGAGAACTGCGTCGCCTGTCACGACGGTCCGGGCGCGCGCGAAGAGGCGCGCACCAGCCACCCGGAGCGTTGGCGGTGCCGACAGTGTCACGTCCCCGTGACGGAGCGCGCCGAGTTCGACAGCGAGCTCGGGGCCGACCTCACGGAATCGGAATAGACCCGGAGGGGGCCGGCTGCCGGTCGCGTCGGAAGAGCCGAAGCGGAAGGCCCGGACCCGGAAGAGATACGCGAATGAGTCAGCTCCCTGAAGTCATCGACCTCGGGCCGGAGGACGAGGCCCGTCGCCTGTGGGAGGGAGCCCTCGCGGCGCGGGCCGGCGCGGGTGACGACCTCGTAGCGCTGTGCGAGTCGCTCGACCTGGGCCTGCACGCCGCCGAGATCCTCGCGATTCGCATCCTGAACCCGATTAAGGAACGGTTTCCAGCCACGATCGGGCTGCAGCTCGAGATGCCGGGTGCGGAGGTCGACCCGCATCGGGATGGCATCCAGGTGCCGAAGTCGCTCCAGTTCGCCGAAGTCGTGGACCTCCTCAGCGATACGGAGCTGGAGTGCGTGAGCCCCGGGATGCACAGGGGATGGGAGGACCGCCGCTTCTCGTGCCGCCGTTCGCGGGTAACGGCCCAGGAGGCCACGGGCCTGACCCTCTCGGCCGACGACCAGGCCCTTCTCCTTCTGCTCTCGGCCTACCGCAATAGGATCTTCCGGACCCCTCCCCCCGTGCAGATCCGTCCGGGCGACATCCTGTCCGCGTTCGAGGCGCTGGACCGGTTGGTCGAGGGACTGCTGAAGGACTGACCGCGGAGGTCCGACGGCGTCGCGGCGCCGGCACTCAACAGGCGGCGATACGCCTCACTGCGACGAACTCGCCCGGGATCCCGTACCCGGAGCCGTTCCGGTACTCCGAGATCGTCTCCAGGTACTCCTCGTGCGCCTCGGCGCGGGTCCCCTCTTCGAATCGCGAGTACGCCATCGCCACCGGGCCCCCGGCGAAGGCCGCGGCCAGGGCGCTCTCCTCGTCATCGTACCGGAGAACGGTCGTGACTCGCTTGGTGAGGACGTCCTCGAACCCGTGCGCCGCCGCGAGCTCCGCCAGGTAGTCTCCGGTCCCCAGATCGAAGCACAGGGGGCACACTTCGGTGTTCACCCGGGAGTCGACGACCGGGAAGATCCCCGCCCACCTTCCGGCCACGCTGGCCGCGGTCACCGTCGGCCTCGCCGCGATCGCAGGCGTGGCGTGCTGGATTCCTGCCCGCCGGGCCGCCGTGCTCGAGCCGATGGATGCGATGCGGGTGGAGTAGAGGAGGAACGGACATGGGCGATCGCCCGCCTCGTGTTTAGCTTGGGGCCATGGTCACACCCGGCCGAGCCCATGGCAGCCTGAGGAAAGCGTTCGGACCCGGCCTGATGTGGGCCGCGGCCGCCGTGGGCGTGTCGCACCTGGTGCAGTCCACGAGGGCGGGCGCTACGGCCGGCTTCGGACTCGCGGGAGTGGTGCTCGCGGCTCTCGTCCTCAAGTACCCGTTCTTCGAGTTCGGCCCGCGGTACGCCGCCGCCACCGGCCTGAGTCTGGTCGAGGGCTATCGCCGGATCGGGCGCTGGGCGTTATGGCTGTACCTCGTCATCACGCTCAGCACCGCTCTGGTAGTCCAACTCGCCGTCGTTCTGTTCACGAGCTTTCTCATCAAGCTGGTGTTCGGCATCGGATGGTCGGTGCCGGTGGTCGCCGGACTGCTGTGCCTGATGTGCGCGGCGTTGCTCGCGGCGGGACGGTTCCGCGTGCTCGATCGGGTCATCAAGGCGGTGATGGCCCTGCTCGCCGTGTCCACTCTCGTGGCGGCTGGAATCACGCTGTCCCGGGTGGACGTCACGACGCTGACCCTGTGGCCCGGCGGGATCGTCGGCGACACGGTGTCGCTCGCGTTCCTGCTCGCCCTCGTCGGCTGGATGCCGTCCGCCATCGACATCTCGGTGTGGAG
>JBDHFS010000225.1:0-5205 GCA_039590285.1 Gemmatimonadota bacterium
GACCTGGAAAAGCTCGGCTACGGCCTTCCACGTGGCGACGGCCGGCGCCGGCCAGTCGTTCGACATGAGCTGGTCCGCCGGGTTCGGGAAAAGCACGAGGTAAACGAAGGAGCCGGCCATCGCCCCGGCGAGCGCCCCGCAGAGCTGCGCCAGCGACTGCAACCGCGGGGAAGCGCCGAGCAGCCAACCGCACTTCATGTCGTGCAGGAGGTCGGCGGCCTGGCTCGAAGCGCCCCCGGTGACGTTCGCCGCCATCAGGTTCGGAGCCGGTTGACTCGGCGCGATCACGCCGAAGAGAAGCTGCGTGACCTTGCCCATCGCCCCTACGGGCGTGATGTTCGTCTCCCCGGAGACGCGTGCGGCCACGATGGCGAGAAGGAACGTGACGAGAACCCCGAGAATCGCGGTCCACCAGACGATGGCGAAGAACGACACCTGCAGGACGGCCGACAGCACGAGCGCCACCAGCAGTGCCATCACGAACCACGTGCGAGTGACTTCCCCGGAGTCGGCGCCGCGCTCTTCGCCACGGCCTCGACCCCGAAACGTCGAGACGATCGAGCGCCACGAAAACGCGAAGGACGCAAGGGAGGCGACGACCATCATCGTGACTCCGGGCCAGAGAAGCCAGGTGACGAGCCCGCGGAAACCGGGAGTTGCCGCCCGGAACTGCGTTCCGGAGCTGAGAGCCGCGACGGTGCCGCTCGAGAGTTCGAGGCGCTCCGCCGCCTCGAGCAGGGCTTCGTCGTCCGCGGCGAGCGCACCCAGAGCTCGTAGCGTCTTCGCCCGGTCGTCATAGACGAGACGGCCGTCGGTGAAAACGAGCTCGACCTGGTCGCCATCGAGACGTCGTGCGTTCGAGCGCGCGTACAGTTCGTCGACGGCGGCTCGCAGGCGGGCGGCCGCGTCGGCGTACTTCGGGCGGCGGCTCTGTGTTTCGTCGGCGAGGCTCAATACCTCGTCGCGAACCTCGTCGGGAAGCGCTCCGTACGCGGTCAGCGTGCCGGCGATGCGGTCGAGCCGGATCGAGCTCGCGAGACGGCGCGGGATGTCGAACGCGAGCGGAATGCGCCCGACCTCCTCCGTGAACGGCACGGGGCGTGTCGTCGTCCACAGCGCCATGTCCGCAGGCGCCGCCGCACTGCGATCGGAGCGCATCCAGAGACGCTGGACCGCTTCCCGATAGAGCGGGTCCGTACTCTGGGCGAGGAGGGCGTCACGCTCGCCCGTAGTCATGAGTCCTTGGAACTTGAGAAGGCCGCGCTGGACGTCATACGTCGCGTATCCTTCCGGGGGGGGCGCCAGGACGACCCCCGCCGGCAGCGCCGGGAGGCTCTCGGTCACCTCGAGCCGAATGTTGCCGGAGTTGAGCATCTGAGGCGCGATCACACCCCAGGCGAGCACCGCGCCCAGAAGGAGCGAGATGCACGCTCTCATTCCGATGAGCGCCCCCACGCTGTACATCAGGAGATTCGTGTCGAATCGAAACGTCAGCTGCGACATCGGGATGCCGCCGATCACTCCGGCGAACGGGCCCGCGGCATAGCCGGTACGGAACAGGCCCGCGACATCCGTAGAGATCTTCACGATGGCCGCGACGACCCCCGAGGCGGCGAGGATCTTGACGCGCTTGAGAGCCTCGCCTCCGTGGGCGTACATCTCCTTCAACGTTTCCGCAGAGGCGATGCCGAACGCGAAGGGAAGCTTCTCTTCGATGAGCATCTGGCGCCGAAGCGCGATGGCCACCGTGATTCCGACCATGCAGACGCTGAACACCCAGAGCGCCAGGTATGGCCAGCCCAGCGTCTGCCCCGTCAGCATGGCGAGGGCGGGGATGGGGGCGACGAGGCCGGCCGACGAAACCGACGCCCCGGAGGAGCACGCCGTCTGATTGATGTTGTTCTCGAGGATTCCCCACTCGCGGGTACGAACCGTTTTCTCGAGGAGTTTCCAGAAACCGAAGCTCACGAGCGCGGCCGTGATCGACATGTTGAGGCTCCATCCGATCTTGAGCCCCGTGTAGATGTTGCAGGTGGAAAGAACCGCGGCGAGCAGCATGCCCGTGAGCACGGCCCGCAACGTGAATTGGGGGGAGACGAGATCGAGCGGGCGCGGTTTGACGGCTTGGAGTCCACCGTCGCTGGGTTCGGCTTCAGGTTCGGGTGGTTGCCTCGGAGGGGGGGTGGTCGTCAATTTCCAACTCCGGTTCGGGACTTCAAGAGGGGTCGAACGAACGGGGGCGATGGTAGGAAGGCGTCACAGAGGCGTCAATTCGAGTCCGGAGCAGGCTGGACCGCCGGGCCGAGCGGGGCCATGGCCGGGCCGCGGGCGCCTCAGGGCGCCGAGAACGTCGTCAAGAAGTCCTCCGGACCTCGTTCTTCCGTCCAGGACCGGAATCCCAGCTGACGGGCCCGGTCGATCAGAGGTGCCGGCGTGAATGGCGTCACGAGGGCATAGCCCTCCCCCGGCTGGAGCTGCTTCAAGGCGGCCAGAACCACGGGCAGTGGATGCCCGCCTCCCTCGATCTCGGCTCGGGCATCATACTCGTCCTTCACCGAGATCGAATCCAGCCAGGTCGGGCGTACCTCCTGGACATCCTCCGGTTCCGCCTGCCACTCGTCAGGGCATCCGGCGGCCCGGCGCAGACGTCCGATCAGCTCCCCCAGGGACAGATCTCCCACCCGCGCCGCCTGGCGCAAGGTCGTGACCCGGGCCACGGTCCTTCGGAGTACGGGATTGCGGAGCTTGGCGAAGGCGGGTGCCGCCGTGATGAGCACCTCCTCCAGTTCCGGATAGGCTTCGAGGAGAGCACCGATCTTCAGGTCCGGGGAGATCACCGGTCGGTCATTCATGATGGGCCTGCGCCTCGACGTAGTTCAGCAGTCGCTGCTGCCCGGTCAGCGCCCGCTTGGCGGTGAGGTCCTGACTGACTTCCAGCGTGCCCAGGAACGCGCCGTCCGAGTCGCGCAGAGCGAAGTACTCGATACAGACGAAACGCCCGCCCAGCTCGATCCAGAACTGGGCGTGCTGCTGTCGATCGTTGCGGAAATCGTCGAGGATCCTCTGGACCAGATCGACGCTCTTGGGCGGGTGGCAGAACTGAACCTTGCGGCCCAGGATGGCCGGAGTGCGCGCGAAGATCCGTTCCCGCCCGTGGCTGAAGTAACGCACCGTGTCGTCGGCGTCGACGAACGTGATGTCGAAGGGGATCGAATTGAGGACCGCCTCCAGCTGCGCGGTGGTGAAGCTTCCCGTGGGCAGGCGGACCGGGCCGCCGTTGCCCCTGGCCGCGGGCGCGACGCCCTTGGGTTGCCAGACCTTCTCCGGTGCTACGAGGCAGTAGCCGATCTCGTCGCTGCCCCGGGCCACCTCGAACCACTCTTCTTTCTCGATCTTGTCGAGGCACATCGGCAGCAGGATCTGCTCCTCCTTGTCGATCATTCCCGAGACGGCTTCTGCCGCCGGCCGCAGGACGAGATCGACCACGCTGCGGGCCTCACCCGCGTTGACCTTTCCGGCCGCCTCCAGGGATTCGATCGC
Source organism: Gemmatimonadota bacterium (assembly GCA_039590285.1). Classification (GTDB taxonomy): domain Bacteria; phylum Gemmatimonadota; class Gemmatimonadetes; order Palauibacterales; family Palauibacteraceae; genus Benthicola. Next base: position 3,541 of record JBDHFS010000225.1, read on the forward strand.
CGCCGCCAGCAATTCACGGGTCTCGTCGTGCTTGCCCCACATCACGGTGGGGGGGCCGGTGACGCCGTGCTTTTCGAGGAACGGAAAGAGCAGATGCTCTTTGCGCAGGTAGTGCTTCTCCACGTCCATGAGGGAGTTGAAACGGACGCGGATGTCATGCATGAAGTCGACGGCCTCTTCATCCTCCGGTAGCTCCGACAGTCGGGTGAAGAGCTTCTCCAAGGCCTCCACCTCGAAGCCGAGGGCCTGGTTTTCCGCCCGCATGACCTGGACGGGATGCCCCTCGGGGAGCGGCGCCACCGGACCGGCGATCAGGGTCCCCTGCAACGCCGCCGTGTGGACGTCGCACAGTTTCAGAATCTCCTCGGGGGGCATCCCGTCGGCGATGAGCTCCTGTTCCACTTCGACCACTTCGTCATAGGGGACCTTCCCGAGCAGGCGTGCGAGCTGCGGACGCACCGCATCGGGAGCCTCCCCTGAGTGCAACTGAGTGATCATGTGTTTCAGGAGGTCTTTCCGTCGTCGTCGATCGTGAATCAGCTCGCTCATGCCATGTCCTTTCCGAGGGAAAACAGCGCCCGAAGTCGTCGGCTTGGATGGCTCTGGAGCAAGATAGGGCATCGAGGACAGACGGCCAATGCACGGCGGGGAGACCAACCCGGTCCCGGAGAACCGGACGGGAGCCGTCACCGGCGGACCCGGCGCGAGCATGTCGCGTCAGCGGCGCGGATCCCCGGCCGCCGGCGGCGGAGCTGTGTTCAGGAACGGGCCCGACGCGTAGCGCGTGTTGAACCGCCGGTGGAGATCATCGCGTCTTCCGGGCAGGCCCAAAGCCGGCAGGGGCTCCACGGTTTCCCCGTCCTTCGTATAGAGATCCATGTCCTTGCACCATCCGACCGTCTCCAGGACCAGGCGTCGAGTCCACCCCGGCCGGGGGACGCCCGCGGGTGCCACGAACTCGAGGTGGATCTCCTCGCCGGGGCCGAAGATGGCGAACGCATCGTCGCGAGTGGAGATGAGCTCGATCACCGGCCCAAACGCCGTGTAGAGGCCCCGGGGATGGCGCGTGTCCCAGAGCGACGCCCGCCGACCGTAGTCGTACTGCGGCAGCCGCTGCGGACCGGTGGTCCGTCTCGCGAACCCACATCGCGCGAGATACGCCTGTTCGAGAACGAGCGGAAGGCGGACCGCTTCGGGACAGCGCTCGGCCCACGCCACGGCTAGGCGATCCCAGTAGACCTCCTGGTTCGTCGTGATCCGGAGAGCGCGGCAGCCTTCCGGCAGCCCGGGCAAAGGTACGGAAATCCGACGCGGCATTCCGGCCGGATAGCCGAATTGCTCGAGGATCGCGTGCCAACGGCCTTTGCGATCCCGGGCCTCCAGGGTCGGGGAGAGATAGGTCGCCCCCGCCTGCCAGGCACTGAACATCGTCTGCGAGTAGGGATACTCGACCCAGCCGTCAGCGATGAGGATGGAACCACCCGGGTGCGAATCGAGCGGTTCTTCGAACGTGAGGGTGAGCCGATGCTCTCTCTCGAGCCGCCCGAGGAAGCGGTGGTCCAACTCTCCCACCGGCGCGGGCACGGAGTCCGATTCTTGCAAGATCGCGGTCACGTCCTCTCCCCGGTCGTTCACGGCCCGGACCGGCAGGACCTCGTCGCGGTA
>JBDHFS010000226.1:0-5193 GCA_039590285.1 Gemmatimonadota bacterium
CTCCTCTGGTGCCTCTGACCCGGAGGGCGTTCATCGAGACCTACGGATGCCAGATGAACATCGGCGACTCGGAGTTGATGGCGGGCGCTCTGGCCCGGAGAGGCTACCTCGCCGTCGACGATCCGGCGACGGCGGACGTAATCGTGGTCAACACGTGCGCCATTCGGGAACATGCGGAGCGCCGCGTCCTCGGGAGAATAGGGCAGCTGCAGCGCTATCGGCGCGACCGGCCGGACCTCGTGCTGGCCGTTACCGGCTGCATGGCTCAGCGCCTGGGCGATCGACTGCTCGATCGGACGACGGGGGTCGACCTGGTCGCGGGACCCGACTCCTACCGGCAGCTGGGCAGGCTCGTCGACGACATCCGGCTCGGCGGCGTGCCCCGCGGGCAGTTGCTTCTGGAGCTGGACGGCGCCGAGAACTACGAGGGCGTGGAGGCCGTCCGCCGTGAGGGAGTGACGGCCTGGGTAACCGTGCAACGCGGCTGCGACCACCGGTGCACCTTCTGCATCGTTCCGTACGTCCGCGGAGCGGAGAAGAACCGGGATCCGAAAGCCGTCGTGACGGAGGTGCGGAGCGCCGTCGAGAGCGGATACACGGAGGTGACGCTTCTGGGTCAGACCGTCAACTCGTACCGCCACGGCCACTGGGACTTCGCCCGTCTGCTCCGCGCGGTCGCACTCGTGGATGGGGTTCGGCGCGTGAGGTTCACATCTCCGCATCCGAACGACGTCACCGACTCCCTCATCGACGTGATGGCGGAGGAACCGGCCGTGTGCCCGCAGCTGCACCTTCCCGTTCAATCGGGATCGGACCGGATCCTGAGAAGGATGGTGCGTCGCTACGACGCAGCGAAGTTCACGGATACCGTCGCTCGCGTGCGTGAGGGGGTGCCGGGAGTGGCGCTCAGCACGGACGTGATCGTGGGATTTCCGGGCGAGTCGGAGGAGGACTTCGAGGCCACGGTGGAACTCATGAGGGATGTGCGCTTCGACGACGCCTTTCTGTATCGGTACTCGCTTCGTGACGGTACCCCGGCGACTCGCCTGCCACCTGACGACTTCATCGACGAGGTCACTTCAGGCCGCAGGCTGGAGGTCGTGATCTCGGCGCACCGTGACATTCAGAAGGAGATCAACGAGGCGGAAGTCGGCGCTATCCGCGAGGTGCTGGTCGAGCGGCCCGCCAAGACGAACGGTGATGTGATGGGCCGCACGGATACGGGAAAGGTGGTCGTGTTCGAGGGCCTCCCGGAGTGGAAGAACTCGTATCGATCCGTCCGTCTCCTGGCCACGACCGGCCCCACTTTCAGGGGGGAGGTCGTCTCGTGAAGTCTGTCGGCGGACGCATCCTGTTCGTCGTCGCATTCTCCCTGGTGGCGGCGGCATTCGCCGTCCAGAACGGCGGCCAGCGTGTAACGGTACACCTCGGGATCGTGACCTTGCGGTCGGTGTCGCTGCCCCTTGTGGTGTTCGGGTCGGTCGTTGTCGGCATGCTCCTGGTGTTTCTCGCCGGTCTCCGCGCCGATCTGAGAACTCGCCGCATGTTGCGCAGGTATCGGGACGCCCTGGGCGGACCCGCCGAGGAGCCCTGAGCGGGCGCACAGGCGCTCACCCCCGCCGCGTCCCGCCGCTTCTTCTGCTCGCCATAGCTCTCACCGCCGGCGTCGCGTCCGGACTCCGGTTCGGCGTTTATCCAGCGGCGCGGACCACCTTCCTGATCGCGGCGCTACTCGCGGCCGCGGCCGCGCCGTGCATCGCCCTGGCGTGGCGTGGACGAATGATCCCCTCCGGCGCCGCGACACCACTCGTGTGTCCCCTGATGGCCGTCGCCGCGGGTGTGCTCCTTGGAGGGGAGACGGCGAAAACTGCGCGCACGGCATGTGCGCTGGAGCCGCCGTCGGGAGAGCCCGTCGTCCTCCGCGGCCGGGCCCGCGAGGCCGTTCCGTCCGGAGCGCGCACCCGCCTGACGCTTACCGATGCCTGGTTGGAGCTCGTGAGCGCGGAAGGGCTGTGTCCCCTCGGTCGGGCCGTCGCCTGGATCGACTCCGTGCCACAGAGCATCTCCGCTGGCTCGCCCCTCAGCGTCCGTGGCCAGTGGCTCCGCGTTGCCCGGCGGACGAGCTGGCCTCGGCGGCCGAGTCGGCTGGGTTTCGTGACCGGCCGACTTTCGGACCTGGGCGCGTCACCCGAGGCAGTATATCCGGCCCCCGGGCTGGTGGCGTCGCTGCTCCAGGCCGGTAGATCCCGGGCCTCGGCTCGGTTGCGCCGCCTCCTTCCACCGGATGTTCAGGCCCTCGGGCGTGCGCTCGTCCTGGCGGAGCGCGACGAGGTGCCGGGCTCCGTGCGGACCCGCTTCGCGGAAGCCGGGCTGGCGCACCTTCTGGCCATATCCGGCCTGCATGTCGGTATCGTCGGGGCGGCGCTCACGGCGCTGCTAGCGCTCGCGGCATCGCCTGGGTTCGCCGCCGTGGCGGCAGCCGCACTGGTGTGGATCTACGTTCTTTCCATTGGAGCGCCTCCGTCGGCGGTGCGCGCGGCATTGCTCATGGCGGGGTGGGCCGCGGCCCGCGGCCGGGGCAGGCCTGCCCGTACCTGGGATCTCCTCGGCGCGGCAGCTGTGGTCGCCCTTGTTTCCGACCCCGTCGTCCTCACCGAGCCGGGTTTCCAGCTGTCTTTCGGCGGCTTCGTGGGCCTCGGAGCGGGGGTCGCCGCCACGGGCCACGTGGTGAGACGTCTGTCTCGAGTCGAGATCGCCGCCTTCGAACGCGTGAAGAGGGCGCGTCGTCTCAGACGCAGGCTGGGCGTGGCGTTCGTCTCGGCCGGCGCCGGAGTGGGCGCGTTCCTGGCGACAGCTCCTATCGCGGCGGCGCATTTTCAGCGAATCGCCCCGGCTGCCGTTCTATCTCACTTTGCCGGAGCGCCGTTGACCGGCGCCGCGATAGGAAGCCTCGCGCTGACCCTCGTGCTGCCGCCGCCGCTGAACGGGCTGGCCGCCAGCGCCGCGGCGGCCGTGCTGCGGTGGCTCGTGATGGTAGCGGACACTTTCGCGCGCCTGCCGTCGGGTCACCTGATGGCCTCGCCGCCGACGCCTGCGATATGGGTGGCCGTAGCCCTAGCCGCGGTCGGAGTGTGGCGATTCATCCGGCGCGGTCGGTGGCTGCAGGGGGGTCTTCCCATCGCGGCCTCGGCGGCACTGATCCTCGCCGCACCGGCCATCTCGGCACGGTGGCTGGGTGGGAGGACCCTCCTGTGCACGCTCGATGTCGGGCAGGGTGACGCCGCGGCCCTCCGGACGCCGGCCGGGCACTGGGTCCTGTTCGACGCCGGGCCCCGCTTCGGCGCCCGGGACGCGGGACGGGACGTGGTCCTCCCCCACTTGCGCCGGTATGGGGGAGATCGGGTCGCCCTGTTCGTCCTCTCCCATCCCGACCTGGACCATCTGGGGGGCTTCGACTCGCTCCTGGATGCCATCCCCGTGACCCGGGTACTGGATACTGGCGATCCCCTGCCGAAGCCCGTGTACGCCCGATTCCTGGCTCGAGCCTCGGAGGAGGGAATCGCATGGACTCCGGCCGGGGCAGGCGACCGGATCACGCTGGACGGCGTGAAGATCACGATTCTCGGACCGCCCGCGAGCCGTGGGAAGGCGGGACGCCTGGCCAACGAGACCAGCCTGATCGCCCGGATCACGGTCGGGGACGCCTTCGTTTACCTGAACACCGGCGACGCGACCACGGCTGACGAGCTCACCCTGCTGGAGGCGTGGCCCGGGGATTCGCTTCGGGCCGACCTTCTCAAGATCGGGCACCACGGCAGCCGGACGGCTACCGATCCCGCATGGCTCGACGCGGTACGACCCGAGCTGGTGGTGATCTCTGCCGGACGCGGAAACGCCTACGGTCACCCGCACCCCCGGGTGCTCGATCGCCTGCGCACGGCAGGCGTGCCCCGGGTGTGGAGAACGGACCGGGACGGCACGCTGTGCATCGAGGTGGCCGCCGACGGACACTGGCGGGTCGAAGGAGAGCGGACGTGGCGCCAACCGTCCGGGGTGGCACGCGTCTTGACGCCACAAAAGGGTGTGGAATAAGGTACCGCACGCACTTCCTGGAGGCGGTAATGGATCGATACGTCGTCACGCTCGGACGCTTCATCATTCAGTCGGAGCGCCTGCACCCGGGTGCCACGGGTGCTCTGTCCAACATCCTCTACGACCTGACGCTGGCCGCAAAGCTGATTCACCGTGAGGTCAGCAAAGCCGGACTCGTGGACATCCTCGGAATGACGGGTTCGGAGAACGTGCATGGGGAAGAGGTTCGCAAGCTGGACGAGTACGCGCACGACGTCGTATTCAACGCCATGGATCACAACGGTTTCCTGTGCGTCATGGCCTCCGAGGAGGAAGAGGGGCTCATCCAGATTCCCGAGCAGTTCCCCACAGGTGACTACGTTCTATTGTTCGACCCCCTGGACGGGAGCTCGAATATCGACGCCAACATCTCTATCGGGACTATCTTCTCCATTCATCGGCGCATCAGCGAGGGTCGGGACGGGACGATGGAAGACTGCCTGCAGCCGGGCTACAGGCAGGTGGCGGCCGGCTACGTGATGTACGGTTCCTCGACCGTGCTCGTATACACGACGGGGCAGGGAGTGCACGGCTTCACCCTCGATCCGTCGATCGGAGAGTTCCTACTCTCGCACCGGGAGATCCGGATTCCCGAGCCGGGGAAGAGGATCTACAGCGCCAACGAGGGCAACTACGCTCGCTGGAGCGACGGACAGAAAGCGCTCGTGGGATACTTCCGGGGCGACGACGGCAACGGCGGCGGCTTCTCACACCGGTACGTGGGCTCCCTGGTGGCCGATTTCCACCGCACCCTGCTGTACGGTGGGATGTTCATGTATCCGGCAGACGACAAGAGCGCAAGCGGCAAGCTGCGCCTGCTGTACGAGGCCGCGCCACTCGCCATGATCTGCGAGCAGGCAGGTGGTCGGGCCACTGACGGTATGCGAGACATTTCGTCGATCGAGCCCGAGGAGCTGCACCAGCGCACCCCTCTCTACATGGGCAACCGGGAGTGGGTCGATCTCGCCGAAGAGTACCTCGCCACAGAGAGGGAGTCCTCGACCGCCGGTTGAGCGAGCCAGCCGGACGTGCCGGGCCTCACCACGAAGAAGCCCCCGCTCT
>JBDHFS010000227.1:0-5145 GCA_039590285.1 Gemmatimonadota bacterium
CCATTTCGTGTCTCATTCCTACCACGCCATTCCCGCCATGATCAAGCTGAGACGCGGGAAGGTTCCGACCGTTCTGAGTCAGGCGGTCATGCCGGCGCTGCCATCCACTCCACTTCGGAGGTTTCTGTACCTCGCGGCTTGGCGGACACAGTTCGCACTGTTGGACTGCGTGATAGCCAACAGCGCGGCCACGGCCGCCGAGCTCAGAAGTCTTGGCTGCCGGACGAGGATCGAGGTCATCTCCAACGGTGTGGACCTGGACACGTATCGTCCTGCCAGCCCTTCGGAGCGTCAGGAGATCAGGAAGAGGCTCGGATTGGCAGCCGATCGCCGATCCGTTCTGTTCGTGGGTACGATCGTCAAGCGAAAGGGCCTCGACCTGCTGATCACCGCTTTCAGCCTTCTGGCAAGCCGATTCAGTGATCTCGACCTCCTCGTGGTGGGCCCACGGCCGGAAGATATTCGCTCATTTTCACCCGATCGTGAGTACGCGGAGCAGATAGAACGGCAGGTCTCCGCTGGCCGCTTGGAAGGCCGGGTGCGCTTCGTTGGCGAAGTTGACGACGCGGCCGACTACTACAAAGCGTCGGACGTCTTCGTTCTACCGTCCGTGCGGGAGGGAATGCCGAATGTGCTGCTCGAGGCTTTTGCCAGTGGACTTGCCAGTGTGGTGACCCCGTTTCAGGGACTGGACAGTCAGTTCGGGACCGCGGGGAAACAGTACTTGATCGCCGATCGGGATCCCGAAGCGCTCGCTGACTGCCTTGCTATCCTTCTCTTAGACCCGATCCGGGCGCGCGAGCTCGGGGCGACGGCACGACGCTGGGCCGAAGCCAACTTCAGCATGGAGGATACGATCAGACGGTACGCTGGGATCTATAGGGATCTTACCCTGCCGAGCCGAGGAAGGCCGGCCAGGCACGAGGTTCGAAGGGAGTCAGAGTGATAGTTCCTCTGAGCATCCTGCTCGTCCTCGCGGCGATCGGCGTCGCGGTCGCGATCACCGCAATCGGCCCGACGGCGGCGATCGCGGTACCGGGTGTGGCCGCGGTAATCGTGTTTGCCGCACAGCCCTTTGTCGGTCTTCTGGCCATCGTGCTCCCCCTCGCATTCGAGGACGCGCTCCTGCTCGGAGGGGCTACGCTGACCAGGTTGCTGGGACTCACCCTCGCCGTGGTCTGGTTTCTCCGAAAACTGATACGCAGAGAATCTTGGTCGAGGATTACCAGAACAGGCCTCCTCGTTGTCGTGCTCGCCTTGGTTGCGTGGGCCATGCTCTCGACCGTCTGGTCCGAGTACGAGATAAGAGCTGCCGCTCAATTCCTTCGCTTGGGAATGCTCGTAGCGGTTTGCGCACTCGTGATAGATCTCGTGACGACCTGGAACCGGGTGGAGTGGCTCTCCCGCGTTCTCGTGCTTGGGGGGGTGACAGGTGCCGGTGTGACCGTCACGCAATATTTCGCTTTGGGAGTTCGCCGGGCCGGAGGGGCTGTTGCGGGGGGCGTCAATGCAACTGCGGCGATTCTTCTCACGATACTGCCGTTCGCCTTCTTCCTGATGCGGCGGGACGGGAAGGTCGTGTGGAGATTGGTCGGTCTGGCGTATCTGGCGCTGGCCATCCTCGCGGTTACGGTAACGTTCTCCCGCATGGCATTTCTCATGCTCCCCTTGATCCTGCTGGCAGAGTTGTGGCACACGGTCCGGAGGGGTCAACTTGGCCTGCGCTGGGTCCTGGTCGCGGTAGCGGCCATTCCGGTCATCGTGGCCCTCGCTCCCCTCGACGAGATCGTAGAGCGTGTGTCAACCATAGGTCCCTACATTGATTCGACGCTTGAGGGGGGGGGCGGAGAGCTCGGTGGCGAGGCCAGTGCCCGTGGCTATCACCTCAAGGTGGCGCTGGAGGTGTTCAGGGATCACCCGATCATCGGCGTAGGCTATCGGAATTTCGGTTACCATTTCATGGACTACTACCAGCACGAGATATCGGGAAAGGAGAAACTCTATCTGAGTCCACGAAGTGCGCACAGCAGCTACTTCGCGATCCTCGCCGATCTGGGGCTCGTAGGCATCATGCTGTGGATGGGGGTGCTGATCACCGCGTACGTGAATATCCGACAGGCGTGGCGTGCGGTAGGTACCACGACGGATTCCGTGGCGTCCCATGCGATCCAAGCCGTCATGTTCAGCTTTCTGCTACAGATCCCGTACGGTTTCTACGCCATTGTCCAGAATGAGAAGCTGTTCTGGATTCTCCTGGGCCTCTCCGTCGTGGTGGGGCGTCTGGCCCTTGAGGAAACCAGACCGTCGCGCGGGACGGACGCCCAGCAAGCACCACCCGGTCGGCCGCTTCTGGCCGAGCCAATCCCGGCGGACCATTGACCGGCGGTGCGGATGTGAAGCCAATGTCGAGCCTCCCAGACTCGGACAGTGGGCAGCGGGATTCTTCGCCCAGTATCCTCATGGTGTCCAAGCTGTATCCACGCCGGGGCAAACCACTGTCGGGGACGTTCGTGCACAATCAGGTGCGAGCTCTCAGGAGAGCGGGTGCCGACGTGTGCATCATGACTCCCGTGGCCCGCGTCCCCCGAACGAGGCAAAAGGCAAGCGGGGAGCACGGAGCCGGTCTCGCGATCGACGCAGCCGCGACGGACGAGTCTGCCGTTTACGTACACTATCTTCATGTTCCTCTGGCCATTTCCACGAGGCTGGAGATGCGGATGCTGTCGAGGGCGTTGCAGCGGGCCGTCGACGCGCTCCCGCCTGGTACATCGTTTGACGTCGTCCACGCGCATCAGGTCTTCCCGACCGGTTTCGCGGCAATGAGGGTTGCCAGGCGGCTCGAGGTTCCACTCGTGGTTACGGCGCACGGGTCGGATATTCACACGAATCCGCACAGAAGCCGAGCCATCATGGACTTCACCCGCCGGGTCCTGGACGGCAGTGATCTCATCGTCACGGTCAGTCAGGCGCTGGCTCGTGAAGTGGATTCCCTGGCTGGCTCTGACAGGGGGAGCCGCGTAGTCTACAGCGGAGTCGACCCGGGAGGATTCTCGGATGCCCCCCAGCGACAAGCGGCCAGGAGCGCCAGGGGATTGCCCGGAGCGGGCGTAGCCGTGTGCACGCTCTGTCGTCTCGATGCGGCGAAGGGCGTATTTGAGCTGCTCGAGGCGTTCGCCGCCCTGCACTCGCGTCTTCCGGATCTGTGGCTGCTGTACATCGGGGACGGGCCGGACAGAGAAGCCCTGGAACGTCGTGTCAGGGACCTGGAACTCTCCAACGCGGTGTTCTTCTCGGGCTCGGTTGCCCACCCTGAGGTTCCGGCCTGGCTGGCGGCCGCGGACATATTCGCCCTGCCGAGTCACAAGGAGGGCGTTCCCGTGTCGCTTCTGGAGGCTATGGCAGCCGGCCTTCCGGCCGTCGCCACGGATGTCGGCGGAATTGGCGAGGTCCTGGAAGACGGACGAACCGGCTACGTAGTACCGCTGAAGGATCCCCAGGCTCTGCACGATGAGCTCGAGCGCCTCGTATCGGATGGGGCGAGCCGTGATCGGATGGGTGCGGCCGCGCGGGAGACCGTATCCAAGAAGTTCCTCTGGGACCACAACGCGAGCGCGATGCTGGAACTGTACGAAGAGGTGCTGGAACGTCGGGTATCGCCGTGCCCGGAGGCGGTTGATGTCCGCCGACAGTGAAGAACCCGGAGGAGAGCGCTTGAGAAGAGGCGATGGTCACGGATTGATACTCTTCGTGACGGAGATCGATCTCTCCATAGACAACGGCCCCGGCATCAACGAGAGGGAGTTCGTACTCGCCGCACATCGACGATACCCCGGGAGGCTGACTTGTGTGGCACCGGAGCCCGCCAGGCCCCTGAATCTGGATGACGCGGAGATCGCGTACGTTTCGGGCGGAACCGGCGGAGCGCTGGAGTACGCGAGATTCCTTTGCGGCGCGTACCGGAAGATTCGAAGCATCCAGAGACGCCGACCCGTCGATGCACTGGTCTTCCGCCTCGGAGGCACGCCGATTCTGCCCTTCATCTTCAGCAGACAACATCGCCAGACAATCATTCTCAAGAAGCTCGCCCTCTATGCGATCTTCGGTGAGAAGTCGACCCGAGCCGCTTGGAAAAACCGACTCAGCCGATTGCTCCTCCCGATGTACAGGTCCGTCGTCCGCTCCGCGATCGTCGCGGATACCGAGAGTATCCCCTACGTGGATTGGCTCAACGAGACGTTCGGCATTCCCACGGAACGACTCGTGGTGGTTCGGAACGGGGCCAACACCGAGCTCTTCGTCCCCGGTTCCCAAGTGATGGCACCCGAACTGGACTCCACCCCGCCCTCGTACGTGTTGGGCTACGTCGGAGCCATGAGCCGCCTGAGACATGTGGACCGGCTCGTGCGGGTCGTCGCGAAGCTTCATCCTGTTGTGGACGTGTCCCTGGTCCTTGTGGGCGATGGGTCCGAGCGAGGACTTCTCTCGGAGCTGGCGCAGCGGGAGGGAGTGGAGGACCGGGTTACTCTTGTCGGGTCGATCGCGTACGAGGAAGTTCCGCGATACATGCAGGGCTTTGATGCCGGTATAGACCTGACTGCCGTCGAGATGAATATACGAGGCCGAACCGTGCTGTCGTCTTACTCCCAGAAGATCCCGCAATACCTGGCCTGTGGGGTCCCGGTGGTCGCCTGGCGCTGTGTGGATACGGAGTACCTGGAACGATACGACGTCGGCCGCCTGGCTTCTTTCGGCGACGAGGACGAGCTGGCAACGGCCATCTCGGAGTTGGCGAGCCTGGATCCTTCCTCACGAAAGCGTATGAGTCAACAGGCCCGAGTCCTGGCCGAGGCTCAATTCTCGTCTGATCGCCTGGTTGACCGGAGAATGAGCCTGTGGCAGGACCTGCTGACAGGGAACCCGGCCGAGCCTTGATCGCCGTCCGTCCGGATGGGATGAAGATCGTCGAGTTCACGGGTTGCGCGGGCTCCGGCAAGACCACTGTCGCGGAGCACGTGGTTTCCGACCTGCGTAGCTACGGTCTGGACGTCGATCTACTCCGGGTCGGCGGACGTGGGATGTCGGACTGGCACGCCGCCCGTCATTTCATCGCGTACGCCGCCGGGAATCGAGACCTGACCCGCTTTC
>JBDHFS010000228.1:0-5101 GCA_039590285.1 Gemmatimonadota bacterium
TGGCGCCTCGCGCGACAGTTCCCGCAGGAGCGGAGCGTTGAGGTCGCACAGCTCCAGCAGGGTCTGGTCGGTGCTGATTCCGGTGAGCTTCTCGAGCGCCGGAATTAAGGCTCCGATGGCGAGCACGGTGCACAGCGTGGCGCTCACGCCTCCCCAGAAGGCGGTCTGGAGGATCTCCCTGACAGGAAGAGCCCGGAGCAGCACCAGCGATAGGCCCGCCAGGATGTAGGCCCCGGTGATGAACGCGATCAGGACCCACGCGTGGCTCCGCCTCCGTACGCGGCGGACTCCCAGGGAGCCCGCGGCGCCGGCGGCGATCATCTTGAACGGTATCCCGATCGCGGAAAGGGCGATCACCGTCTCGCCGAGCAGCAGGACCTGGCCAGCCACCACCAGGGCTGTGATGACGACGGCTACCAGGGCGATCAGGCCGTCGTACAGAGCCCCGACCAGAAGCGCGAGCACGGCTATCGGTATGAGCTCGGGGCGGTATCCTCCCTGCTCGAGGAGGCTCGCCGACACCATAACGACCGCGACCAGCCCCATCACGATCAGGTAACCGCGAAGGTCGCGATAGATGATGGGCCGATACAGAATCATCACGAGGGCCAGGAGCGACACGAGCAGGCCCGTGTACAGGACACCGCCGGCTCCAGCCAGCCGCCGGGCCGTGCCTCCCGCCAGTCCCCGGCGCACGAGCTCATCGTTGTAGGAGCGCAGCCGGTGCAGATCGCGCCGACCGACCCTCTCGTGCGCCGTGACTATGCGCTCCCCTTCGAGAATCACGTCCAGGTCGGTGTTGACGGCCGCCCGGGCTTGCTCACGTGCCGTCCGGGTCGCGAGGTCGTCGGGCAGCAACGTGGGCTGGCGGAATCGCACGAGCAGGTTCTGATACAATTGGAAGCCATCCACCGAAGCGTCCTGGGGCGCGAACACCAGGGCGTCTTCCAGGAAGCGGCTGAGGGTGACGATCGAGTCGCGCCTCACAAGCCGGGTCGTATCGCCCCTGACCATCACGTGTGCGGCGGACGACCCGCCGGCATCCAGGAGCGCCGCCACGCCCGCAGGCAAAAGGCTCTCGAACGCCGTCTCGACCGAGGTGCGAAGCTCGGCGCGGTTTTCCGAGTCGGCCAGGTACTCGAGCTGTCCCGCGGTGGCGTTGAGTCCGCGCGCGGCCAGCCACGTTCGCGGGTTGGACAGATCTCCCGATGCGGCCACCGCGCCGAAGACCGAATCGGCCTCGACGAAGAACTCGCCCAGATTCGCGACGGCGGAATCGGTAGCTGCTGCATCCAGAACGTAGATCGCGGCCACGCTCCGCGCCGCCTCCTCCCGCTCCCGCGACAGCTGGTCGGCCGGTTTGGACACCGTCACTTCGAAGGCCGCGATCACATCCTCCGTGGCCACGGCCCCCTCCTCCACATCCACCGTCTCCGGAAGCGGATGCCGGGGGAACAGGACGGGTACGGCCACGGCGATGGCCGCGACGACGAGCACGCGGAATCCGTGGTGGAACAGACGGTCGCGCCACCCCTCGCCGGGACGGCGATCGATGGCCCGCGCGGCATCGCGCCACGTCTCCCGGAAGCGCGCGGCGCTCATGAGGCTCCGTCACCTCCGTTGTCGTGCTCGGCGTACGCGCGGATGATGTCCTTCACGAGGCGATGGCGTACCACGTCCGACTCGTTCAGGTATACGAAATCGATACCCTCCACGGCATTGAGAATCCGTTCGATCTCCAGCAGACCCGAATCCTCCGGCCGGGGCAGATCGATCTGCGTCTTGTCTCCGGTGATCACGGTCCTCGAGTTCAGCCCCAGCCGCGTGAGGAACATCTTCATCTGCGCCGTCGTCGCGTTCTGGGCCTCATCCAGGATCAGGAAGGCGTCAGACAGCGTGCGACCTCGCATGTACGCCAGGGGCGCCACTTCGATCGTGTGGTCCTCGATGGCGCGGCGCATGCGGTCGGAAGGGAGCATGTCAGAGAGGGCGTCGTACAGCGGACGAAGGTACGGGTCCACCTTGTCATGGATGTCCCCGGGCAGGAAGCCCAGGGCCTCGCCCGCCTCGACCGCCGGCCTGGTGAGGATGATACGGCGCACTCGTTTGCGCGCCAGCGCGTCTACGGCCATGGCCACTCCGAGATACGTCTTCCCCGTCCCCGCCGGACCGATCCCGACGACGATGTCGTTGCGGCGGATCGCGGCCAGGTATTCCTTCTGGCCAGTCGATTTCGGACGGATGACCTTTCGGGCGCCCGGAAGGGCCACGACCTCTTCGTCGGCCTCCGTCACCGGCACCAGGGGCTCGCTCTCCGCTTCGGAGAAGAAACGCTCCACATCGGCCAGGTCGAACGATCGCCGCAGCTGCGCCATGCGGATCATCCTCTGAGCCACCGGCGTGCACCGCTGGACGGCCTCGACCGCTCCCGAGAGGATGAGATGGTCGCTCCTGAGTATGACACGCAGATCGCCGAGCCGCGCCAGCGCCTTCAGGTGAGTATCGTTGACTCCGGCGAGAAGCAGCTCGTCCGCCCCTTCCGCAGACAGGCGGTGCTGGATGACTGGCGCATCCACGGAGTCCGGTCCGTGCGCTATCGCATCACTCATCCGTGGACTCCCGTGCGATCAGCCGGATCCCCAGATCCGACAGCAGCGACTCCTCTACCCGGGACGGCGCGCCCTCCATCAGGCCGCGAGCCGCCGTAGTCTTGGGAAACGCGATCACTTCGCGCAGCGAGCCGACACCGACCATGAGGGCGATCAGCCGGTCCAAACCGAGTGCGAAACCTCCGTGCGGCGGGACCCCGTATCGAAATGCCTCGAGAAGAAAGCCGAACCGGTCATCCACCTGCTCGACCGTCATGCCGAGCACCTTCAGGACTGCGCGCTGCAGGGCCGGATCGTGACACCGGATACTGCCGCTCGCCAACTCCGTTCCGTTCAGGACGAGGTCATAGGCCCGCGACCGAACGGCGAGCGGGTCGGTCACCAGCTCCTCCGGCGTCACACCGACAGGCATAGTGAACGGGTGGTGGCTCGCCGTCAGTTCTCCGGTCGCCGCATCCGCCTCGAACAGTGGAAAGTCCGTTACCCACAACCACTCGTCCGCATCGCGCCGGTCCCCGAGCTCGACGCCGAGCTCGCGCCGCAGGCCGTCGAGCGCCGGGGAGCTCTCGGCGTCGGGACCCGCCACGAGCAGAACCAGGTCGCCCGGTTCGACCTCGAACTCCGACTCCAGCCGAATCCCCGCCTCGTCGTCTACGGCGCGTGAGGCCGCTCCCGTCCATCCGTCGGAGTTTCTCTTCAGCCACAGGGCTCCCCTGGCTCCCGCAGACTGGGCCGTGGCGTTGATGGCTTCGAGTCGCGAGCGAGACAGCCCGGCGCCACCCTTTGCCACCAGACCGCGCACTCTTCCTCCGGCCGCGACGGCGCCATCGAAGATGCCGAACCCGCGACCGGCCAGTACTTCGGAGAAGTCCCTGATCTTCCAGCTGATGCGAAGGTCCGGCTTGTCCGTGCCGAAGCTCTCCATCGCGTCCGCCCAGGTCATGCGCGGGAACGGCGTCTTCACGTCCCGCTCGAGCGCAACCCGGAACATGTCCGCGAGCATGCGCTGGCACGCGGAGAAGACATCGTCCTCCGTCACAAAAGCCATTTCGACGTCCACCTGAGTGAACTCGGGCTGCCGGTCCGCCCGCAGGTCCTCATCACGCAGGCACCGGGCGATCTGGAAATAGCGGTCGAATCCCGCCACCATGAGAAGCTGCTTGTACAGCTGCGGTGACTGGGGCAACGCATAGAACTCACCCCGATGGATGCGGCTCGGGACGAGATAGTCGCGGGCACCCTCCGGAGTGCGCCGCGTCAGGAACGGAGTCTCTACCTCCAGAAAGCCCTGCCTCGACAGGGAAAGGCGGGCGGCGTTGGTGGCCAGGTGGCGAATCACGAAGTGGCGCTGTAGCTCCGGACGGCGGAGGTCCAGCACCCGGTGCCTGAGCCGCAGCTCCTCCGATGGAAGCTCCTCATCGGGTGGCACGGCGACGAGAATGGGAAGCGGATCGGAGACGGCCAGGCGTTCCATCGCGAGTACGCGGACTTCCACTTCGCCCGTCGCCATGTCCGGGTTTACGGCCTCAGGGGGACGGGCCTGTACCTCACCCGTGACCTGCAGCACATCCTCCGGGTTCAGATCGCCGACCGAGGACTGCATCTCGGAGGGAGTCCAATCGGGCCCGAGCGCGAGCTGAACCAGCCCCGTCCGATCCCTGAGCTGCAGAAACGTCACCCCACCCAGATCCCGACGCCGATGCAGCCAGCCGGCCAGGCGCACGCTCCGACCTGTCCACTCCGAGTCGAGGCGACCGCACGGTACGTCCCTTAGGGCTGTCGCCTCCGGCACACCGAGGAACGTCGCAGTCTCCTCCTGCCTTCCTGCGTTTTCGCTCAGCGGGTCCTCCTTCACTCTGTGTTGCCGTCCCGGACGCGATCCTCACCCCCGCGGCCCCGCCACGTTACCGTTCCCATGATCAGGCCGATGCTGGCTCCGATCACGTCGGCCATCCAATCTGATACCATCGGCACCCGGCCCGGAAGCCACGCCTGGTGCGCCTCGTCCGCCGCCGCGAACAGGGCGATGGTCACCAGCGCTATCCCCAGAACCCTCGCGTTACACCTTCCCGACACACACAGCGTGGCTCCAACGAGCCATCCGAGCACCGCATACAGTGCGCCGTGCACCACCTTGTCGAGCCCCGGAAACGGGGAAATGCGCAGAGCAGCCTCGGTCAATGGTACGCTGGTCGCCACCAGAATGATCGCGGCCCATACGCCCACGGACCTCCAGGTGCCCGTTGGCCGGATCAAGCTCCGGCATCCACTATCAGGCGACGGAACTCGTCGGCGCTCTCCGCTTCGGCCAATTCCCGACGCAGCCTCTCGCGTGTCAGTGCCCTGCTGATATGGCCGAGTGTCTTTACATGATACGCTGCCGCCGACGCCGGCCCCACCATCGCCACGAGCAGGCGCACCGGCTCGCCATCCACGGCCTCGAAAGCCACCGGCTCGCTCGTCGTACCCGCCACCATCTCCACACCCTGCAG
>JBDHFS010000229.1:0-7617 GCA_039590285.1 Gemmatimonadota bacterium
TACAGCCGTTATGCTGCGAGGGATTAGCTGGCTGTTCGATGGTGGTGCGGAAGGCGCGCCTCCGGGAGTGCAACCCTACCCATCCGAGCTGGAGCAGGAAATCGCCCGCCTATCAATGAAGCTTCATGCGGAAGTGTCATAGTCAATGTCCGCAGGCGACTCGCCTCCTCCTTTGGGCGGTGCACTCCTTCTGATCGCGGACCATCAACCGTGGCCCGCTGCCGCAGTAGACTGTCTGTCGCCGCTTCTTCTTGATCCCCGTTGATCCGTGCCCGCACCCTCCCGGTATGGACGGCCTAGAGCCCGGTTCACGCAGGGCGCTTCGCTTTGACAGCCCCGACCGGCGGGCGCTCTTTCACGTCCGTCTGAGGCGTGTCGCGGGTGGGCATTCCTTGACTGTCCCCGGATGCCTGCCCGACTATCAGTTGAGGCAAGGCAGTTCACGGTAGGTCGCAACTGGCTTGATTTCGACCTACGGTTCGGCCGTCGAATCAGACCTAGTACGGACTTCGATGAGCGATTCGGTAATGGCAGAACGCAGACAATGGTCGCGGATGATCATGGAAGGTGTCGTGATCGTCACGTCTATACTGCTGGCACTAGCTACCGATGCGTGGTGGGGCCGTGTTCAGGAAGGTCGACTTGAGCAGCAGTACCTCGCCCAACTGGCGGCTGACTTCCGAGAAATGGACGACGGCGTCACGGATTGGCTGGAGCTAGAGGAGAGCCAACTGTCCAGCGCCATCAGCCTCCTTGAGTTCATCGATTCGGACACTCCTGTTCCAGCGGATTCGGTCGGTGTGTGGTGGCTCCACGCATGGTCCGCCCCGACGGTACGCCTTGCGGATGGACTCCTGCAGGAGATGATCGCCTCTGGCAGCCTCCGGTTGATCGGAGACGAATCGTTGAGGGTTCCGTTGTCGTCCTTCACTCGAACAGTAGATGAAACCCTGGAGGGCCTTAGCCAGATTGAGATGGGCTTCACGCTAATGCTTGGCGATCCTTACTTCCAGAAGAATCTCGGCATGTGGGGCATGTATCCGGACTCGGTGAAGGTTAAACGCGGCTTGCCTTCCGGCGACCGCTTCGGCATCGACTTCAGCAAGATCCGGCATGATCGCGAGTTCAGCCATCTTGCAATGCGAGGCTATCTCTACAAGCGGAACCGAGTCTTCCAGGTGAAGAATCTTCAGGTCGCGGTTCACGAGTTGCAGGAGGCCCTTGAGCAGGCTGCGATGCTCGACTGAGTAGGTTGGCTGCGAAGGTGCTTTCTGCCCACGCCGACCGGGGCTCTTTCACGTCCGTCCTGAACTCCTCAGGACTCAGTGATTCGCTGGAGCTGACAGTCAAAGTTGTGATACCCGGGCAAGTGATCACTTTGGACGGACCCCTGATTCTGCTTACAGGTCTCCGTTACCAAGAGCTGCCACCGGGTCGAGGCGCGCCGCGCCAACAGCCGCGTTAGCCGCACCGGTGAGGGCCACCAGTCCTAGAATAAAGACCAGCAACACGACCATCTCGCTCGGTAGCGGATCGACACCACTTATGAGGGATGGTAAGCCGCGATTCACACCGACACCCAGCGCCGCACCAAATAGTGCCCCACTGGCTACCACTCCAGCCGAATCGGCAAGCACCATCCTCACGATCTGTACGCGGCGTGCTCCGACGGCCATTCGCAGACCCATCTCTGCCTTTCGCTCCCGAACGCGATCGGCTGTTGCACCACTCAGACCACCGAGCGAGAGGAGAAGGGCCCCCGCGGCAAGGCCAGCCAGCCAACGCGTAAGCCAGCGGACCGGGGCCGCCTGGGTGACCATGAGTTCATCGAGCGATCCGAGCCACTCGACCCGGCTACCCTGTATCTGGCCCTGAATCGCGTCCTGTACGGCCCCAGCGAGACCGGCGTGGCTACCGAGGTTCTTGACCTCCGGCGATCCCCCGAATGACGGGTAGGTTCTGACGATGATGTCCGCCTGGGACGGAGTATGTTCGCTGAGGGGAAGATAGGCAGCGGGGAGCGGCATGCGTGCCGTTCCGAACCCGGTTGGCCGGAATGCTTCTACGACGCCCGTCACTCGGTACGAGCTGCCGATCAGCGGTGGAGCACCCCTCAGCCATATGGGAAGGCCTACAAAGTCGGTATCCTGAAACCAGTGTCGGGCTAGAGCCGGGTTGATGATAACGCCCCCCTCTTCTGCCGCCCGGTCCTTATGGATTCCCAAGATCGCGAAGAATGCGCCATCTACGACAATGTGGCGTGCGCGTCCCGTCATCACGGGGGCACTCAGTCCGCCAGATGTGCAGTACGGACAGGAGGCTCCGACGCCATCGACCATCCCCAGACCTAGCACGGCTCCGGGCGAGGATACGGCGACCGCCTCAACCCCCGGTAGTTCGATCACGGCCTCACGAGCGGCCACCCATGACGAAGCCGTTTGTAGACTGGCCGGCAGGCGCGAGCGAAATACTAGGGTATCGCGCCCGTTCCTGTGGTTCGCAGCCGGCTTCTCAATCGCCGTGGCAGCTCCTGCCAGCAACAGTGCACACGTCGCCAACAGCACGGCGGTGGCGATTTGCCCCACCGCGACAAGCCAACTGGCGTCTGCCCAGGCCATCTTCTCTCGCGATGAGTCGAGCACATTCGTCGATCCGGTACGCATCGGGACCAGGAGCGGGCCAACAATGAGGACGAGTCCCGTTACTCCGAGAACCGCCAGGACCATCGGATTGGTCAATAGAGTCGAAGCTCCGAACCGGTCCACCAGTTCTACGCGTTGAGGAAGGAATCGGACGAGCATCTCTGCCGCAAAAGCAGCCACCGCGATGCCCAGGCCACAAACCACGGCCGAAGTTCCGAGCCCCTTCACCAGTATGGCTAGACGATGGTTCCTTCGTGTCGCTCCGACTGCTGAATGAATCGCCCAGGTTCGCCGCTCTGCAAGTACGGTTCTGAGTGAGTCGAGTCCGGTGCCAGTCAGCGCGGCCAACCAGACGGTTATCGCGAGGACGAAGAGAAGCCAAAGGGCTCCGTCAAAGCCCGCCTCCTGTGACTGTGCGATTGTCTGAGCAGTCGTACTCCAGTCTCGGGCCCAGTCTCCCTCAGGAACGGTGATAAGTTTGATGGCCCAGCTCACACGCAGATGCGCCACGCGGTGGAACTGAATCAAGGCGACTACCGGGAGACAGACACCGAGCGCCAACGCGAGAGAAAGTGGTCCACCAACCGTGGAGAGGCCTGGTCGCCGATCGAACATCAGCTCTCGAACCGAGTGTGATAGACGTGGCCGCATGTCCGTTTGCAGTTCTCGGTGGCGTTGCCATCGCCCGCCAACGCTCCCCTGGCGCGCCCCATCGTATTCGTCGCCGCTCCCATCGGTCAAGCGCTCCCGTCAACGACAACGGCCGCCCTGCGGCGGCCGTACCGTGCTCTGCGAAGGGATTCGCGCTCGTGGTGCCCGCGCCCGGCGGGTCAGCGCTTACCTCACCCGCAGCCCCAGCGACTCCAAACCAGCACGACAACCGCCAGCGCGAATATGCTCAACACTTCCGACATTCTTGTTCCCCCCGTGATGGGTCCATCACCCCGAACGCAGCCAGAATAAGAGACTGCCGAGGGCCACGGCCATAGGGCTCGACGCTTTCAACGAAGATGAGAAGACGCCGGTTCCCTGGATACCGAACGCTGCCTCGCGAGTCCGCTCGGTCAGCTCCCGAGGAAGCCTGCAACGAACCGAGCCTGCAACCCGGCCCGGACCCGCGTGACAGCTCGGCTCCAGGCCGTTAGGCGACAACCCTGCCAGCTCACCCGTCTCGGTCCGGAAGTCCCCGACTTCGGGTCTGCCTCAGCCGTCGTACCGCCGCGCCCGCTTCGAACAGAAGCCACAACTCCAGTACGAAGATCGCTCCCCCGACGGTCAGCAGCAGCGTCTGGCTCGCACGTGCGAACCGAATGAGATTCAGGGCCATCGCCCAGGTGGTCATGAAGAGAAGGAAGGCCATCGGTAGCGCGGTCACCCAGATGTTCCGTCCCAACCGGAACAGAAAGAGCGTCAGGATAAGGAGGCTCAGGCCTGCGAGGAGCTGATTCGTCGTGCCGAAGAGGGGCCACAGGCGCATTCCCCCGGCCCCCCGATCCAGTCCCAGGGCCAGCATGGCGCAACTCATGACGGCTATGAACGTGGCTACCCAGCGGCCCTGAACGAGCTTCAGCCTGTACTCCACTCCCAGCTCGGCAATGATGTATCGCTGGAGACGCACGCTCGTGTCGAGCGTCGTGGCAGCAAAGCTGATCACCACGACCGCCGCGAAGATCGTGGCCACACGGTGGGGGATTCCGATCCCTTCCGCCAGGACCCCGACCCCGTTCACGAACGCGGTGGTGGCCCCCGATGTGGCGGCGGACCAGGATCCATAATGAGCGTGCCACCCATCGATCCCCACGAACAGAGCGAAGCCTGCCGTCGTCGCCACGATCGAGGTCAGGGCCAGGGCACCCTCTCCCAACGCGCCCCCGTAGCCCACGTAGCGGGCATCGGTCTCACGGTCCAGCTGTTTGGATGATGTTCCCGACGCGACCAGCCCGTGGAATCCGCTTATGGCCCCACACGCGATAGTGATGAACAGGAGGGGGAACCAGCCGGGGGCGTCAGATGGAAGCTCCAGGTTCACGGCCGGTGCCACGACCGGAGGGTTGGTGACGACCACGGCGACGCCGATGATCCCGAGGGCCACGAAAAGCTGGTGCCCGTTCACGTAGTCCCGAGGCTGCAGAAGTAACCACACGGGAAGCACGCTGGCGAAGAACGTGTAGATGAAGAGAACAATGATCCACCCTACTCGCTGACCGTCGGCCCGGGCCGCGTCCGTAGCGGCCGCGACGTCACCGCCGCCCGCGAGCCATTGGGCATCCGTCGGTGGCAACCCCAGCATGTCGGGTAGCTCGAGGGGCACGTACTGGCCCAACCAGATGAGCGCATACAGTATCGCGAGCGCGGCGAGCGAAGGGACCAGGATACCGGTGCCGGTCCGGTAGATCAGAAAGCCCACGACCAGCGCCACCACGAGGGAGCCCCACACAGGAAGTACTACGGCACCGGGGTTGCTCATGAATAGGTTGGCAATGATGACCGCGAACACGGCATTGACCATCAGGAGCAGGAAGAATATCAGAAGCAGGAAAAGGACCCTGGCGCGGTCGCCCACGATGGATTCGGTGAGCGTCCCGATCGAGTGTCCTTTGTGGCGTGTCGATATCCACAGAGTCCCGAAGTCGTGCACCGCACCCGCGAACACCGTTCCCAACACCACCCAGAGGAAGGCCGGAAGCCAGCCCCAGATCACGGCGATCGCGGGGCCGACTATGGGCGCGGCGCCGGCGACGGAGGTGAAGTGATGGCCGAACAGCACGTGTCTGTTCGTAGGCACGAAGTCGACCCCGTCCTCGAGCTCGTGCGCCGGGGTGCGGAAGTCGGGATCGAGACGGTAGATCCGTTCGGCGATGTAACGTGAGTAGACCCGGTACCCGGTCAGAAACGCCGTGACACCGATGACCAGAAGGACAATGGCGCTCAATCCGATTCCTCCGCCGGATCCGTCCGAACGAGTGAGGCCAGCCTGCGGAGTCCGGCCACCCCCCTGGGATCTTCGTCGAGGAGCGGCACATACGCGCTAGGCCAATCTCCGAATCGGTACTGGATCTCGGCAAGATAGCCCGCCTCGCGTTCCTTTCGTCGTCGCAGGAAGCGTCCGTCCGGTTTGTCCGGAAGGACCTGGTTCACCAGTAATCCGCCCACGGGTATCCCGTATCGAGCCAGCGTGCCCATCGCCCTGTGTGTCTCCAGGATCGGAAGTCTCTCCGGAACCACTACGAACGTGAACGCCGTGCGCTCCGGGTCGGTGAGCGTGGCGCGAGCCTTGTTGAACCGCTCCATGCGCTCCTCCAGGGCCTCGAGGATCGGGTCCGTCGCCTCGATCCCCTCAGCTGCGGCGGCGCCGGCGACATTGCGCCACATGCGCCCCAAGGTCGTCACCTTCCGCCGTCGCGAGATCAATCCGCTGATCCACGCCGACATGAGCTCGGGAAGCGACAGCAGACGAAGTGTCTGAGCGGTCGGCGCCGTGTCAAACACGATGCGTTCGAAGCGGCCGGATTCCTCCATGATGCGGGCGAACCGTTCGAACAGAGCGGCCTCTTCCGCACCAGGCGAAACTCGCGCCACATCGAGCTGCCTCTCCACCTCGGCCACCAGCCGTGGCGGCGTGGCCTGCTCGACCCTGTCTTTGACGTCATCGATGTAGGCCTGAGCCTCGAGAGCCGGGTCGATCTCCGCGACCCACAGGCCAGCAGCGACCGAGCTCGGCTGAGGACCCAGATCCGTGCCGAACAGGTCTCCGGTCGAGTGGGCCGGATCCGTGGAGACGAGAAGTGTGCGAGCCCCGCCGGAAGCCGAGTGAAGGGCTGCCGCCGCTGCGAGCGTGGTCTTTCCGACCCCACCCTTTCCCCCGAAGAACACTATGGGACGGAGAAGGAACGGATCGAGGCTCACCCGGCGCCCACCGGATCCGCTCGGAAGCCTCTCCGACTCAGCAGCAACGGAAGCCTCCCTCGGGAGGCTGCTCCATGCCCATGCGGAGGTGCCAGGAATGAAACTGATCGATCAGGTCGGGCAGCAGCTCCAGGGTGTAGAATTGGACCGGATTCGGGACGCCCAGAAGGTCTGAGAAACCGAGAATCAGGAAGAGGTCGCGCTGCCTCAAGTACTCGCGATGGATGGTCGATCGATAGGGAGCCATATAGACCCCCTCGTAGATCTCGCGCGCCGACTGCAGCCGGCATCTGAGCGCTGACCAGAACGAGGTGTCCGAACTCAACCGCCCTTTCCCGCTCCGCATCAACGCTCCGTTGCCCCGCAGTCGACCGAACCGAGCCGCACCGGTCCGCGCGGGGCCTGACCGGCCACGTCCCGGACCACAACGCCAATGCCGGCGTATCCATCCTCCGTTCGCCGCAGGCGTAGCGTGATCCCGGACAGGCCCGAGTGCAGCCGGACCCACAGGGAATCCTCATGGAACGGAGCCCATGCGTTATCGTCCAAGCTCTCGAACCCGGCCGGGAGCCGGACGGAATACAGGCCCGAGTCTGTGTCATCTCGCGGGCCGGAAGACGGGACGGGGCGAAGCTCGATCAGCGGTGGTAGCTCGACACCGCTGGCAAAGTCGCGCGCCAGTTCGAAGCAACCGTTCGGATCACCCACCCCGAAGGCACGCCTGTCCACGGGCACGTCGTGGTGCGCCGTACCCTCCGGTTCGTCCGCTGAACCTTCGAGCAGATCGGGCAACTTGGCCTTCATGTCCTGCGTCTCCGGGCGAGCCACCCCGTCCACCCTGACCGCACCGACTGGCGCCGCATTCGGATCGACTTCGTTTGCCTGTTCCGCCTCGGCCAGTCCCCCACGCAGTTTCGCACCTTCCCCCTCAGACTCCTCCTGCTTGCCGACCACCTCACGCTCGCGTTGACGATCGGCGTCGCTCTTCATCACGTCCTGGAGATCGGCGACCTCGAGCTCGGAATCGCGGCCTCGTGTCTCCGGCGCCTCCGGAAGAATCGCGCCCGCC
>JBDHFS010000230.1:0-5061 GCA_039590285.1 Gemmatimonadota bacterium
GCTCTTCCCGTGCGGCGCGCGACGGCCACCAGCGCAGCCGCCGCGACCACGAGGGCGAGCCACCCGTGGTACTTGGTGTTCCACGCCAGTCCAGTGGCGGCTCCAGCGAGCAGGCCAAGAGAGAGGCTCCGGCGTCGATAGGTCTCGGAGAACAGGAACAGGGCGAGGAGAAATATGAAGGTGAACGTGATGTCGGTAAGCGCCGCTCGCGAGTACAGGATGTGAAACTCGGAAAGCGCCAGAAGGATAGCTGACGCGATCGCGGCCGCCCTACTCCCCAACCAGCGCCACGCGATCAGGTATATCAAGGGTACCGTGAGCACGCCGGCGACCAGTGAGATGGCGATCGGCACGAGGTCCGAATCGGTGCCGACGATGCGCATGACCATCCCTGCAATGCCGAAAAAGAAGGGTGGGGATAGGAAATGCTGCAAGGGATAGAGGCCGTCTGGCGCCGCACCGGCAAAGACCGCCTGACTACTGAGGGCGTAGCCACCGGCGTCAAAGTGATCCAGACCCAGGGCCGTGGATCGCCAGCTTCGGATGAGGGCACTCGCGATGGTCACAGCAAGGATCGAGTGCGTGTCCTTTTTTTTCCAACCGGTCTCCCGCACGAGTCCTTCCTCAGGCCATTGGCGAACAAGGTGGTGAGACAGGCAGATCGCTCCGCTCGGTGGCGATGCGACTACTTACACGCAGCCCGCAGGGGGCGAAGATCACACAAGCGTGGCCAGAGCGCGAGTCGAAAGGGGAAGCTCATTCGAGAGTGATAAGAGCCCCAGCCGAGCTCGGCCGGGGCTCTTACGTAGGTGGGTTTCAACAAGCTTCGGGCTGACAAACTGGTCTATCTAGCCGATCAACCCACACCGTGTTGACAAGCTCGATCAGTTCAGCAGGCATGCCCGCTCGTTGAGGTTTTCGAATTCGCCCTTCTGCTGGTTTTGATCGCTTTTGCTACCGTCCCAAGCGCCCTGGAAGTCCGCTATGATCTGGGCAGAAGTGATCGGACCGGAGGCATCTCCAAAGTCCAGCCCGCTCGTGGAGTTCAGCAAGGCGGCGACGGCATGGGCGGCTAGCTTGTTCAGCTTGCTGTATTTTCCGTGTCCAGGCAACCACAGGACGTCGAGCAACGTGGTGTTAGCGGCAAAAGCGGCAACGCCGAACACCGTGTTGAAGGAGTCGCCGGGCGAATAACCGACCCACGAGGCGAAGTGGTGATCCTGCTTCCAGTAACCCGGCGTGCAGCCCTGTGCGGGGTAGTTGGTGAAGGTGACCAGGAAACCTCCTTTCGCCCAAGACCGGCCGCTCACCGTGTTGGAAGACACGCCAGTCTCGCCCTTGTCCCCGCCACAGGAGTTGGCCGGCGGCGACACACAGCTGCCAACGGGGAAGTCCGAGACCGTCTTGTCATACTGGACGCCGAAGCCGGCCGGAACCGTCTCGGTCAACGTCACCGTGGAGAATGACCCTGCTCCGCCGTGGACCCAGACGTCGCGGCATCGGTCGCCGTTGGCTCCGTAGTTGCCACCGTCGAATAGGGTCTTCTGGAAGCTGATGGGGTTCTCATCACCGATGTGCGAGTCCACATCGACGGTTATGGTTACCGCTGGAGTGCTAGTTCCCCACGCATACGCCTTGCAGACCTCGACGAACTCGTGTTCGGCTGAGGCATCCCCGAACCCGCCGATCGGCGGAACCGTGAACTCGGGGTCGCCTCCACCCGTAGTCTGGTTGAACGAGGGGGCCGGGGGTTCGAGAACGCTGTTCTCGCTGTCGGAGCAGGCCGCGATCGCAACGACCACAGCCAAGATGGCGCCAAGAAACACCGGGCGCCCACTACGCTTAAACATCGGATACCTCCGTCGCAAGGAAAACCCGCCGAATCCCAGAGTCCTGAGACTCGGAAGCCAATCCCCTTCGGCAGCCGGGCGGTCTAGGAAAGAAGACCCCTGAGGCTTTGCGGACCGGGCTCGCGCCCGGGGTGCCCTTGTCGACAGGATGGCAGGAACGTGCCATTGCATTGCAAGTGGTGTTCCCAACTCCCCACCGCGCTGGTTTGTGAAGGCTCAGGAATCAGAGACAGTGTAAGACGTTATTGCATATGTTGTTACATTTCATAATGAGGGCAGGTGGGCTGGTCTCGACCACCAGCTCCCGTTCACTTTCTTGTGGTGGCACATCGACATGATGCTGCTTTGCCGTGCGCGCGACCTACAGGTTGAAACTCTCCGGGCGTTATAAAGAATGCCAGATGAGAAGACGGATGCTGGTTTCAGCGAATCGAGCGGCTCGTGATCAGATGGGCGTGAGGGACGGGACGTTGGCCCTCCTTCTGGCCGGGCTTCTCTTCGCCGCCTATCTACCGGGGCTCTTCTGGGGGCTCCCGACAGGCAAGTCGATCAACGGTGCGCTTCAGATCCTGGAGGGGCGGATCCCCTACAGGGATTTCTGGACGATGTACGCGCCGGGCTCGTTCTATCTCACTGCCGGCGTTTTCTTGGCGTTTGGGAAAGAGGTCATCTTCCAGGGGGCTGTATCCCTCGGGATCCAGGCCGCTATCGCTGCCGTCGCGTTCCTGCTGCTCCGGCAACTGGGCGCTTCAAGGCGCGTGGCGGTTCTGATGGCGGGAGTGTTGGGCGCCGCGATGTGGACCGCGCAGCCGGAGATCGTTTCCTACCACCCGGCGCTGCTGCTTCTCCTGGTCGCACTGCACCAGCTCGTCGGCTACTTCCGTGACGGCGGTCCGGGCAAGCTGTTCTGGGCCGGCTTGTGGATCGGTCTCGCGGCGTGCTTCAAGCACGATGTGGCGGCCTACGTCGGCTGTGCCGTGGTTCTGGGTCTCTTTTTTTCCTGGGGGGCGGCGTCCGCTCGCCGGCCGCCAGAGTGGATCACGCCGTGGAGGGCGACGGCTCGGCTCGCGTCGGGGATTATGGCGTTCGGCGCACCGGTGGCCGCTTGGGTAGCGCTCCAGGCAGGCGCGGACGCCTGGCAGGATCTCTTCGTCTTTCCCGCGACAGATTATCCCAAGGTGCGCGGCGAGCCGTACCCTTCGCTGCTGCCGCTCTCTATCCTCGCTTCGCTGGGGGAGTGGATCCAGGCTCCGAGCGATCTTCGGCTCGGGCGTGCAGCGTTCAGCGGACTTGAAACTTGGCTCCTCGGCAACCTGCCTCAGTACGTGTTTCTTCTGGCGCTGGCACTTTTGATCACCCGCCGCGAACGCCTGTCTGCGGCCGATCTGGCAACGGCGATCACGCTCACTGCAGCCGTCCCCTTCTTCTGGCTCGCGGCACATGTTCAGCAGAACACCCACCTGTACTCGATGGCGGTAATCTCCGCGCTGCTCCTCGTGCTGGGTAGCAAGCCCGCCGGCCGACGGGGCCGGACCGTGGTACTCGTGATGGCGGTCGCTTACGGCGTCGGCCTTTTTCTTGGCCCCATGATGCAGATTGCACAGATTCGATTGGAGTGGGAGGGTAGCCAGGTCCTCGACATTCCGGGTGCGAGGTGGATCCGGCTTCCCGCGCGGAGCCACGACGTCTACCATCCCGTGGTCAGCTTCCTAAGGCGGACTACACACGAAGACGAGCAAATCTACGTAGGCGTGGAGAGGCACGACGCCATCGTCGTTAACGATCCCAGATTCTACTACCTGGCGGGCCGACTTGGCTGCTGTCGCTACAGCGAGCTTCACCCCGGGGTCACGGATCGCATCGCGCCGCAGCGGGAGATCATCGAGGATTTGGAGAAAGAGGGGGTCCGGGCGGTGGTCATCTGGCGTTTCGGGTGGCCCGACAGCGTCATGGCGCGCGTCAAGAAGCAGCGCATGGCCGAGGCGCCGGGCACCGGAGCCACGCTTTTGAACGAGTACATCGCAGAGCACTTTGCCGTCATCATGAGTCGCGGCGAGTACGACGTGCTTTGGCGGCAGGATGTTCCAGTCGCCGAGGCGGGTCATCGGGGCACGAAGGTCGAACCTCCGGCGGGCCCATAGTACTCCGGGTCGCAGGCCGCGGGCAGACGGTCAGCCATCGCCGGTCAGTGAATGTAACCTAGGGACCGCAGCTGCCTCTCCGTCTCGTCGTCGAGGTCGATCGGAGGCGCTGGCGATGCAGGAGTGCGATCGGGGCATGCTGCGAGCTTGTGCAGCAGCAGCGTTTCCAGGTCTCGGAGCTGACTCGAATACTCATCGTACAGGGCAAGGTTATTCGATTCTGAAGGATCACTGACCAGATCGTAGAGCTCCGACCTGCCATCACTGCCGAGAATCAACTTCATGCCCCCCCTACGAACGGCGCGAAGGCGGCGCTTGACACGAGATACATCGGGGCTGTCGCGGTATTGCCTCCACGGTCTGTGCCCAATCTGGAACCCCAGTTCTCGGAGAGAGTGAACCGGGTAGCCGTACTCGAAGAACAACGTCTCCCCATCGAACGAGTCCTGCGCCACGAGGTCCCTTCCCTGGGAATCGTTGCTCTGGCCGGTGCCTGCCGCCGAGAGCACGGTCGCAAACACATCCTGCAGCTGAACGAGGGACGAATCCCGCGCGCCGGGCTGAAAAGTCATGGGATACCGAATCAGCAAGGGTATCCGAACGTTCGTCTCGTAAAGATTGAACGCGTGGCCCATCAAGCCATGTTCGCCGAAGTTCTCTCCATGATCGGCAGTCACGATCAGAAGCGTCTCATCGAGCAGATTCCGCTCATCGAGGTTCGCGACAATCCGACCGATAGCGGCGTCCACATACAGTATCTCCGAGTCGTAGAGATCGCTCAGATGCTCGATCTCTTGGTCCGAGAGCGTTTGGGCTCCGACCGAGTGCAGCAGCGCCGTGTTGTCGACGAGGGCCATTTCGGGATGACGGTCAAACTCGCCGAAGTACTCTCTGGACGAATCGTACGGACTGTGGGGCTCGATGAGGTTTATGAAAACGAAGAAAGGCCGATCCGAGTCATCTTCCAGCACTTCGTCAAGGAGGTCCTCCACAGGGTGCCTGCCATCTTGGTCAGCCGGCCTCCAGGTCTCATAGTAATCCTCGCAGCCCTGCTCGAAACCGGTCTTCCG
>JBDHFS010000231.1:0-5059 GCA_039590285.1 Gemmatimonadota bacterium
CGGACGTTGTCGTTGCGTGTGCGTCTCATCGGAGGCTTGATGATTCTGCTCTTTCTGGCCCTGTTTTCGCTCGCTGTCGTGGTGTTCGTGTGGCAGCAGCTCGAACTGGACGCACAGTACCTTTACTTGGCACTCGTGATAGCCATCGCGTTCGATCTCGTCCTGCTGGGCCTGGTGGCGGAATACCGACTACGGGTCCTGGTGCTGCGTCCGGTGGCGCAGATGGTCGATGGAGCCGAGGAGATAGCGGCCGGACGCGAGGAGCACCGGCTTCCAGCCTCGGACACGGCCGAGCTGCATCGCCTCTCCACGGCCGTCAACGAGATGGCGGACCGGCTGATCCACAACCAGCAGCTCCTTGCCGCGAACGTGAAGTCGCTCGACGAAACGAACCGCGAGCTGTCCGCCGCCCGGAGCAGCCTCGCCCGGGCGGACAAGCTGGCCTCGATCGGAAGCCTCGGATCCGGCATCGCGCACGAGATCGGAAACCCGTTGGGAGCCATCATGGGTTACGTGGAGCTTGGCCGCCGGAGTGGTGAAGGAAGTTCCGAGTGGCTGAAGGGAATATCGCACGAGACGGGTCGGATTGACGCCATCGTCCGAGGCCTGCTGGACTACGCGCGACCTAAGGCGGCGACTCCGCGGCCGGTGGACGTTAACGGTGTGATCGAGCGGTCGGTGCAGCTCATGGAGGTTCAGGGTCGACTCAAGGCCGTCGACACCAGGCTGGATCTTGCAGACGAGTTGCCCAACGTGCGAGCGGATCCGTTTCAGCTGGAGCAGGTGTTGGTCAATCTCTTGCTCAACGCGGTCGATGCGGTCGAAGAATCGGCAGTCGACCGTTGGATCTGGCTCCGTACGGGGACGGCGCGGGTAACCGCAAGGGATCGCTGGGGGGCGGATCGAAGCCGCCGAGACGACCCCGTGGGTATCGACTACTCTCACCTGCGACGACTGGACCAAACGCGCGACCCGGGCCCGGCTCCCCAGCTCAGGGAAGGCGAGGCCGCTGTCGAGATCGCCGTCAGCGACAGCGGTCCTGGAATCCCGGCGGACGATATGCAGCGCGTATTCGACCCGTTCTTTACCACCAAATCGCCCGGTCGCGGGACCGGGCTGGGCCTGGCCGTGTCCGCACGCCTGGTCGAAGGAATGGGTGGAACCATGGAGGCCCTGGCCACTACGGCGTCCGGGGCCGCGTTTCGAATCCTGCTACCCGTGGTCGAGGAGCCGCCGGAATGAAGATCCTGGTTGTCGACGATGATGCCGGTCTGAGACGGACCGCCTCACTCATTCTGGAGAATGAGGGCTACCAGATTGCCACCGCGTCGGACGGAGCGGAGGCGCTGGAGAAAGCCGCAGATTGGGGACCGGACCTGATTCTGTGTGACGTGCGCATGCCGGGCGTCGACGGACTGGAGTTCCTGGACCGGCATCGTGAAGCGGAGGGGACGGCGCGAACGCTGGTCATGACAGCCTACGGAAGCCAGGATCTGGCGGTCGAGGCGATCCGCAAGGGAGCCTACGATTACATCGACAAGCCTTTCTCACCCGAGGCCCTGCTCCTGCGGATCCGGATCGCCGAGGAGCACGGTACGAAGGACCGGGAGATACGGCGGCTGCGGAAGGAAGTCCGGCTCGAGAAGCGCCGGGGGGACATCGTCGTGGCCAGCGAAGGAATGAGAACCGCTGTCGAGCTGGCCGAACGCGTCGCCCCCCACCCGACGACCATTCTGATCACCGGGGAAAGTGGTACCGGTAAGGAGCTCGTGGCCAAGCTCATCCACGAATCGTCACACCGAGCGAGTGGGCCCTTCGTTCCCGTAAACTGTGGCGCGATTCCGGAGAACCTCCTCGAGTCCGAGCTGTTCGGCCACGTCAAAGGCTCGTTCACGGGAGCCTCGCGGGACCGGGCCGGCCTGTTCGAGGAAGCGGAGGGCGGGACCCTTCTACTCGACGAGATCGGAGAGCTTCCTCAGGCTCTGCAGGTGAAGCTGCTGCGCGCGTTGCAGGAGGGAGAAATCCGGCGTGTGGGCGAGTCCCGCCCGCGCCAACTGGATGTTCGGATCCTGGCGGCGACGGCCAGAGATCTGGAAGCGGATGTTCAGGAGTCGGAATTTCGATCGGATCTGTACTACAGGATCAACGTGGTCCGGATCCATCTCCCGCCTCTGCGCCACCGCGTGGATGATGTTCCCGTGCTGCTACACCACTTTCTCGAGGTGTTCAACGAATCTCTGGGACTCGAGGTGGAGGGGTTCGAGCCCGACGCCATCAAGAGCCTCACGGGTTATTCGTGGCCGGGGAACGTTCGGGAGCTTGAGAACGTAGTGGAACGAACGATGGTGCTGAGTGATTCGGCCATGATAGGGCTGGATGATCTGCCCGAGATCGTCCGCGATCCCAAGGCCCTGCTGAAGACGACCGCCGGGAACCTGTCCAGCGATGAGCTGTCCGTGAAGAAGAGGACCTGGGAGCTCGAAAAGCACCTGATCGGCCGGGCGCTCGAGGTCACCGGGGGCAACCGAACGCGCGCGGCCGAATTGCTGGACCTGAGCTATCGAGCTCTGCTGTACAAGATCCGCGACTACGGTCTGGAGTAGCCGCGGCCCCCGGAGAAGCCGGCGGCGGGGTCCCATACGGAGGTCTGGTCGATCCCGCCCGCCCGAAAGTGTGGTAAGATTGCAATACCTGCGACGTTTCGGATCGTTATCAAGTCTATTTAATTACTTACAGGACAAGTAATTGCATCGAATCGTCCGAACTGGCACGACGAATGCTCCTGTCGGGGTGAACGATCACACCCCGATAACCGAGCGAGTCATGAGCTCAGACGATCATTTGAAGGAACAGGGCGGCGGCACGGCCGCGATGCGGCTCCGCCAGGGCGGTACCGCCCGCCACCGTTTCGTCCGATTGGACCGTCCCACGGGACCAGACAGCCCGGAGCCGGAGAGGTCTCCCTCCCGTGCCGGCGGCCGACTGGAAGACTTCCTGCTTCGTGCGGTCAACTTCGTCGTGGCGCTGATCGCCCTGCTGATTCTGCTGCCGGCCATCGTGATCATCTCGGTGCTGATCAAGCTCGACACTCCGGGACCGGCGGTGTACCGCCAGCTCAGGATCGGACTGGACCGCAGGGGTCGCATGGACACGCGGGACCGTACCGGCCGACGAGTGAACGATCTCGGTGGACGCCCGTTCATGATCTACAAGTTCCGGACAATGAGGGTGGATGCCGAGCTGGACTCTGGCCCGGTGTGGGCTTCGAAGGACGATGAGCGGGCCACGCGATTGGGCCGGTGGTTGAGGAAAACGCGAATGGACGAGATCCCGCAGTTCTGGAATGTCCTCAAGGGAGACATGGGAGTCGTCGGGCCACGCCCCGAGCGCCCGAACTTCGTCCTCGAGTTGCAGAAGGAAATCGACGGATACCGGATACGGAATCGAGTCAAACCGGGAATCACCGGTTGGGCGCAGGTGAACCTGGGCTCGGATCGCTCTGTCGATGACGTCCGCGAGAAGGTAGGCTACGACCTTGAGTATGTGCGGCGGCGCTCACTGTGGTTCGATGTCCTGATCATGTTGAAGACGCTGCCTGTCATGTTCGAGCGAGACAAGACGTACGGTCCGGACAAGGAAGAATGATCAACTACGTGTACTTCACGAGCGCGCGTCAGGTATCATAGGCCAGTCAGGAGATTCCATCACATGTCCGAAACGCCGAGCACTGCCCCGCTCGACACCGTGAACGTGATGCTGGTGAGCGCGCACGACTGGTTCGCCTCCGCGCTTCAGGCGGTCCTCGAGCCGGAGGGTTTCGTCTTCGCTCGCGTGCGCGCCGCCAGAGTCGCGTTGCGTGACGCTGCCCAGATCGATCCGGACATGGTGATCGTGGACGAGGGTCTGCCGGACATGAGCGCCCCGGAGCTCGCTTCGTCTCTCGCCGAGGGACCGCTGAAGCCGAGTGTGCCCATACTCGTGTACTCGCCCAACTTCTGGCACGAGAGTGAGCAAGCCGCGGCCATGCGAGCCGGTGCCTGGGACATCATCAAGGAGCCCGTGCGTTCCAGCCTCATCGTGGCGAAGCTCCGTCGGCTTCTGGAGATCAAGAAACTGATAGAAGCGACAGAGGAAGGTTCCCTCTCCGACCTGGCCACCGGCCTGTTCAATCTGGCGGGCATGATGCGCATGCTCAGGGTGTTGGGAGCGAACGCACGCCGACAGGGCTCACCATTGAGTTGCGTCGTGCTCGGACCGACGAAGGTCCCCGAGCTCGAGGATCTCGAGGCCATGCGCTTCAGTGCCGCCGCCCTGTGCACGGGGAACGTGCGAGAGTCGGACGTGTGTGGCTGGCTGGGGGATACGGAACTCGGGATCGTGGCTTACGATACGGATGCGGCGGGACTCACCACGATGGTGCGCCGACTCACCGAGCGCGCCCGCACCGATTCCACCGCTGACGCCCTAGCTCCGATCAGTGCTGGCATCGTCGAGCTGACGGACCACGCGGACGCCGTGGATTCGGACTCACACAGGGTCCCGCCGATGGCCAGCCGGATTGCCAGCCTCTCACGTGTCGCCGACGCGCAGAGTGCGCTTCGGCAGGCCCGGGAGGCCGGCGGCGGCATCCGCATTGCGGAGCCCTCCTGAAGCGCGTGAACCTCCGGCCTGCCGCTCACGGGACATCCGAACCCTCGTCGGCCCCCGGCATCCCGCCCGGGGCGGTCGAATTCGCGCAGGATCCCGTGGCCGTGTTCCCGGCGAGCATCAGTCGGGAGCTGGGTGTCGCGGCCGTCGCCTCGCTCGTGGGTGGGCAGGCCACCCTGCCTTTCTACCGTTCGACAACACTCCGCACAGACGAGAAGAGTCCGGGGGATCCGGTTACGGAGGCGGATCACGCGGCGAACGAGGCCGTCCTATCCGTTCTGGGCGCCGCGTTCCCACAGGACCCGATTCTGAGCGAGGAGTCGCCTCCACCCGATCCGAACGCCGGAAATGAGCGGCTGTGGATCGTCGACCCGCTCGATGGGACCAGGGAGTTCATCGACGGGATAGACGA
>JBDHFS010000232.1:0-5030 GCA_039590285.1 Gemmatimonadota bacterium
GACGGTCACGATCCAGCCTCCGCTCCAGCATGATGTGTGCGCATGCTTCTAACAACCATACAGGGCCTGAGTGACACTCGACCCTCGCTCGACGCCGACGGGCCCGGTCGTTGTGCCGCAAGAGGCGTGAGGCTGGTGAGTCACCTCCGTCCATCACTCCGTCGCGCACGTCTGCCGGGCGAGCCCTCCGAGGAGTCCGCAATCCCAGATCGCCCCCACCCTCGGCCTCAGCAGACGCCTCTGGAACTGAGGCGGAATGGACTTCGACCATTCGCCGCGGAACTCGGTCTCGATCACGTCGTCGGCGTGAGACACGCACCACGCGTCCCTGAGATCCAGGTCGATCTGCAGCCGATCGAGGATGTGGCCCATAACCAGGCGCATCGGCGACACGACAGGTCCGGGCCGGTAGAAATGGGCGATTCCTTTCGCCCCCCACTCATGATCCTGCCACCGGTAGATCCAGTCGGGGTCCTCGATGAACCCGTCGTAGGTGAGGGCTCTCATGAGCATTGCGGCTCCTCGCTGATGGCTGATGTCACCCAAGGCATGACTTCCGACGCCCCCGGTTCGCCATCTGAAACTGCCAGATCCGTCCGACACCACAGCAAGCCTTTACGGCTTGTGTGTGTCGAGGCTGTCAGAGGTGAGCTGCATAGTCCTGGTTGGAGGGATCACCCGGCGACGGAGGACCGACTTGCACTGGACATACCTGCTGCTGGAATGGGTGGTGGTGAACGCTCTGCGGAAGGGCGGCGATCGCCGCCCCGCGCAGGGTGAGACGCCTGAGCCCCTGTACCCCGAGCCTGAGCGGCTCGAGATCCTGCGCACCGCCCTGGAGTCTGCCTCACACGTGCAGATCGTCTACGTCGCGGCCTCGTCGGGCTGGGAAACGGAGCGGATCGTGACGCCTCAGTCTCTGTGGCAGGCTCAGGCGGGGCAGTGGTTGCTCACCGCACACGATCACCTTCGTGGCGAGAGGCGGACCTTTCGGGTGGGGAGGATGAAGGAGGTGGGCCCTGACTTCAACGGGCTGACGCCGGCCGCAGATAGCCGCCGCCGCCAGCTGACCCGAACGCCTACTCCTCCCTCAGCACCCTCATCGGCTCGATCCGGCTCGCCCTTCGGGCCGGAAGGAATACTCCCATCACCGCCGCTCCCGACAGAACGATGGCGACGAGCGCGTACGTCCTGAGATCGACCGGTTCTACCCCGTACAGGAGGCCGGCTTGGAATCGCGTGAGGCCGACCGCGGCCACCAGTCCGAGCCCGACGCCCACGGCGATCAGACGGCTCCCGCTTGCGAGGAACTGACGAATGATGCGGATCGAGTCCGCGCCGACGGCGAGGCGTACTCCGATCTCGCGCCTCCGCTCGCCGACGGAGTAGGCGAAGACGCCGTAGATCCCGATCACCGCCAGGCTGAGGGCCACGCCGGCGAACAGGATGAGCAGGGTCATCGCGAACCGGGTGCGCCCGGTGGATTCGGCGACGTGGTCGCGCATGGTGGCGACGTTGGTGACCATGATCCCCGGGTCGACGCCGGCGATCGCCGTCCGGATCGCGGGCACGACGGACGCGGGATCGGTCTCCGTACGCGCGCTCACGGTCATCTCGCGCAGGTAGAACTCGAACGGGATCTGCGCGTAGTTCACGTAGTACGCGGGTTCGAGATCGGCTTCGAGAGAACTGTGCCGGGTATCCTCGACGACGCCTACGATCTCGAACACTTCCTCGGAGCGCGAGATCACGTACATCCGCTGACCGACCGGATCCTCGCCCTCGGCAAAGAACCGGCGCACCAGGGCCTCGTTGATCACGATCGCCAGTGGGGCACCGGCCCGGTCGCTCTCGGCCAGGTTGCGGCCGCGCGTGATCTCCATGTTCATGGTGGGGAAGTAGTCCGGCGACACCGCGTTGTATCCGAAGTCGCGCTTTTCCCCCTCCTGCCGTTCCGGCTTGCCGTCGACCTGGATGCTCCACGTCCACATGACGCCCTGCAGCGGCAGGAACTTCGTCACGCCGGCGCGCTCGACGCCGGGCACGGCCCGCAGCCGGGGGACCAGGTCGTCGTACAGAGCTGTCTGCTGGTCCACTTCCCCGTATTGGTCCCCCGTGAGGGTCACGTTCATCGTGACGACGCCCCCGGGCTCCCAGCCCGCGTCCACCGTCATCAGGGAACGGAACGTGGCGAGCATGAGTCCGGCCGAGACGAGGAGGAGGGTGGAGAACGCGAGTTGCGCCACCACGAACGAGCCGCGGACTCGCACGTGCCGCTTCGAGGCACCGGATCGCCCGCCGCTCTCCTTCAGTCCTTTCGACACGTCGAGACGGACGGCGTGCAGTGACGGCAGCAAGCCGAACAGAAGCCCGGACGTGACGGTCACCGCGAGGACGAACCACAGGACACCGCCCTCGAAGATCGACACCATCTCGTTCCGCGGCAGCACGTCGGGCGCCACGGCGATCAGGGTCTTCGTCGCTATCGCCGCGGCCGCTATCCCGAGCACGCCGCCTGGCACGGCGAGCAGCAGGCTCTCGGTGAGCTTGTGGCGCAGAATCCGGCCCCGCCCGGCGCCGAGGGCCGTGCGGATCGTGAGCTCGCGCGACTCGCCGAGTGTCCGGGCGAGCATCAGATTGGCGACGTTCACCACCGCGATCAGGAGCACGAACCCCACCGCGGCCAGGAGAACGAGCAGGGCCGGCCGGATGTCGCCCACCACGGCGTCCGACATCGACTCCACGTTCACGCCCCACCCCTCGAGGTTCTCCGGATACAGCTCCGTGAGGCCGGCGTTGATCGACTCCATGTGCGCCTGGGCTTGGTCGCGCGTCACGTCCGGCTCCATGCGCGCCACCACGTTCAGGTAGTGCGACTGCCGGTTGTCCCACTGGTCCTCTTCGAGCCCGACCGTAAACCACAGGTCTGGCTGCCGGTCGAGGAACTGGAAGCCCGCGGGCATCACGCCCACGATCGTCGACACCGCCGTGCCTGACATCCCGACCCGCATAGTCTTTCCTACGATGTCCGGATCGCCGCCGAACTGGTTCTGCCAGATGTGGTGGCTCAGGATGACGACGTCGTCGTTGCCGTCCAGGTCTTCCTCGGGCAAGAAGGTGCGGCCGAGTTGGGCATCGACCCGCAGGATCCCAAAAAATCCCTCGCCCGTGAGGACCGCGTCGACGCGGTGCGGACCCTGGTCGTCGTGGTAGGTGACCGGGTAGGCCTGCCAGTGGGCCATGTCCTCGAACACCTGCTGCTGGTCGTGCCAGTCGCGGAAGTCTGCCGGGGTCACGGCGTTGCGCGGCTCGTAGAATCCCGGACGCGCGTCGACGAGCCACAGAAGGGCGAGCTGCTCGGACTCGTCGTGCGGCAGCGGCCTGAGGAGAACGCCGTTGACCACGCTGAACACCGCCGTGGTGGCGCCGATTCCGAGGACCAGGGTGAGGATGACCGCGGCGGTGTATCCCGGCCGCCGAAGTAGTCCCCGTGCGACGTGCCGGATCTCCTGCCACACCTCACCCATGCTCACTCCCGTCCTCAGGCAGCCCACGCTCGAAACCGGCGCGCCGGGGGTGGCGCGCGATCCGAGAGTAGGATCGCTCAGTGAGACAGGAAGAACGGCTGGATGGTTGAGTGTAGCGCTTCCAGTTGGGTAGCGACGGACCCTGGCGACCCAGCCGGGCCCTCATCGCATCAGCGCTTCGAACCTCGCATTCCCCCTCAGCGGGTCCCACGTCGGATCGATCCGGAGTTCGGCCACGGTCAGGTCGAACGGGATCGACAGTAGGTGCTCCAGGTGATCGATCGCCGCCTCGGTCTCCCCCACCATAGTCTCGATAATGGCGAGTTGCAGGACCCGGCGGTTGCCGCGCCACGCCTCCTTCTCGGGCGGCATCAGGCGCACACCTTCTCTACCTTCGCGCAGCGCGTCGGCCTTTCTCCCCAGCCCCGCGTAGGCGATGCCGAGCGCGCTCCGCACGCGCGGCTCGGTGGGATCAGCCGCCGCCGTCGCTTCCAGCTCCGCGCGCGCGGAATCGAACGCGGCCCCGGACCGGACCGCGTCCCCTTTCAGGCGCCACGCGAGAGCCCGGCCCAGGATCGGAGGCATATAGACCATCTGGTTGTTGAGTGGGCCGGTCATGCGCTTCGACTCTTCGATTGCCCGGTCGGGCTGCCGCGCCGCTAGAGCGAGCTCGACGAAGCTGAAATCGGTACTCGCCGGGTCATAGATCGCCGCCGTGCGGGCCTGCTCCAGCCACTTACGCGCTTCCGCCGTGTCACCGTCGGCCCGCAGGCTGTTCGCCGCGAGGTAGCTGTACGTGGCCCGGGCGTCCGGCTGCAGAGCCAGCGCGCGCTTCAGCCACGTCTCCGCTTCGTCGTGTCGCCGCAGCAGGTACGCGGTGATCCCCGTCTCCTCCGTCTCCACGCCGGAGCGCGGGTCCAGGTCGGCCCCCCTCTCGAATCGCTCGAGGGCCGCCTCGGTCTCCCCCTTCCGCCTGAGGATCGCACCCGCGAGACCCTCGATGGACGACGTGGGCGGCTGGAGCTCGAGGAACCGGTCCACCGATTCCAGGGCCCGGTCGTAGTCCAGGCGAATGCGGTAGTGATAGGCAGCCAGCGCCTGCACCGCGAACGGAAGATCCGGCTCGAGCTCGAGGGCGCGCATCGCCTCTCGCTCCGTGGCCGACTGGATCGAATCGGACCGGTCGAAGAACATCCAGAACAACTCGCCCGAGATCAGGGACTTGAGCGCCCACGCCTCGGCGAACGTGGAATCCTGCTCCAGCGCGAGCGAGGTGAGGCCGGCGGCCGATCGGAGCTTCGATTCGACGAACCCGCTGCTCCTCCAGTAGGCGACGG
Source organism: Gemmatimonadota bacterium (assembly GCA_039590285.1). GTDB lineage: Bacteria > Gemmatimonadota > Gemmatimonadetes > Palauibacterales > Palauibacteraceae > Benthicola. The sequence goes on from JBDHFS010000232.1 coordinate 4,865, forward strand.
CCGTCAGGTACGCCTCGTACGCCTCGACGTCCTCGGTGGGCCGACGGGCGATGACGGCCCTTTCTTCTGAGCTCAGACGCGCCCGGAGCGCCGCCGTGATCTCGCTCGCGATCTCGGACTGCACGTCGAAGATGTTGGCCACCGTCAACTCGCCGCCGTACTGTTC
>JBDHFS010000233.1:0-4897 GCA_039590285.1 Gemmatimonadota bacterium
CTGATCGTGGATGGGACGCAGTCGGTAGGGGCCGTACCGTTCGATGTTTCGGCCGTGATGCCGGATGCGCTGGTATGCGCCGGGTACAAGTGGCTTCTGGGTCCCTACAGCCTCGGTATGGCATGGTACGGTCCCCGGTTCGACGACGGAATGCCGCTGGAGGAAACATGGTGCGCGCGGGTCGGCAGCGAGGATTTCCGGCGTGTAGCTGATTATAGGGACGAGTACCGGCCCGCCGCCGCCAGATACGACGTCGGCGAGCGCTCCAACTTCATACTCGTGCCCATGCAACTCGCGGCGCTGAGGCGCGTGCTGGAGTGGCAACCGGATCGTATACAGGCGTATTGCGGGAGTATCGGGGCCTCCGCGCTCCGTGAGGCGGTTGGGCTTGGCGTGACGCTGGAGAACGAGCCATGGCGCGGCAACCACCTGTTCGGGCTGCGGCTTCCGGAGGGCATGGACCCGGCGCGGTTGGGGCCGGAGCTGGAAAGGCGGCGCATCTCGGTGTCGCTCCGGGGCAGCGCGGTGCGCGTTGCCCCGCACGTGTACAACGGGGAGGACGACCTTCACGCCCTGGTGGAGGCGATTCGGGCGACGATCTAGCGGGCCTGCCGTCGCGCCTTCACGGGACCGTCGTGTGATCTCCTGCGGAAGACATACCAGCCGCGCGTGACCCTCGTCTTTCGATATCCCAGCAGATGAAACACCTGCAACGTGAGCCACCGGGCTACCCGACGGTCCACGATCAGGGCGTCGGGACGACGCCGGGCTTGGTGGATCCCGGGCAGCCAGCGCATCAGGGCCTCGACGTGGGCCCGCCGCAGGAGGGAGGAGACGCGCAACCAGGCCGGGTGGACATCCCGGACCACGAAGAAGCCATCGTCGCCCTGGTCCTGATACAGAGGGAGAAAGATGCGACCGCCTTCGGGAGCGAGCACCGGTCCTCGACCATCCCGCGCCACCTCTTCTCCCCCGACGATTCTCTGAAAGTTGACGTAATTCGGCCGCATTCGAAACCCGTCTCCCTGTTCGACCGGCCTCCTGTAGCGTACCTCGAACACCATCGGCAGGCCGCCACGCGCGTGTCTGAGATCCTCCCGCATCCGACGAGCTCCGGGTATGTATGTCGGGTCCACGTGGCCGCCGGCGAACAGGGCCATCCAGATGGCGCGCTCGTGATGGTCGACCGACGCCGGATCGTCGTGCTGCCCGGCCTCGATCCCGAGCGTCACGGAACCCCTCTCCGTAATGACTTCGAGCAGGGCTCCGTCGATCTGCTCCTCGATCCCGAGCACGAGGGGCAATCCTATGCGGCGGGCGAATTCACGGTTCCGCAGGGTATCGCCGAGGGTGAGGAACGGAATGCTGTCCGCCGACGTCGTGTGCAGGTCGATGACCCGGATCCCCTCGGACTCGCCTGCGAGCGCCGTCCTCAGCGCTAGAATCAGCTCCCCCTGCTCCCGGTCCTCTCCGTCCGAGGCGCCGTTGGTCTCGGCCTTCTCCATCCCCCGCGGCGTCCATCCCCGGTTCAGGTCCCGGTCCAGGAAGCGGCGCCCGACGCGCAGAGCCTGCCGGTTCCCCGCTATGGCTATCATCTCGCCGCTGAACGGAGGCGCCAGCTGCCGGAGTGTCGAGAGAACGCGCCTGAGGGCGAGCACGCCGGAAGGCTCATTTCCGTGCAGGCCACCGATGCACACGAGTTTCGGTCCAGGGGACGCGCCGTAGCGTCCGATCAGCCTCTCGGTCTCGAGACCCGGGAGGGTCGCCGACCGCAGGCGACTCCGCCCGGCGCAGTCAGACCCGGAGTCGGCCGGGGTCCTCACCGCGCGGCTCACTCGCGCAGCATCTCCTCGAGAAGCTGACCCGCGATCTGCATGAAGTCGTGTTCGGTGACGATGCCGATGAGTTGTCCCTCTTTGACAACCGGAAGGCAGGAGATCCGGTGCTCGCGCATGATGGCGATGGCTTCCAGGGTGGGCGTTTCCGGACCTACGGTCACGAGATCCACCGCCATCACGCGGCTCACCGGGATCGGGGCATCTTCCCTGCGACCCTCCTCGCTGGCCAGGAAACGCAGCAGTGGCCGATGGGACACCAGACCGACCAGACGATGGCCGTTGTCTTCCACCGGAACATGGTGGATGCTGTGCCAGTCCATGAGGTTGGCCACCAGATCGATGGGCTCTTCCTCGTTGACCGTGAGGAGGTCGGTGGACATGTACTGCTCCACGCGGAGGTAGCTGGGCTTCCACCCGCCCGCCTCGTGGACCTCGGCGCGGGCCCACTCGTGAACTGGGCGACCGTGGCGCTGCCGCTCGACGGTGGCCGCCACCAGAGCCGCCATTCGCTCGTCGAGCGTCCCCTTCTCGCCCATGTCGGCCAGCGAGTGCAGCTGCCAGCGGGCCCCGGTACGTCGCGAATCCACGCGCGCCTCGACCGTGTCCAGGTACCTTTCGATGTCCGCCGCGTCGATGCCGCCGGCCTCGAGACCGCGCCGCGCCAGGGGCAGCAACGTATCGCAGATGAGCCCCTGGGCGGGGACGGATTCGCCGTCGAACCACGTGAGATGTGCGTCGAGGCCGTGTCGTGCCGCCGAGAGGAAGTTCGTGAACACGGTGTCGAAGTCGATGGCCTCTCGCACATCTTCCACGTCTTCCGCCAGGCCGCTAACGAGGCCGTACCAGAAAGCCGCGTTGGCTACCTCGTCACGCACGGTCGGTCCGCAAGGAAGCACGCGGTTCTCGACTCTCAGGTGTGCCACGCCGTCCGATACGCCGTAGCAGGCGCGGTTCCACCTGTATACGGTGCTGTTGAACAGCTGGAGAGCCTGGAGAGACGGAGCTCGCCCCTGTTCGATCGCCTCGAACGGGTCCTCCTCGATCTTGCGTCCCAGAAGCACCCGGAACCGCGATACGTCGGACTTGAAGATCTCGAGCACGGACCTGTCGACCCACTCCCGCCCGAAGCTCACACGCGCCGGAACATCCCGGATCTCCGAAATGGAGCTGCGGGTGTCCACGGACTGCTGGAATACGGCGATGCGCGTCTCCTGCCACAGTCGGCGCCCGAACATGAGCGGAGAGTTGACCGCTGCCGCCAGTACCGGCGCCGTGACCGTCATCGCGATGTTGTAGAGACGCGCGAACTCTTCGGGTCCCACCTGGAAGTGTACCTGGAAGCTGGCGTTGGCGGCCTCCAGCATCACCGAGTCGTGAGTGACCCGAAGCTCGTCAGTGCCCTTGATCCGGAGGTCGTAGTCCTCGCCCCGGAGCCGGGTGAGCGCTTCGTTCAGGGCAAAATACCGGTCAGCCGGGACCATGTTGTCGATAGTGAGGTCCGACTTGCGCAATGTGGGGAGGATCCCGACCAGCGCGACCTCCGCGCCCAGGTCGCGAACCGTCCGGCGGACTTTCTCCAGGAGATCGTTCAGCCGATTCTCCATGAGACGGAGGCAATTACCGCCGAACAGGAGTGGCTCGAGGTTGCACTCGAGGTTGAAGCGGCCGATCTCGCTGGTCACGCGCGGGTCTTCGATCCGCTCCAGCGCCTCCACGGCCACGGGCGCCGGTCGCCAGGAGTCGTCGACGAGGAAGAGTTCCTGCTCCAGCCCGATCCGACGAACTCCGGATTCGATCGAGTCACCATCCAGGAGCAGCTCGAGGGCGCGGACATCCCGCAGAAGGGCCTGCGTGAACACCCTGAGCCCCGAGCCGTCCAGCTCGATTCGGACGTCCTTCTCGCCCAAAGATGCCTCCACGAGGGTGATGCCGGTGCCCCGGGGTCCCGGCCAGCTCGAACGCCTAAGGTCGCGCCCGCCTTCCGCCGTGACAAGTACGCGCCGAGACCGGTGTTCAGAGCTCGTCGTCGGAGCGTTTGGCAGGCGAGTAGCGTACGAAGTACCAGCTCCCGTTCGAGCGCGCATCATCCGCTGCGGCCCGAGGCGCCCGGCGCTGCCTGCCGCCGATATGCATCACGATGGAGAGTGCGAGGATCACCGCGATCGTGACCACGATGACCGTGGTCAGCACGTCCACGATATTCACAGTGTTCTCAACCGTGCGCTAATGGTCGTCGATGGTTCGGATCCCCCTGCCATAGTCCGGACTCAGCTCCCGCCCCCGAGGGCGGCCCGGATCTCGTCCGCCTCCTCGGGGCTCGTCAGGATGGTCACCTCCGGCGCTCCCGCCGTCGGCTCCAGGGAGCGCAACGCCCGCTCCAGGTAGACCCGCGCGTGGAGCGCGCGAGCATCCTGGAGTACGACTCCGTATCCTTCCGGCGCATGGCCCACGAAATCACCGGCCTGCACCCGGACACTCGAGCGGAGGGCTTCGACGACAGGCGCCCCCACACTCTCCGGCACCATGACGAGCGCAAAATAGGCTCGATCGGGCGAGTCCAGTCGATCCGCCACCACCCTGACGAACCCTTCCCGGTCCACGAGCTCCCGGATCGGCTCCGGCCGGCCGGGGAGCGGCCCCGGACCGTGATAACCCTGCACGCACGCTCCGGCCCTGCGGAATCGGGTCTGCAGCTCCCTGAGAACCACGTCCTGCCTGAGCACGTCGTCGGCGCCTGCCTCCATCGCCCGGGCGCGGTCCGTGGAACGCAGCTGTCCCCGCGAGAGAAGAACGACGGCGCCGCTCGTCAGGGGTCGGATGGTGCGGGAAAGATCGATGGCCCGGTCGATTCCGGACCTCTCCACCGCGATGCACACGCCGCCCCAGCTCTCGGAGCGAAGGCGTGAAATGAGCTGTTCCGAGTCCCGCGTCTCACCGATCTCGTACTCACGGGACAGCCATTCCTCCACATCCCGGGAGAGTCCCTCGGTGAGCCGGAGAAGAAGAAGTCGGCGCCTCTGCTCGCCGCCAACGTCACTGGAGCGTCGTTCCGGTACTCC
>JBDHFS010000234.1:0-4879 GCA_039590285.1 Gemmatimonadota bacterium
TCGACCTGTCGCACTGGCGTCGCGACCTGTCGCGGTTCTGGGCATCGAGCCACATGCCGCCGGAGAAGACCCGGTATCTGGCGCTCCCGTATCCTGAGTGGGGGGAGACGATCCTGTCGAGTCCCGTCGAGCTCCCCGCGGGCGGGCGTTCCGAGCCGGCAGCCGCGCCCGAGACGACGGTGCCCCGGGTGTCGGCCGCCCCGTCGCCCGGCGAGGCCGCCGGCCCGGCCGTGTGGCAGGCGTTCAGCATCCTGGATGGGGTGTCGGCCCGATCCGCTTCCAACTCCTGGGTCATCTCGGGCGAACGAACCGCATCCGGCCACCCGATCGTGGCGAACGACATGCATCTCCCGCTGCGCGCGCCGTCGATCTGGTACGTGGCGGCTCTGCACGCCGATTCGGCCGACTATCACGTCGTGGGTTTCTCCCTCCCCGGGGTCCCGGGGATCGTCGTAGGCCACAACCGCCACGTAGCGTGGGGCTTCACCAACGGCATGGTCGACGACATGGACTTCGCGTTGGAGACATTGTCGGAGGACGAGGGCCGCTATCTGGAGGCAGGAGAGTGGGTCGAGTTCGAGATACGGGCGGAGACCCTCCGCGTCCGAGGAGCGGAGCCGGAGGTGATCGTGACACGCCACACGGTGCGAGGCCCCGTGATCAGCGACGTGCTCGCGGGCCTGGGAGCGGATATCTCGGCGGCATGGACCGCCGCGACTGCCGATGCACGGTCCACCGGTCTGTGGGACATGAACCGCTCTTCCGATCTCGCCTCTTTCGATCTGGCGCTGCGCTCGTTCGCACAGCCCCATCAGAACGTGGTGTTCGCGTCCACGGGGGGACGCATCGGATACCGTCTCGGAGGTCGCGTTCCGCTGCGGGACGGGTGGGACGGCTCCGTGCCGGTGGCCGCGGACCTGATGGGACGGGGTTTCCGGGGCTTCTGGCCGCCAGCGGCTCACCCGGCCGGCTCGGATCCGTCGGCCGGCTTCTACGCCAGCGCCAACAACCTTCAGGCTCCGGGGCTCGGAAACGCGATCAGCACGGATTATGCTTCCCCGTTCCGGGCCCAGCGCATGTCCGACCTGCTACGTTCCAGTGACGAGTGGACGGTCGAGTCGGTCCGGGAGATGCAGCGGGACACGCACAGCCTCCTGGCCGACCTCACGATCGATCTCGCGATCCGCGCGGCGCGGGAGTCGGGTCGGCCGGAAGCGGCCACCAGGCTCCAGGATTGGGATCGGCGCGTGGTCACGGAGTCTCGAGCGGCGCCCCTGTTCTACTCCTGGCTCTACCGCCTGCGCACGTTGATCGCGGCCGACGAATACGCGGAAGGCCCCGGGTGGTCGTTCTTCCCGTTGAAGTCGTTCCTGGCCGTGCTCGGGGAAGGGGACGCCAGCCCGTGGGTGGATGACGTCCGCACGCCCGAGGTCGAGACCTTGGCCGACCTGTCCCGGAGGGCCCTGGAGGATGCGCTGGACGCGGTGGGCAGCGCGACCTGGGGCGACCTGCACCGGGAGCGCCACTCCCACCCCTTGGGCCGCAATACGTGGTTGCAGCGCCTCATGCGGTTCGACATCGGTCCCTATCCCTCACCGGGCGGGCCGAACACCCTGCGGCCCGACGACTATCGGAAGTGGGCGGCGCTCGACTCGACGTCCTGGTCGCCCCCCTGGCTCAGCGAGTACGGGCCGTCGGAGCGCTTCGTGGCCAGCGTGGAACCGGACGGCCCGGTCGGGTGGTTCCTCATCCCGACAGGGCAGAGCGGAAACCCGTTCAGCCGACACTACCGGGATCTGAACGAGAGGTGGCGCGAGGGCGAGCTGGTTCATGTGCCTCTGGACGCCGGACAGGCCGCCGCGCGCTCGGTGCGCCGGATCGTTTTCGTTCCGGGCCGGGACCCCGCGCTGGAGGATGAGCAGGGGAAGCCCGCCGAACGGTGAGTCGCCCCCGATCGAGGCGCCGCGGAAACCCCGCGTCGTTGACGGTGTTACATGCCGGGAATAGCTTCCGCGGCGAACAGGAGATGGGCCCACCGGAGGCCCGGATTGGACGATTCGAAACGCCGATGAACGAGAGCAGTTCCGCCACCCGCAACGCGTCGGCGACGGACCGCATCGAGGAAGTGCTGGACTCGATCCGGCCCGCCATCCGTGCGGACGGCGGGGACATCGAGCTGGTGGGCTTTGACGAGACGGACGGCGTCGTCCGAATCCGCATGGTCGGGGCGTGCTACGCCTGCCCGATGTCCATGCTCACATTGAAGGCTGGCATCGAGCAACGCCTCCGCATGCTGGTGCCGGAAGTCCGGTCGGTCGAGTCGGTCTGACGATGTAACCGGACCCGGGGCCCGCCCAGGACTCCGCACGCGAAGAACCCGAGACAGAAACGAGATGCCCGGAACATGGATTCACAGTCCATAAAGAATCGTGTCGAATCAGCGCTACGCCGCCTGCGCCCCGGGTCGGGAGAGGCGGACCTGGTGAGCCTGGGCCTGGTCAGTGCCGTGCAGGTGGACGAGGAAGGCGCCGTGGAGCTGACCCTGGCCCTCCGCCCCGAGGATGATCCCTCCATCACGGAGACGATTCGCCTCGTGTTGTCAGGTGTGGATGGTGTGAGTCGGGTCGATATTCGGATGGGCGCCGCGCCGGGAGGCGGGCGGGCCTCCACGGCCCCGGCGGCTACGGCCGCCCCCGAGGGCTCGGTTCCGGCGACGCCGCAACCCCGACAGCCCTCGGGTACCCGCCGACCGCTGCCCGTGGTGGGCCCGGCCGGCGCCGCCGTGGGGGTGGCCGCATCCGGCCCATCGGGGCCGGCACGACCCGGACAGGTGAGCCGGGAGGAGGCCTCCCGCCATCCGTCCGATGCCGAGCCGATGGAGGGCGTGCGGCACGTCGTGGCCGTGAGTTCGGGCAAGGGTGGGGTGGGGAAGTCCACCATCTCGACCAACCTTGCGGCGGCGTGGGCCGGTAAGGGCTACCGCGTCGGACTGCTGGACGCCGACATCTACGGCCCGGACATCCCCACCATGTTCGGTGCCACGGAGAGGCCGCGGATACACGACGACCGCGTCATACCGGTCGACGCGCACGGGGTGAAGCTGATGAGTCTCGGCTTCCTGGTGGATGACGAGACGCCGGCCGTCTGGCGCGGCCCGATCATCATGGGAATAGTCCGCCAGTTCATCCACCAGGTGGAGTGGGGAGAGCTGGACTACCTGGTGGTCGACCTTCCGCCGGGGACCGGAGACGCGCAGCTGTCGCTGGTTCAGCTCGTAAAGGTGGACGGGGCCGTCATGGTGAGCACGCCACAGGACGTCTCGGTGACCGGCGTGCTCAAGGGCATCCGCATGTTCGAGAGCGTGGACGTGCCGGTCCTCGGGGTCGTGGAGAACATGCGCGGCTTCGCGTGCCCCGACTGTGGAACGACCCATGACATCTTCGGGTCCGGCGGAGGCGAGGCGCTGGCGGCTTCACTCGATCTCCCGTTCCTCGGTTCCGTTCCCATCGGCCTCGCGATCCGGGAGGAAGGCGATCGGGGAACGCCGACGGTGATCGGCCGTGCGGACTCACCTGAAGGGCAGGCTCTCGGGGCGATCGCTACCGTGGTCGAGACGCGGGTCGGGGAGCTCGCCGGAAACGCCGGGCCCCCCTGAGCCGGGGAGGTCGCGTCGATCCCACCGCCGGGTCGGTCCGGTCGGCGGTGTGGCGCCTCGCCGGTCCGGCCGTCGGCGCGACCCTCATGCAGGGTCTCTTCAACATCGTGGACACGTTCTGGGTGGGGCGGGGACTCGGACCCGCCGCCCTGGCCGGCGTAAGCACCGCGGGCTTCGTCGTTTGGATGCTTCTGTCGACGGCCGAGCTTCCCGCGGTCGGCCTCACCGCGGTGGCCAGCCGCCGCCACGGAGAACGCCGGCCGGACCGCGCGGCCGTGGCCGTCTACCGGGCGTTCTGGCTCGGGGTCGCCGTATCCGTGATCCTTGGCGTCGGCGGGCTGCTCTCACTGACGCGGCTGTTCGATCTCATGGCGACCCCCGCCGAGGTCACGGTGCAGGGCGGCGGCTACCTGGCCGTATACCTGACCGGTGCGCCGATCGTGTTCGCGTACTTCGTGATGGAGGCGGCCTTCCGCTCGGCCGGCGACACCCGCACGCCCCTCGTGCTCCTCGGACTGTCTCTCGGTCTCAACACGGTTCTCGACCCGCTCCTCATCCTGGGACCGGGCCCCTTTCCCAGGCTCGGCATCCAGGGAGCGGCGCTCGCCACTCTCCTCACGCGCGCGGTGGGGTGCTTCGTCGGATATCGCTGGCTGGTCAGGCGCGGTCTGGTACGGAGGGCCGTGCCCTCGATTCGTCCGATCCTGCGCATGGCGTGGATCGGGCTCCCCGTGGCGGCCGGAGGGGCGCTGTTCTCGTTCGTGTACGTGCTCCTCACGCGGTACACCAGCGCGTTCGGCACCGCGGCCCTGGCCGCCCTCGGAGTCGGTCACAAGGTCGAGTCCCTGAGCTACATGGCGTGCATCGGGTTCGGACTGGCGGCGGCCACGGCCGTCGGACAGAATCTCGGAGCGGGCTCGAAGGAGCGCGCCGCGGCATCCGGACGCATCGCCACGATGTACGCTGTGGGGCTCACGGGTCTGGCGGGCCTGGCGTTCTTCATCGTGCCGGGGTCGCTGATGGGAGTGTTCACGTCGGATCCGGCCGTGATCGCGGCCGGCACGAGCTACCTGAGAATCGTCGCGGCGGCGCAGGTCTTCATGGCCCTGGAGATCGTGCTCCAGATGGCCATGGAGGGGGCGGGATACTCCCTGGTGCCCTGGATTCCGTCGAGCATACTCACGGTGCTCCGGGTGCCGCTGGCACCGCTTCTCAGCCGCCCAC
>JBDHFS010000235.1:0-4872 GCA_039590285.1 Gemmatimonadota bacterium
GACCTCGAACTGCAGGTAATCTCGAATCACGAATTCCTTCGTCACGATGTGGAGCTTGTTCATGACGCGGAAGATCCCGCTTCTCGCGGCCTCTTCCTCACTGAACACGTTGTCGCGGACGATGATGATGGTGTCGATGATTGACGATCGCGGCGCGACGTCCTGCGCCCTGGCCTCGCTCATGGTGGAGGCGAGCGGAGCCAACGCCAGCAGGGCCGGCAGGAGGAGGGTACGGGATCGCATTCGCGGAAATGACCCTTGTTCAGATGACACCGCGCGTCCGGGATCGTTCAAGCTACAGACGGAAGTGATCATTCGCACGGTCGGCGTCGCTCGTGAACGGCGGATCAGGGACCGAGCGGGTCACGGTCCCCGCGCCAGGGAACGCCATGTCAGGTGAGATCGACTCAGTTCAAACCCGGGGGAGCTCCGTTCCGACCCGGGACCAGGATCCACGTCCCGTACAGGCGCAGCTCGGGCGCTGTCTCCTGCACCTTCTCGAACCATCCGATGTCGTACTCGCTGTCACGAAGATAGACGCGAAAGTCCGCGGCAACTCCCAAGCTCGGCGTGAGCCTAACACCTCCCGTGAGCTTCCCCATGTGGATCAGGTGTCTGGCCCCGCCACCGTTGGTGGGACTGTCGTTCACGCTGCGCATCCACGACGCTCGCCAGGAGGCGATGGCACGCGCCGGACCCACTCGGGCTTCGGCCTCGACCCGACCGTCGAGTCCCGTGGTGTAGTCGAAGGACCGAAGGTCCCACCCGCCGGGCGTTGCCGTCGCCGGCCGAAGGGCCGAGTCAAGAGTGCCGAACAGGATAAGGCCGCCCTGCACACGCGTCGTCAGGTCCCCGGTCGAGCCTAGAGGCCATAGCGACTCGAGTCGCATGCCCACGTTCTGGCTACCGAACTGGTACGCCGACGTGTCGTCGTACTCGTAGCTCTGGACGACAGCCCACACGTGGTCGGACGCGCCGCCGCGCTTCCAGTCGCGCGTAAGGAGGTTCCCCCTCACCGCCAGCGATCCGATGACGTTCTGGTCGCCCCCGTACATCGTGAGATCGAACTCGAACACGTCGAACGCGCCACGGCGGCGTCCACGGAAAGGGTCCCCGAAGTCGATGCTCATGTTGAGGAAGACGCCTTCGACGGGACTGCGCTCCGGGGCGTCGGGGCGTACCTCCCGGTACCCGGAGTCGAACGAGAGCCGGAAGAAACCGGGAGTGCGGTCGTCGGGATCCGCCGGGTTGGGGGCATGCACGAACGCGCGGCCGCTGATCAGCCGGTTGAAGCCGCGAACGGGATTCATGACGAAAGCGGCGACTTCGCGTCCGAAACGGTCCGCTCCGCTCGCTTCATTGCTGAGTACGGCGGAGGAGGAACGGTGCAGGGCCTCACCCAGCGCAACTCCGCCGAGTGTCGTGTTGACCAGGTCGTTGAGCGCCATCGGGTGGCGCTCTCCGCAACACTCCCACATGAAGCTGCCGGCGAAAGTGAACGGTACGGAGCCCCAGAAGCCGATTCCGTTGGATCGACTGGCGTTGTAGTAGAAGGTTCCGTGATACGGGTGGTCGATCATGTTCGTGGCGAACAGGTTGCCGTCGTACTCGAAACCGTTGCTGATGTTGTTCCACCAGGTCTTTGGATATACGACCGCGAAGTCCGCATCGCGTACGTAGTAGTTGAGACTCCAGGTAAGCAGGTTGATTCCCACCACCTCGCCGAACGCTATGACAGGGCGGGCAGGCACGCCCCAGGCGTCGACCGTCTCGGCCGTCTGGGCAGCCAGTGAAGCGGGAACCGGGAAAAGAACGGCGGCGGAGAGCAGCGCGCGTACCAGGACGCGACCCCGCCCCCCCAGGGATGTGCTCCGCCGTCTATCTCCGTACACAGGCAAGCTCGCTGATCCGGTGTATGTCCTTCCCTGCGAAGATGATGGTAGCGTAATCGGAGTGGCGAATAAAGTCCCGGCTCAGAGTACCTGCGCCGGACCGTCGCCCTCGGCCGGTTGCACTCGGGGTTGATGGATGAACGAAGCCCCGGTGCGGCAGCCGGGGCTTCCACCTCTCGCGTTCGGAGTGGCCAGAGACATCCGTTGAACGCTCAAAGCAACCGAAGAACGCGCGAGTGGCCGCCGGTGTGACAGTTCAGTCGTCGAGCAGACCCCTGCCCCTGAGCCTGGACCGGGCCTTGACGGTCAGAGAAATGAGCGCGACCAGAAAGCCGGAGAAGAACAGGGCGCTTCCCAGGAGGGCCACGTGTTGTCCGAGACCGGAGGCGAAGGAGAACTCCGCCACGAGGCCCAGAATGCCTACGATGGCCCCCGCCCCGGCCGCCACGATCGAGATCAATCGGACCCAGTCGGCCGTGCTCTCGGGGGGATCCTCATGGCGCACGAGCCGCCACATGGCATAAGCCACGGCGCCCACGGCGACCGCCATGGCGACATAGGAGAACGGGTCCCCCTCGCTCAGCCCCTCCAGAATCCTGCGGATGAAACTGCCATCATCCGACATCGGGCCCTCCAGCCAACGGAATCCGCCGGACACCGATCGGCCGGCGGGGACGAAGACATTCTAGCTCATTCGGGGTCCCGGAAGTAGACGATAGTCGGCCGGACGAGGAACAGCAGTCCAATCGCGATGAAGGCCCAGATGTTCTGTCTGACGAAATCGGCGAGCAGAGCCCCGATGACCATGCCGAGGAGGAGCACGCCCCACTTCAGCAATCCGATGTCGATGGGGCGCCAGGCCTTCTTTCTGAACAGCTTCAATGCGACCTCCTTCATCCCACGCCGATCTCGAACCCGAACAGCAGCTTGATGCTACGGTATACGTACGTCGCCTCGAAGTCATCCTTTTCTTCCCGCAACAGGTCCGTGAGCTCCCTGTCGATCTCGCTGCCCCAGCCGTAGCCGATCCCCAGCGTCAGGCGCGCGGAGCGAACCACGAAATCGGTGCCCACGGTGACCGTGCTGATGTCGATGGGAATGACCGACAGTCCGGTCCGCTCGAGGTCGTCGTCCAGCGTGCTGTTGTCCCGGTAGTAGGAGACGTAGCCGCTGAAGGTCTCGTTGACCGCGTACTCGACGCCGAGCGCCCAGTTCAGGGCATCTGTCTGCTCGTGCACGGCGTCCATGATGATCCCTTCGCCCTCCGGCTCCTGCGCGTACACGGAGTCGCCCTGAATCACCACGTATGGATCGATCTTGTCGAACCACTCCAGACTTCCGTGCAGTCGGGCCGGTCCGATGCGCCAGGCCAGCCCACCACCGACCGAGAGCGGGCTCCTGTACTCGGCCGGCAGCTCCGTCTGGATCCCCGCGAGGAGCGCCGTCGTATCGGCACCGATCTCGGATCGATTCACGCCCAGCTGACCGCTTCCCGAGATGTGGATGCTCGGTGTCGTGACGGTGACCCCACCGGTGACGGGTCCGAGCCCGACGTAGCCACCGAGTTTGAACAGCGTTCGGTAGGCCGTGTACTTGCCACTGGCGTTGTCGATGGCCGTGAATCCCGAACCGTCGGTCCCGACGAACTGAGCGATGGACCCAACCTGTCGATTCTGGCTGCGGGCGGCTCCATACCAGGTCACGCCGAGGCCCAAATGCTCGCCGAGTGCGTGCGAATACGTGAGTCCCGCCCAGAAGTCGTTGAATTGTCCGGTAAGGTCGACACCCCCGACCACGTCATCGAGATCCCGGTCGGGATCGAGTTGGTCGCTGGTGAGGAGGATGGCGCCCGTCAGGTCCTGCGTTCCGCGCGCCCGGGTGAGCGCGGAATACGCCAGAATGCCGCTGCCTCCGAACAGGTTCTTCGTGATCGTTCCGGCGACGAGCGAGGGCCGCAGCCCGGACTTGGCGGTTCCGAGGTCCACTCCCTTCCCACCCCCGTCCTCGAGAGCGATTCCCGAGTACTCGAACACGTCCGTGCTGACGGCGAAAGCGAGGTCTGTCGCCTGGGCCACCGCGCCAGGGTTGTAGTACGTGCCGCTCACATCGTCCACGCTTCCGATGACCGCCCCACCCAGAAGGGACGACCTGGGACCATACTGGAGCGTCCAGTAGTGGGCGTCCTGCGCGGTGGCAGTAGCTGTCGTCGAAAGGATCCCGGCGACTGCTACCAGGGTCGCCGTCAGACCGAATCGCACATGCGATCTCACGCAGTCCCTCCTTGTAGACCCAGGAAACGCAGCGCACGTGGAGTCGAGTCGGCAATGTAGCTTTCGGGGATTGCCGGCTCCACGGAGTTCCGTACCGCGTTCTGGTTCGGCGTCATGATCTCCACGCCTGCTTCGTTGAACTGGTCGAGCACGTTCTGGCGGAGGCGTGAGCGCGTCTGCACCATTCGACTTGCATCGTCGGTCCAGGCTCGCAGCTCGTACGACACGGCGAAGTCGGCGAGCTCCGTCTGAAGTACGATCGGCTCCGGTTCCTCCAGGATGTGTTCCGTGTCTCGCGCACCCTTCTTCATGAGCTCGTGCACCTGTCGCCAGTCGACATCGTAGCCGATCCCCGCCGTGACGCTGAGCGCCAGACCTCCCGCGGTGGTGGCGGCCGTGTAGTTCACGACGCGGCCTCCCAGCGCGACGTTGTTGGGAACCGTGACCACCTCGTTGTACACGGTGCACAATCGAGTCACGAAGAGCCCTCTCGTCATCACATCACCGGTCGTCCCACCGACGTGGATGCGGTCTCCAATCCTGAACGAACGGGTGTACGTGAGGATGATCCCCGAGATCATGTTGCTCACCGAGGAACTGGCGCCGAGAGTGAACATGGCGCCCACGAACAGGGAGAAGCCCCGGAAGACCTCGCTCCCGGCGCCGGGCAGGAACGGGTAGACGATCATCAGCGTGCCGAGAATGAGCAC
>JBDHFS010000236.1:0-4872 GCA_039590285.1 Gemmatimonadota bacterium
CTCCAGGCCTCCACGCCCCTGGACGAGGTCAGCGAGTACTTCCAGAACGCCACCGGGTATCACATCCTTGAAGTTCGCGGCCGGGCGGCGGGAGGCACGTTCGCCTTCGACGAAGTCCGGGAGCAGATCCGCGAGGCGCTGGCCATCGAGATGCGGCGGAGCACGGCCATGGAAGCGGCGAAGGGGCACGAGTCCGAGGTGCGGGACGCGGTCTCGCTGGAAGACGCCGCCGCCGCCCTCCGGTGGACTGTGGAGACGGCCGGACCGTTCACACGGAGACAGTTCGTGGCCGGTCTCGGACGCGACACCGAGGCTATAGGCGCTTCCTTCGGGTTGCCTCCCGGCCAGGTTGCCGGCCCGTTCGATGCCGGCGAGTCGATCGTGTATCTCCGGGTTGACGAGCGCACGGATGCCAACCCCGAGATGTTCGTGGCGGTGCGTGAGCAGCTCAGGTCGCAGATGAGACCCCAGGCCGGGCAGGAGAACGTGAACCAGTGGCTCCAGGGCTTGCGCGACAACGCGACGATCGTCGACCGCCGGGACCGGCTGAACAGCGAGGCGGCCGCTCTATGAGATGAACGGAAGAACTCTGAGCCGAGCCCGGCAGGGTGGAGGGAACACGAGAGGCGGGGCTGGTCGCTCCGCCTCTCCTACATCTGGGGTCATCAAGCCGGTGGCTGGTGCTCTTTCTCGCTCTCGGTCTGCTGAGAGCTGTTCTCCGTCACATCGGCTTGGCCGATCTCCTTCAGCTCGCCCTCCACCTCTTTCAGGGAGCTCTTGAACTCCCGTATTCCCTTGCCGAGCGAGCCACCGCTCTCGGGCAGGCGCCGGGCACCGAAGAGAAGCAGGACGATGAAGAGGATGATGAGGACTTCCCACATCCCGAGATTGCCGAACATGGTCCTTCCTTCCGATCTCAGTGACTACAGTAGAGACTTCGCGAACCACGACAAGAGTAGTATGCCGACGACGCTGAGAATGTTCAGTCGGAGCACGAGCGGACCCACGGTCAGCGCCACCACCAGGAGGTCGATGGTGAGCGGTCCAAGCGAAGCGGCCACGGTGGTCACGAAGAATTCCCTCGCCGCGCTGGCAGGGAGAGTGAGTGCCATGAGCTCGGTGAGCAGAGCCCCGAACAACATCCCTCCTGCCATAATGAGCGCGACCCGCTTGGCCGATGGTCTGCGTCTCCCTCCGAAATCGACGGTCATTTGCGACGTCCCACCACGAAGTCCACGGCTTTGTCCAGGATTCGCACGGCCGGATCGTCCGGCAACGCTGACAGCCTTCCCTTCGCCGCATCGGCGAAGTCCCTGGCGCGAAGCTCCGCGTACGCCAGGCCTCCCGCCTCCCTGACCAACCTCACCACGTGATCGATCTTGTCCTCCGATGGGTGCGGGTCGGAGAATACGTCTTCCACCGCGGCCCTGGCTCGGGGGTCGAGCTTCGGCAGAGCCGAGATGAGGGGAAGCGTCACCTTGTGCTCCCGAAGGTCCAGTCCGCTGGGCTTTCCCGTGACATCGGCGGTCTGCGTATAGTCGAGCAGATCGTCCGTGATCTGAAACGCCATGCCGAGATCCCGACCGTAGGCCGCCAGCTGTCTGCGGTAGGCAGGCTGTCCGTACAGGGCGCCGAGTTCGCAGGCAGCAGAAATCAACGACGCCGTCTTGCTGTCGCACAACAGATAGTAGTCATCCTCGGTCGCGCCCAGCGCGTCGTGCGCGGCGAGTTGTCGCATCTCCCCTATCGACATCCGGTTCGAGGCGTCGGCGAGCAGCCGGACAGCCTCGACCCGGCCGAGCTTCGTGACCTCCACCAGAGCGCGCGAATACAGGTAGTCGCCCATGATGACGGCGACCTGGTGGCTCCAACGGGAGTTCACGGTCGGCATGCCGCGGCGTTCCGGAGAGTGATCCACGGCATCGTCATGCACGAGCGTCGCCACGTGCATGAGCTCCACGACCGCGGCCAGCCGCACGGCTTCCGGCGCCAGCCGTCCGCCAACGGCATTGCACAACAGCACCAGAGTGGGGCGCAACAGCTTGCCGCGAGCCGACAGCAGGTAGTCGCTCACCTCGTTCACCGCTCCGAAGTCCGCTTCAACCATGGCGGCGAGGTCGTTCTGGACAGCCTCCAGGCGCACGGCTATCGGTTCCTGAAGCGCATCCAGTGTGGGTAGAGCAGCCTCGAGCATTCGCTTCCCCGTCCCGCGGTCGAGCTTCATCCGGGAATCCGGATGTCGGATCGACCGGATTATACCGTCACGAGGAGAAGGTGGACAACAGTTGCGCGGCTTCGGTGTGGGAAGAATCGAGCTGTACCACCCGCTCGAGACACCGGCGTGACGCCACCTGGTCGCCGGCACGCAGGTGAGATACGCCAAGATGGTACAGGATGCCGATCTTGCTCCGGTCTTCGCCGGGCTGCTCCGCGGCGATAGCCAGAATGCGCCTGGCCTCTTCGTAGCGACGGAGTGTCAGGAGTGCCTCACCCAGCATCTCGTAGGCGGGGAGCGGATCGGCCATGCCCTGGACGGCAAGCTTGAGCTCCCGGATCGCCTCGTCCCACATCTGCATCTGGCGGAAGGCCACGGCCAGCTCGAAGTGCGATTCGTAGTCGGTTTCCTGCTCCTGATCGCGCAGATCGTCGAACATCTCGTCGAACTCGCTCGGAGCCTGATCTCGGGCCTCGACCGGTGCGAGCCCGCGCGGCTCGGGTGGAGAAGGCGCTTCCGTACGGTGCGGTACCTTCTTCTGCTGACGTTCGCGCGCGAGCTCGTCGGCGTCGACGGAGGCTATTCCGGCCCGTGCCTCCGCGTTTCCGGGATCAACATCCAGAATCCGGCCGTACACGGTCCGCGCGCTGCGCAATCCGTTCTGCCGGCGCAGACAGCCCGCGAGATCCAGATAGGCCGAGAGAAGCAGTTCGCGATCATTGGTCATGATCGCGAACTCGGTCTTCTGGTGATGCAGCACTACATCGTCGGGCCGTAGGCCCAGCAACCGGTCCACGACGCGGATCGCGCTGAGAGCATCCCGCTGTTTCTCGTACAACTCCAATGCGCGGTAGTAGTGTGAAGCAGCCTCGTCCGTTCGACCGGCTTCCAGGAGCCCCTCGGCTTCACCATACAGGGAAGCCGCATCCCGTGCGTCAGGAGCCGCACGAGACTCTCCGACGCCGGGCGGCGCAGAGGTCACCGCAACTCCGGCCGCCTCGTCCGATCGAGCGAACTCGTCGTCCGTCGCGGCGTCGAGCTCGGACATGATGTCCTCGAGCTCGGTCAGCGGATCCGAGGAAGTCTCGACCGAGGACGCCGCCGACTCGTCCGGCGAGTCCGTCGGCTCGGACGGCATCACAGCCAGCACGGCCTGCCGATCGACTTCACTGATCCCTGGTCGAGCGACGTACGCGCGACCGGTCTCGAGGGCGACCTCGTCCCGCCCGTTCTCGAGCAGACAGATCAGGGCGTCTCGCATCGGAACTGCGTCGACCGTGTCGCCGGAGACGATTCGCTCGAGCGCGGCGAGAGCCTCCTGGACCACGCTACCTTTTCCGGCGGCTGCGGCTCGATAATCCTGAACCGCTTCGGAGAGCAGTCCCATGCGCTCGTACGTGCGGCCCAGCTCGAGGTGGGCGGCATGATCGATCCGGTCCTCACCACTCGCCTGACGCACCCTGTGCTGGGCGAGACGGGCCTGGAACAGCATCTCGGCCAGGTCGTCCGATCGATCTCGCTCTCCCTGCCCTTCGAGATCGATCGGTGGTGCCTCATCGGGTACCGGCACGCCCGCATCGGAGACGGCCTGCGCGGTCGGCCCGGACGGCGGCAGGGGAAGCTCGATCGTCTCAGCCGGGGGGGAGGGGGGCTTCGTTCCGTCGCCGGTCTCGAAATCGGATGCGTTGTGGCCCGCCAGCTCGTCCGCGGGTGTCACGAGGACCAGATCGTCCTCCTGGGAGCGTTGGTCGTCGGGAACATCCTGGCGAGCGTCGTGCGGTTCCGGCCCGTCTTCTCCACCTCCGTCGGAGGTCCCGGAAGCTCCGGCACGGATGCATTCCCCGAGCAGGGCGTGGGCGGCCTCCATGAGCGCCGGGCTCTGGATCGCGAGCTGGAACTCGCCGACGGCCGCATCGAGAAGTCCCATTCCCATGTAGGCCACGCCCAGGTCGTAGTGCACGGCATGGTCCGTCTCCTCGACGATGTCCTTCACCTGGGATCGGAAGCGCGTCAGCACGGATGCCACATCGGCGGGTTCGGTCGAGTCGATGGCCGGTTCCGGAACCACGCCCGTGGCGTAGACCGTGTCTTCGGCCCTCGCTAGTGATTCGGATTCGAGCTCCCGCGATGATCGCGTGGCAGGCTCCGGTGGCTCGGGGGTAGGGGTGGCACGTGGAGGAGCCTGTGCCGGACCCGCCACCGGATCCGCCTCGGAATCGATGTCCAGGATTCGCTCCCTCACATCCTGGGCGTTTCGGCCCGCCGCGACGCGCGCCTCATACACCAGGCGCAGTTGTGCCACTGCCTGAGCTCCGAGGCCCGCGGCCACGAGCTGCTCGGCGAAAGCCGTCCTCAGCTCCTCGTCACCGGTCAGGCTGACCAGATCCTGCACGGCCTCCAGAGCTTCGCTCAGCCGGCCGCGTCCGCGCATCCGCTCCGCGAACTGGAGGAACGCGCTTCTGGCCTCGGCGAGGAGGCCTGTGGACGCGTGAAGTCTCGCTAACCGCCCGTAGACCTCGTCGCGGTCCGGAGCGATTCGCAAAATCTTGTTGCAGAGCGCGATAGCTGAAGTATGAAGGCCGTGGGAAGCGTATCGGTCAGCCGCCTGCTCGTAGAACTCGACGGCCGCGGCCGAATCGCCCTGACGCAGGTAAAGA
>JBDHFS010000237.1:0-4845 GCA_039590285.1 Gemmatimonadota bacterium
ACGAGCATCGTCCCTGAGCCTCTCAAGCTTCTCGCGCCTCGGCAAACGCGGCATTCTCGGGTATCTCGTCCGGGGGCAAACCGGAGGCTGCTTCCATCCGGCCGCTGAAGTTGAAGAAAGACGCGAGAGCCGTGATCTCCCAGATCGCCCGCTCATTCCAGCCGGTCTCCCGTAGCATCTCGATATCGTCTTCACCCACCAGGCTGGGCGCATCCGTGATCTTGCTGGCGTAGCGGAGCAGCGCCCGGGTCCTGGCATCCAGGTCGTATTCGGGCCACGTCGTGGCGAATTCATGGCCGAGGTGCTCATCTCCGGTAAGACGGCGAACCGCCGCCGTATGGAGACCCAGTCAGGGAGCCCCACCTACTTTGCCGTTCACCACCGTCGCCAGCATCTCGCGCTGAAGTCGGCTGAGCGATGACGATTTGCGAAGATGAAGGTGGCTGTACAGCGAGCCGACCGGCCGTGCGACCTTGAGATCGACCGCGAGAACTTGAAACACACCCGGGACGACACCGCCGTACTGTCCCCGGACCCAGCGGAAGAAGAGCTTCCGGAGGCCTGCCGCCCGCTCGGGCGCTATCGTCATGATGCTCGCCATTCGTCCCCCTCTCGAGAATGCAGCGCATGCGCCCGCCCGTCACTCATCAAGTGGCATCCCGATGGACGAACGACTCCAGCGACACCGTGTACGCTTCTTCATCCGGCAGGTAGCGCATGCAGTATCGGGTCGGATACGGACCGGCGACTTCCCAGGCAGATGGCTGCGCCACGTCGAAGCATTCGTCGAGGCCGCTGGTGAAGAACGATGCGGCGATCATCGGCTCGTAGAAGATGATGTGCCCATCATAGGATCCGAAGATGAACGTCTGTGTAAAATCGGCGGGTGGATCAGCCAGTTCGGGAGCCGTCGAGGGCAGTAGGTGGTTGCCTTCCTCTCCCGCCGCCGCTCCCACTTCGATGTACGTGGGCGGCATGTACTCTTCCGGAACGGGCACGCGCGCCTTCTCGAACAGATCGCAGTCGATAAGGAAACCGCACGTGCCGGTTCGAATCTCCTTCACAGCCTCCAGACCGACGAGGAAAAAGTGGAAATCGAAATGGGGCTCCGCGTATACCGGAGGCGCAGGCGGAGGATGGCCCTCGGGGTTGTAATTGAACTGGACGTACCCGAACGGAGCTGCAGCTTCCGATGCTGCTGGTGGCAGACCGAGATCGCGCCGCAGCATCATGAAACACTCGGTCCCCGGATCTTCCGCACCGTCACCATCGACGTCAAAGCACGGAGCCGTCCCATCCGGCTCGAGCGGGAGGCTCTCGAGAGCGGACGCTGAGAGACGCACCCCGATCGAAACCAGGTCCCCCGCCGCATCCATCTCCACGTACGTGCTCACGTGACCGTTTCCCAGCTCGGCGGAGTCGCCCCGATACACCTCGGACTCGGCGGCGGGTCCTGGGGAGCACGATCCCATGGAGAAGGTCATGGCCGCCGCGAGCAGGAGATGCGGCCTCGGAATACGAACAATCATACAGCCTCCAGTGTGGACGCGGGGCCCGCTGTCCCGGAATGTGAGAGCCCATGGTGTTGCCATAGCAAACATCAGTGTTTACTATTGACATGTTCACTATCACCTATGTTTGACTAACTGTCAAGGTACGCTAAACAGACATGTTCACATCATGGGCGTGAACGATACGAGGCATCGAATCGTCCAGGCCATGGTCGAGCTTCACGAGGAAATCGGCCCGGCTGCCACCACGATCACGGCAATCGCGCAGCGAGCCAGAGTCCAGCGGCTCACCGTGTACCGGCACTTTCCGGACGACCGGGCGATGATCGGCGCATGCTCATCCCACTGGCAGATGGACCACCCCCTGCCCGATCCGGCGACGTGGACCGGAATCGGAGATCCGCGGCTCCGGCTGGAGAAGGCTCTCAGAGAGCTCTACGACTACTTCCAGGACGGCGCGTCGATGCTGGGCAGCATCTTGCCTGACGAGGCTGGGATGCCAGCGGTCGCGGAGGTGATGACCCCATGGTGGGAGTACATGCGGGAGGTAGTCGGAGCGATCTCCGCCGGCTGGGGCGTCAGCGGCGACGCCCAGCGTCTCGTACGCTCCGCGGTCGGTCACGCTTTGAGCTTCTACACCTGGCGTTCCCTCTCCGACCAGGGTCTCGCAAACGGGGAGGCGGTGAAGCTCATGGTCGGGCTGGTGGCGGTCGTGGCCGCCGAGTCAGTGGAAGTCGATGCCGAACGGGTGCGCAGCGAGCTGGCGAATCTCGAGCAGTAGTCGCACGGCAGGGAGGGCCCCGTAGACTCCCGCCCTCGTCCGTCTATATTCAATCAGCGTCGCTCGCATGCCGAGGGCCGCGCGGTGCCGCGTGCCGAGGACCCGACCTCGTCAGCGACCCTCCAGTCATTCCTCCGAGAGGAGCCGGCAGCTTCGTGATGCGTAAACTGCTCCATCGCAGAGTGCCACACATAGTCGGAGCCTACTTCGCCGGCAGCTGGATCCTCCTCGAGTTCACCGACTGGGCCGTGAACCAGTACGCGCTTTCGCCTGCGCTCACGAATCTAATTGTCATGCTGCTGCTGCTCCTTCTGCCGATGGTCGTCGTGCTCGCGTGGAGACATGGCGCCCCCGGCGAGGATCGCTGGACGAAGATGGACGCTGCCGTGATCGGCCTGAGCGTGGTCGCCACCGCCGGCATTCTCATGTTGACGTTCAGCGGCCAGGAGCTCGGTGCGGCCACCACGGTGCGCCTCCTCGAGGACGACGACGGCAACACCGTCGAGCGCGTGATCCCGAAGGCCGCGTTTCGGCGGGACGTGATGGTGTGGGATTTCGATAACGAGTCCGGCGACCCCGAGCTCGACTGGCTGAGAAGCGGTTTGTGGACGGGCCTCGTTACCGACCTGTACCAGGACCTGTTCGTGTCCCCGGTAGACATAGACGAATCGGGCCAGCGCGAGCGCCTGAACGAGGCCGGGTTCGCGCTTCCGTACGGTGTCCCCCTGGCGCTCAAGCGGCAACTCGCCGAGGCGCGCGGTGTGGGGCACTTCCTCGAGGGTGAGCTATTGGAGGGCGACGGGGACACGCTCGTCGTCCGCACGCGCCTGTACGAGACGCGAAACGCCCGCGAGGTGGCCTCCCACACCTACCGTGGCACCGATCCGCTGGAGATCGTGGACCGGATGTCGGTGGACGTGCGCCGGGACCTCGGAATCCCCGATTGGCAGATCGCGGAGTCCGTAGACCTCCCGGCCGCCGAGATGTTCACCGACTCGCCGGAGGCCTTTCGCGTTTTCGCCGAATCTCGGGTCGCCAAGCTCCAGAACCGGTTGGGCGAAGCGCGCTCTGCGGCGGACGCCGCCACCGAGATCGATCCGACTTTCGCCTCCGCACACGCCGCTTCCGCGTCCGCGGCGCTCCTCCTGGGTGATCAGGCGGCCGCTCGGGACGGGATCGCGGAGGCCCTGCGCCACGCTTATCGGCTTCCGGAGCGCTCCACGCTCCTCCTTCAGATGCTGGACCGGATGCTCTTCCGCATGGACCCGGCCGGCGCCCTCCAGACCGGCCGCTACTGGACCGAGCTCTATCCTCAGGACCCGATGGCCCGCCGGCTGCTGGCGGCGGTCTACGGGATGCAGGGCGACACGGACGGCCAGATCGCTCAGTACCGAGCGCTCCTCGCTACGGACTCCAGCGACGTCCAGTCGCTCCAGGAGATCGCGGGCGCGTTCCGCGGAAAGCAGCAATACGACAGTGCGCTCGCGTACTACGCCCGCCTCGCGGATCTCCAGCCGACCGATGTCCGGACACGCCTCGACATCGCCGCCACGCGCATCAGCCTCCTCGAGTTCGACGAGGCTCGCGAAGGACTGGAGCGTGCCCGAATCACGGCGCCGGCTGATCCGAGCGTGCTCGATCGGCTCGCGCGCCTCGACATGCAGCTGGGACGCTACGAGGACGCAGCAAACCATCTGGAGGAGATGTCCGCACTCGCCCGTACTCCGCGGCAACGCGACCTGGTTGCGGGGGCCCAGGCAAGCTACTTCTACAACCTCGGGCAGGTTGGCCGCCTGCTGGAAGCGCACGGGCGGCGGCTCGAAGCGGTCGGAGAGTACCTTCCCCCGATATCCGCCGTGCTCATGCTCAATACCTCGGAAGCCCTCACTTATGCGGCCGAGTGGGGAGGCGAAGCGGACGCCCTGGAGCAGATCGACAGTCTTCGGGCCAGCGTCGAGGAGCCGTGGAGCCTGGCGGTGGACGTAGCGGCCGTGCAGGTCCACCTGGACCGGGGCGACATCGAATCGGCCAGAGAGTCCCTGGCCGCCCTGCGCGCGCTGAGCGAGTCGTTCGGCGAAGCCAGGGTGTTCGCCCGCATATCCTGGGTCGAGGGACGGATCGCCGAGCAGGAAGATGGTAACTGCCGGCGCGCGCTGGAGAGCTACGAGGCGGCGCGGGCGCTCCTGCCCCAGGCCCCCGTGTACCGGGCCTGGCTGGCCATCTGCCGGACGTCCCTCGAGCGCTGGGAAGAAGCCGAACGAGATGTGGTCTGGCTGCTGGAGCGCTTCCCCGGCTCCGCCATGATCCGGCTCATCGCAGCGAGGCAACATTCCGACCGGGGAAGGACGGCCGACGCGATCGCCGAGCTCGAGAGCGCGCTCGACACCTGGTCGGGGGCGGACGCGGACTACCAACCGGCCCGGAACGCGCGAGCCTTGCTCGAGGAGCTGCGGGCCGCCGGGTAAGCGGCCCGCCGGACCTGTCTGGCCGGAGTCGCTCACTCACGCTCACGGCCGGTCGCGGCTGTCTATTCTGCCCGAATGGCTTCCAGGG
>JBDHFS010000238.1:0-8381 GCA_039590285.1 Gemmatimonadota bacterium
GAAAAGTTGGGGCGCGGAGATGACCCCGTTCGTGCCCCCATCGAGAAAGAGGCAGAAGGTGGAATCCCGTAAGTTAGCGGAGGGGAAGGGATTCGAACCCTTAAGCCCTTGCGGGCGCCGGTTTTCGAGACCGGTGCATTGCCGTTCTGCCACCCCTCCGAGTGGTCCTTCTCTGTCGGGCCGCATCGCTCGGTAGGAAGCGACGTGGCGTCGCTCGCTTCGGCCCTTTCGTCACGCCTGGGGAGGTACGGACGGGGTGGGATTCGAACCCACGTGACACTTTCGGTGCCACCACGCTCTCCAGGCGTGCGCCTTAGTCCGCTCGGCCACCCGTCCCGGAAGCGGAGGAGGTGGGATTCGAACCCACGTGGGCCTTTTGGACCCAACGCCTTAGCAGGGCGCCGCCAGCGAGCGCTGGAGCGCTCCGCCTTTTCGCATCCTGCCATTGGCCCGCCAGGGTTCGAACCTGGACTCTCCTGATCCAGAGTCAGGCGTGTTGCCAATTACACCACGGGCCAGTGCCACCGTCCGGCAGCGGGCGTCGATTATAGAGAATTCGCCCGACCGGATCAAGGTTCTGTGACCCCTCCTCGCATGGATCGTTCCGCGATTCTGAGGGTCTCTTGGCGGGTCGTTCGATCTCCCCTCCGACGGTTGAGAAGCAGGGACAGTCCTGTGAATGATCGGGCCGAGATCACGGGCATCGGGCGCACCCTGGCCGACAATTCGTGGCGAGCTTGAGGTAGCGCCGCGTGGTCCGCCGTGACGCAGCGGGCCAGCCTTCTGACACGATCCAGATCCCGGCGATTCTCGGGCGATGTTGGCAGGTAGCCCAAGCCGTCGCCTCCGTGAATCGTCACGGCGATAGAGACCAGTCGACGGATGAGCTCGCTGGCTGATATGACGGCGACCGTCGATGGTCGGGGCAGGGATCGGATCACCCGGATGAGACCGATCGGCGGAGCCAGTCGGAGGTTGACATGCGGCCCGCCATCCACGGATTGGTGGACGCGAACCGCCAGGCGGTGGCGCAATTCCGCTTCGAGCACCGTTCTGAGGTCGGCCTGTCCGCACTGGAGAGCTACATCCCGAGATCCAAGGGCCACGACTCGGGCCACCGTCGGATCCGTCTCGAGACCCGGCGCTCCCACGAAGAAGCCGCTGCCGGGGCGACTCGTCGCCAGCCCTCCTCTTACGAGATCCCCATAGACCACGGCTACTGTATTGCGGTGGAGTCCGAGCATCTCTTCCGCTCGCCGGACGCTGGGCAGCCGTCGACCGGCCGGAATCTGACCACCGAGAATCCGTGCCTCGAGGTGTCCGACGAGCTGACGCCTGAGCGACAGGCTGGAATCCCGGTCCAGGATGATTCCGTCGAGCATCATGACCGGGAGGATGCCCGCCCCGATCAATCGGGTGTCATCGACTCCCGCATGTGACGCCCGATCAGCGCAGCGAACCCGAGGCACGCGATGCCGACGGCCACCTGGATTCCGTACGTGCCTGGATAGCCAGTACGCGTGACGAGAAGAGCCGCCGCGCACCCGGAGAGGGCCAGCGTGAGGATCCCCACGGCCACCCGGTTCGTCATCCAGGACCGGTCACCCATCAGGCGGAGGGCAACCATTCCCGACATCCAGCCGATGAAGGCCCCGGCAAGAATGTCCACCGGCCAGTGTGCCCCCACGATGACGCGTGACAGGGCGATCAGAACCGCGAAGACCAGGATGAAGGCTCGTGCTGCCCGATTCCCTATCGCCGGTACGAGCGCTCCCGCCAGTGTCAGCGCAGCCGCCGCATGGCCGGAGGGCATGGCCTTCGCCCTGAGCTCGGGGCCGATGATCGTGATCGCGTCCGCGCCGAGTACCGCCGCTGGCCTCGGCATGGCAAGCCACGGCTTGAGCGTGTGCGTGGCGACCGTCGTGATGAGAGCCGCCAGAAGCAGACCCCAGGCCCACTGCGGCCTGTACCACAGGATGGGCAGGGCCAGGGCCAGCAGTATGAGGACGTCGCCGAATACCGTGATCGCGGACCACAACAGCGGGCCGGTAACTCCGCTCCAACCGTTGAGACGGTAGAAGAAGGCTTCGTTCTGACCGGCGAGCCACAGGATCAGGAAGGCAGCCGCGAACGCGAGAGGCGGTCCCCAGGTCCAGGCGGTTGCTTCCAGGTCTCGGTCACGCATGGGCGCCAACCTACGCCGCGGTCGACCGCACGGAACAGGCCACCCCTGCGTCCCTATTCGGTCGGGATCCCGGTAACGAGCGGTCCGCCGTTGTAGTCGCGCAGCCTGTAGACGAAAGCGTTCTTCACGTGGGCGCCCCTGCGCTCCACTCGGATCGTATCGGGTGGCTCGATTTCCTCGAACAGGCTTCCGAAGGCGCTCTCCGGCTCCGCGTACCAGTTACTGACGGCCACGTAGTATGCGTCGTCGCCGACCTCGAGCGGCTCGCGGCGCCGGTTGATCCACCAGTACTTGTGCACGGCGTCGAGGGGGCCCGCGGCGAGGAGTCTTCGACCGAGCGGCGTGGCCACGTAATAATCCAGGTGGGCGGCCGGGAACCATCGGTATGACATCAAGGGTGCCCCGGCGGACATGCGGCCGGACTCGACGTCGCGGGCCAGAATTTCCCCTACCCCGTCGTGAATCTGGTCCATTCCGAACATGTCCATCGTTGGATCGCGTTCGCCGCGGCGTGTCTCCGGCTCCTCACGACCGAAACCGCGTGGGACGAACTGGATCGCCACGGTCACGGACGCCAGCATCACGACCAGCAGGGGCAGCGACGCGTTGAGGCGCCAGGGCACGGCCGCGAACCCTCTCTTCTCCGCGCCGAAACGGTCAGCCCAGTAGGCCCCGGCCAGCAGGATCAGGGACAGGTACGCCGGTCCGGTCCAGTGCGGCAGGGTCGACCGGAATAGCGAGAACGCAGTGAACAGGGCCCATAGCGGCAGTGCGTTCAGGAGCAGGATGCGGAGGTGTGTTCGCTCCACGACCTGAGCTCCACGCACGACCGCCAGCGCCGCCGCTGCCACCAGCAGCCAGGTCAGCGGATTCTGATACAGGATCTGGCCGGCGATCTCGGTGCCGAGGTAGTCGAGCCGGAGCGACAGGCCGGGCGTGACGCGTCCGCTCTGGTACGTGAACGAGATGAAATCGTTCTTGATGTTCCAGATCAGGATCGGCGACGCGACCAGAACGGCGAGTCCGATGGAGGCGTACAGGGCCGGCTGCCTGAGCCAGCGCCGATCGTACAGCAACACGTAGAGCAACGCGCCGACGCCGATGAACACGCCTTGGTATTTCGAGAGGATCGCGAACCCGATCGCGGCACCGGCCAGGAGGGCGAGCCGCATCTCGCGCGCACCGATCTCCTCGGCCGGCAGCATCTGCAGAAGCAGCCACAGCGCCAGCAACCAGAACACGACCAGCGGCGCGTCGGGAAGGATGATGACCCCTGCCAGCACAGAGCCGTACACGGCCGACGTATGGAGGACGGCGGCGAACAGGCCGGCCCTTTCGCCCCCGAGCCGGCGACCGATGACGTACATCAGCCACGTTGCGATCGCGGCGCTGACCACGGCCGCCAGTCACCCACCCCACCATCGGCGGGTGGTCGAAGTGGCTCCAGTCCGGGAATGCCGCGTAGGCCCAGTAGTAGACCTCGTCGTTGCCGAGCTCCGCGGCGAAGGTGAATCGAAGCCTCACGATCGTCGCGAAGGCGATCACCCCCAGGACCGCGAAGCGGGAGTGACGATCGGGGGTGGGGCCCAGCTCCTCCAAGGCGATCAGTCCTTCAGCAGCGCGGCCAGCAGGTCGTCCGCTGGAAGCGTGTTCAGGACATCAACCGGCTCCAGCCAGGCACGACGTGCCTGTTCTACCCCATACGGCATGAGATCCAGGTCAGCGATCGAATGCGCATCTGTGCTGATCACGATCGTCACGCCCCGTTTCTTCGCCGCGATCAGGTCGATGTCCCTGAGGTCCAGCCGGTGCGGATGCGCGTTCAGCTCCATGGCGACGCCGTGCTCCGCCGCGCATGCCAGGATCTCGTCGAGCGCCAGGTCCATGGGGTCGCGTCGATTGATGATCCTTCCGGTGGGGTGTGCCACGATGTTGGCGAGCGGGTGCTGAATCGCCTTCAACATGCGCTCGGTCTGCCGCTCCGCCGGGAGGTCGAACCGGGAGTGGATCGCCACGATCACCAGGTCGAGCTGCTCCAGCATCTCGTCCTCGGTGTCGAGCGTGCCGTCGGCCAGGATGTCCACTTCCTGGCTGCGGAGGAGCCGGATCCCGGGGTGGCGGGCGGCCACCTCGTCGATCTCCTTCCACTGCTCGCGAAGTTTCCTGGCATCCAGCCCGCCCGTCATGGCCAGCGCCTTCGAGTGGTCCGTCAGGGCAACGTACTCGTAGCCCCTGGAGGCGCAGGCCGTCAGCATTTCCTCGATCGTGTTCTTGCCGTCCGACCACGTGGAGTGCATCTGGAGGTCGCCACGCAGGTCCTCGGTCTCGATGAGATGCGGAAGCTCGCCTCGCTCGGCGGCCTCCAGCTCGCCTTTGTTCGTCCGTATCTCGGGAGTGATCCAGGGAAGATCGACCGAGGCGTATACCTCCTCCTCCGTGCGGCCGGCCACTCGCTCGCCGAGCTCGCGGCCCGTGGTGCTGGTCACCGTGGCCGCCTTACCGCCCTCCCCCGCGGCGTCCGCCGCCACATCCTCGGCCTCGGCGTCCGCATCCTCTTCGGCCAAGCGAAAGACACCGTACTCCGACACGCTGAGGCCGCGCGCGAGGGCCCTCTTCCGGAGCTCGATGTTGTGCTCCCTGGAGCCCGTGAAGTAGACGAGGGCGGAGCCGTAGCTCTCGGAGGGCAGGATGCGGAGGTCCACCTGGAGGTCGGACGCCAGAATCACCGTCCCCCGCGTGTCTCCGGTCTTTTCGACCGTGCGCACCTGCGGGTAGGCGGTGAACCGATCCATCACGGGTCCGGGCTCGGAGGCGATGGCCAGAAGGTCGATGTCTCCCACCGTTTCCTGACGGCGCCGGTAGCTGCCCGCGACTTCCATGCGCTCGACGCGCGGATCCTGGAGCATGTACTCAACGAGCGGCTGCACGAGCTCGTCGGCCGCCGAAAGGCGAAACCGGCCCGAGCGCTTCTTGTGGCGCTCGATCGCCTCGAGGATCTTTTCCTCGCTCTTCTTCCCGAATCCCTCCAGCTCGGCGATCTCCCCTGCAGCCGCGGCGACGGCCAGAGCTTCCATCGTGGTGATGTCCAGCTCCAGCCACAGCTTCCTCACCTTCTTCGGGCCGACCCCGGGGAGGCGCGTGAGCTGGACGAGCGAGCGCGGCACTTCCTTCGAGACCTCGTCCAGGATCGACAGCCGTCCCGTGGTCACGAGCTCCGTAATGTGGGAGGCCATGTCCTTTCCGATCGCCGGCAGCTCGGTCAGGTCCTCACCCTCCTCCACCATCTTCCGGATCGGGTCGGGGCTCTCCTGAACCGTGTAGACGGCGTTCCGGTAGGCGCGGATGCGGAACGGGTTGGTCTCGCCCTGGATCTCGAGCAGGGTCGCCATCTCGGTGAGAATGGCCGCGATCTCGATGTTTTCCATGGCTACTCCCGGCTCCCCGCGGCGCGGTCGTCGGGCGGGGCCTCCGCCGCTGCCAGCAGCTCTAGGAAGCCGGTCTCGTCCAGCACGGTGACCCCCAGCTCGTTCGCCTTGTCGATCTTGGACCCCGGGTCGGCACCCGCTACCACGTAATCGGTCTTCTTGCTCACGGAGCTCGTGACCCTGGCTCCAAGGGCCTGCGCCCTCTTCTTCGCTTCGCCCCGGCTCATGTTCTCCATTCCACCCGTGAACACGAAGGTCTTCCCGTCGAGAGCGCCGCCGCGTGGAGCTGCCTCCACTGCCCGCACTTCCATGCGCTCGGTCAGGCGTTCGATGTTCTCCGCGTTGTGCGGTTCGGCGAAGAAATCGACGATCCGGTCCGCCATGATGGGCCCGACGCCGTCCACACCCGTCAGGGCATCGGTGTCCGCCGCCATCACGGCCTCGAGCGTCCCGAAGTGGCGAGCCAGAGCCCGCGCCACCGCTACACCGACCTCCGGGATGCCGAGCGCCGTCAGGAACCGGTCCAGCTCGGGACGCGAGGCAGCCTCGATCGCCGCGATCAGGTTGTTCGCGGACAGCTCCGCGAACCCTTCCAGCTCCACCAGCTGCGCGGCCTCCAGCCAAAGCAGGTCAGGCAGGCGCTCAACGAGCCCCTCGTCCACCAGCAGCTTGGCCGTCTCCTCTCCCAGACCCTCGATGTCGAGAGCCCCGCGAGACCCGAAGTGCTGGATGCGGCCCTTGAGCTGCACCCGGCAGCCGAAGCTGTTCGGGCACAGGGTGAACGGTCCGCGCTCGACGAGTTCCGTATCACACGAGGGGCAACTCGCCGGCATGCGGAACCTCTCGCCGCGCTCGTGTCCCGGCTCCTCCACGCGCTCGATCACCTGGGGAATCACGTCGCCGGCGCGCTGCACCTTCACGAGGTCACCCGGCCGCACGTCCTTTCGGGCCGCCTCCTCCCGGTTGTGCAGCGAGGCCCGCGTGACGGTCACGCCTCCGATCCCCACCGGCTCCATGATCGCGACCGGAGTCACGACCCCTGTACGGCCGACGCTCGCGAGGATCCGCTCGATTCGGGTCTGTTCGACCCGGGGTGCGAATTTGAAGGCGAATGCCCACCGCGGGTGACGGGACGTGGAGCCCAGCTCCTCGCGCGCCGCGAGGTCGTCCAGCTTGATCACGACTCCATCGATCTCGAACGGAAGCTCTTCGCGTCGGGCCTCGAGGTCGGAGTGGTAGGCGAGTATCTCCTCGACGTCCGTGGCCCGGGCCGAAAGCTCGTTCACCCTGAGCCCCCAGTCGCGAAGGGCCTGTAGCGTCTCC
The DNA here is from genome assembly GCA_039590285.1 of Gemmatimonadota bacterium. Taxonomy (GTDB): domain Bacteria; phylum Gemmatimonadota; class Gemmatimonadetes; order Palauibacterales; family Palauibacteraceae; genus Benthicola. The sequence goes on from JBDHFS010000238.1 coordinate 6,934, forward strand.
CACTGGGTGCCCTCACCCGTCCCGGAGCTCGCCAGGACATCGTACGCATAGGCCTCGAGAGGACGGGAGGCCGTGACCCGCGGATCGAGCTGGCGCAGCGACCCTGCCGCCGCGTTGCGCGGATTGGCGAACGGCGGACGCTCCTCCGAGATGAGGCGCTCGTTGAGAGCCTCGAACGAGTCCGTCCGGATGATCACCTCGCCGCGGACGGCGAGGAATCCCGGGGTGAGCCGGGCGTCCGACCGCAGCCGGAGCGGGATCGACCGGATGGTTCGGGTGTTCTCCGTAATGTCCTCGCCCCGCACGCCGTCACCGCGTGTCGAGGCCCTCGTCAGACGACCGCTCTCGTACACGAGCTCGATCGAAAGGCCGTCCAGCTTGGGCTCCACCACCCACGACGCGCGTGCCGGATCATCCAGCCCCCGCTCAACCCGGTCCGTGAACCGGCGAAGCGACTCCTCGGTCTGGTCGGAATCCAGGCTGAGCATCGGCGCCGCGTGCGCGACGGAGGTGAACGCGTCCAGCGGCTCGCCGCCGACGCGTTGGGTGGGTGAATCCGGAGTCCTCAGATCCGGGAAGCTATCCTCCAGGTTCTGCAACTCGCGGAACATGCGATCGTATTCCGCGTCCGTGATGCCGGGGGAGTCCAGCACGTAGTAGAGGTGATCGTGCTGTCGTATCTCTTCGCGCAGAGCCTCGATACGTGCGGCCGCCGACTGTCTGTTCATGGGCCTCGCGGTTCGTTGAGGATCCGGTGAAGCGGGGTGCCGACCGACCCGCGCCCGGGTATTATGCGCGGATTCCGCTCCGCCGGTAGCGTCACGGCGAGCCAGCCCGGTCGACAACCGAATGAACCCAGTAGAGGTGGCCGTGGAACCGGGTGCCGCGACTCAAAAGGTAAGGCGTAGCTCCCCCGGCTTCGAGTGCGAGGGACCGGCGCGATGAGGCCGGCCCGGCAGTGGTGGCGGCGGACACTCCGGATCCAGGGCCCCCTGCTGGTCTTTTCCGCCTACGCGCTGGGGTTCTCGGCCCTGGCCGTATCGAAGATCGGTCTTCCGGCGGCGCTCGGCGAGGCCGCCGATGGTGACGCGCCTCGGTTGGCCGTCACATTCGACGATTTGCCGTGGAACGGACCGGGCTACTCGGACGACGTGATCCGAGGACTCACCGACACGCTCCTGGCCACGCTCACGTCGAGAGGAGTCCCGGCCACGGGTCTGGTCACGTGTCGTGGCATCCGGGATGGTGCGCCGTTCCTCCGCATGTGGCTGGACGAGGGAATGGAGCTCGGGAACCACTCCTTCTCCCACCAGGATCTCAACACCACCCCGGCGGACGAGTGGCTCGAGGACGTCAGACGGTGTGACGAGGCGCTCCGGGAGGTCACGGGAGAGGCGGCCCGGTGGTTCCGCTATCCCATGCTTCATCAGGGGGATGATCGTGGCGTG
>JBDHFS010000239.1:0-5575 GCA_039590285.1 Gemmatimonadota bacterium
CTTCAGGTTGCTCAGTCCGTTCCTCTTTTCGTCCGGGACGGAGACGGTATCCGTAACCGCCACCTCGACGAAATCGGCGCCGTTCAGGCGCTCGATCGCCGGACCCGACAGGAGGGCGTGCGTGGCTATCGCGTAGACCTCCTGGGCACCTCTCTCCATCAGCGCCCGCGCGGCATTGGCCATGGTGCCTGCCGTGTCGACCATGTCGTCCGAGATGATGCACCTCATCCCATCGACATCGCCGACCACGTTCAGCACCTCCGCCAGGTTCGGCTCCGGCCGGCGCTTGTCCATGATCGCGAGACCCGCTCCCAGCCGCTTCGCGTAGCCGCGCGCCATCTTGGCCGCCCCGACGTCCGTGGCCACGACGACCAGATTACTCCGGTCGAGCTCACGGTAGTGTTCCATGAACACGGGCGCCGCGTACAGGTGGTCCACCGGAATGTCGAAGAACCTCTGCAATTGGTGCTGATGCAGATCGATCGTAATCAGCCGGTCAGCTCCGGCCGCCGCGATCAGATTCGCCAGCAGTTTCGCCGCGATCGACACTCGCGGCTGGTCCTTTCTGTCCTGCCTGGCGTACCCGAAGTACGGAACGACCGCCGTCACGCGCGCGGCAGATGCCCTCTTCGCCGCATCGATCAGGAGCAGAAGCTCCAAGATATTCTCGGCGGGCGGGTTCGTCGGCTGGATCACGAACACGTCTCTTCCGCGGACGTTCTCGTCGATCCGGACGAAGATCTCCCCGTCGGCGAACCGCTTGATCGTGACCTTGCACAGCGGCTGCCCCAGCTCCTCAGCGATGTCCCCCGCCAGGATCGGGTTCGCCGTGCCCGTCAGCACCATCATGGGGGTACCGGTCGCCGACAGCTCCGTCATGCCTGCCTCACTCTGTTCGCCGCGGCTCGGACGCGTCCCGAAAATAGCCGCGTATGTTACACCGGACCTCAGGAAGCGTCAACCGCCTTCGGAAGCTCTTGTCCCGCGCTCGAAACCTCCGCCGTCCCGGCGACTCCGGTCGAACCGTGTCTGCTCCTCCGACTCGACAAGGCTCCTCACCAGGTCCGGGATCGCCTGCACAGCATCCGGATCGCTCTCGTATACGATACCGAACCGGAACTCGCCCCGGCGTTCCTCCATGCGACCGTAGTTTCGAATGCGGCTCGCCAGCAGGTCGCTGTTGGAGAACACGAGTTGCTCTCCCGTGAAGCTGCGGACCTGTGTGGTCTTGAGTCCGATCGATTCCACGGTCCCTTTGTAGTCGCCGACGGCCACGAAATCGCCGACGAGGAACGGCTTGTCGAAGATGATCGACAGGGAGGCGAACAGATCCTTCAGGATGCTCTGAACCGCCAGCGCCACGGCGATCCCGCCGATTCCGAGACTCGTGACCAGTGCGGTGACGTTCACCCCCCACACCTGGAGAGTGAACACGACGACGAAGAACCATAGGATGATGGCTCCCCCCGCGCGGAACAGGGTGAACGAGGTGAGCACGTCCGCGTCGTCGGCATACCGGTCATTCCGGTAGTGCTCGAGGGCCGTCCTGTACCCTGTTCCGATCCAGAGCCCGACCTGGATGAGGACGGCACACGCCAGGATCTGTCCCAGCAGCCAGTCGAACCTCTCGGGCACGTCCAGCATCACCGTCACGGCGTACATGCCCACCACCGCGTAGAAGAAACTCTTAGTGGCCGACGCGGCGGCCACGAGGCTGTCGTCGAAATATGAAGAGGTGGACCTGGCCAGTACGCGGGACCGCCTGATCAGAAACGGAACCGTGACGCGCAGCACGATCATCGTTCCGAGGCCCACGGCTATGGCCTGCACCCATGTTGCCACGTCATTGCCGAGCCACACGCTGTTCAGAAAGTCCATCGGTCTCCTCCCGCGAGCCACCGCGCGTCGATAATCCCCCGTCCTGCGACGACCTCCACGGGCAATCTCGGTGGCCTCCCGTCCCGCGCAAGACTTCCGGCACCCTTGAAGGAGTCCGGTCGCCGCGTCTATTCTGATGCGCGAAACCGAGAAGCGGAGACATGGGAGATCCGAGAGTGGCGGAGACGAGTCCCGCGGTACTCGAGCCGGATCCCGGTACACACTCGTGGTGCCGGTGCGGCCGTTCCACGATGCAACCCTTCTGCGACGGCACGCATGCCACGCTGTAAGTGCGCCACGCGCTCGACCGTCGCGGCAGGGATGCTCAGCCTGACGTTGGCCGCGCCCCACCCGGCCGGAGCGCAGGCCGAGTGCGACGCGGGCAATGGGGGGATTCAGCTACCCGAGGGGTTCTGCGCGTGGGTCGTGGCTGACGATGTGGGCCGCGCCCGGCATCTCGTGGTGAGCTCGCGGGGCGACATCTACGTGGCGTTGAGAGGCGGGCGCGGCGGCGAGGGAGGGATCCTGGCGCTGCGCGACACGGACGGCGACGGGCGCGCGGACGTCAGTGAACGGTTCGGAGACGAGCGGGGCGGGACCGGCATCGCACTGCACGACGGGTATCTGTACTTCGGGCGCAACGATGCGGTTCTCAGGTACCGTCTGGATCCCGGGCGACTGGTGCCGGAGGCGGAGCCCGAAGTCGTCGTTTCGGGGCTCCCGTCCGAGGGCAGCCATGCCGTCAAATCCATCGCACTCGGGGCGGACGGCTATCTCTACGTCAACGTCGGGTCGCCCTCCAATTCCTGCCAGCGGGAGGACCGGACGCCGGGATCTCCGGGAGAGGATCCGTGTCCGGAGCTCGAGACGAGGGCCGGAATCTGGCGCTTCGACGTCGACCGCCTCGGACAGGAGCAGGGAGACGGCGAGCGGTGGGCGAGTGGCCTTCGTAACACCGTCGCTCTTGCCGCAGATCCAGCCAGCGGGACGGTGTACGGGGCCATCCACGGCCGGGATCAGCTGCATCAGAACTGGGGTGACCTGTACGACGAACACGACGGGGCGGAGAAACCGTCGGAGGAGTTTCACCGCATCGACCGTGGGGACGACTACTCCTGGCCCTATTGTTATCACGACGGCGACCTGGGGCGGCTCGTTCTGGCTCCTGAGTACGGTGGTGACGCTTCCGCGGCCGGGCGGTGCGCGGATCACAGGGAACCGTTGCTCGCTTTCCCGGGACACTGGGCTCCGAATGCCCTCACGTTCTATCATGGCCGCACATTCCCCGAACGGTTCCACGGCGGAGTGTTCATCGCGTTCCACGGCTCCTGGAATCGCGCTCCGTTACCGCAACAGGGCTACAACCTCGTGTTCGTACCATTCATCAGCGGCGAACCGGTCGGTTCGTGGGAAGTGTTCGCGGACGGTTTCGCGGGAGAGAACCCGGGTCCGCGATCGGCAGACCACAGGCCATCCGGCCTCGCCGTCGGACCCGACGGATCGCTATACGTAGCGGACGACCGCGGCGGAAGAATCTGGCGAATTGTCAGTTACTGAGTGGGACGCCGGCTCTGGACCAGAGGACACTCGCTTCGGAAATCGAAGCCGCCGTGCCGCTATCCGTGACCGTGTCCGAGCGGGTAGACTCGCTCCGGGAGTGGGCGCACGGCAGGGCCGTACCGGCCGCGTGAGCCCGGGAACGCCCCGGTGTCCGGTCCTCCGGTGAGCAGCGTCAGCGAACCACGCCATACCTTCGCCGGCGGAACGCTCGATCGGGCGGCGCATATCCGGGAGGACGAGGCCGCGTTGAGCAGGCTTAGCGAGGCGCGTTCCACGCGTTTTCTTCCTTTTCGCGATCTGAAGCCCCTCCTGCGCGGGGAGGACATTCTGGTCCCCGCGTGGCAGGCGCCCGACCGTGTGCTCCCCCTGCTCGAGGCCGGCGCGGTGACGGCGTTCCTGGGTCTCGAAGAGGACGCCGCCCGGTTCGTGGTGGACGTACCGGGCGACCTCACCGACGTCGAGCTCGAACCACCGGACGCGACCTATACGGGTGTGCGGCGGGCGGCTCCTTTCCTCTCCCCCGCCGACGCTTCCGTCGTGGCGTTCGCCAGGTCGCTCCTGGCATGGCATGATGTACACCGGTACTGCCCGAGCTGCGGGGCGCCGGCCGAATCGGCACAGGCCGGCCACCAGAAACGATGTACCGATGATGCGTGCGGAGTCTACCAGTTCCCCCGCACGGACCCCGTGGTGATCATGCTCGTGCACAGGGAGGATCGGTGTCTGCTCGGCCGGGCCGTCCGGGCCCGTCGCTACCCTGCGGGATTGTATTCCTGCCTGGCGGGTTACGTGGAGCCCGGAGAGTCGATCGAGGAGGCCGTTCGGCGTGAGGTCCTGGAGGAGGCGGGACTCGAGGTGGCACGAGTGAGGTATCACTCCTCGCAACCGTGGCCCTTCCCCTCGACTCTCATGATCGGATGCTTCGCGGAGGCTCTGCCCGGCCAAGTGCGAATCGATCCGGCGGAACTGGAGAGTGCGCGCTGGTTTACGCTCAGCGAGCTGCGAGAGGCGGTGGAGCGTTGGATGGAGGAGGGAACCCTTCGCCTGCCTCCGCCGTTGACGATCGCGCACCAGCTGGCCCGGGCCTGGCTGTCGGAAACCGTATGACCGCGGTCGTAGACCCGAGCGCGCGTCCGAGCGGACACGGGCCCGGAAGACAGGCTTGGGAAGTCCGAGGCCGACGGGAATGGAAGACATGAAAGAGAAGGTCATAGCACCCCAGGCGAGCACGCCGGCGCTCACGACGCCGACCGGAGGAGGGATGGCCTGGCTGCCGGCCGACATCCTGGAGCAGACCTGCAAGCGGGTCGGCATCGCCTCGCTCGTGTTCGCCGCGATCTGGGTGTGGGTGCTCGTGATGAACAACCTCGTGTGGAGACTGTTCGGGGATCACCCGCACCAGGCAGGGGATTGGACGGCGTTCGGAAACCCGATCGCGACCATCGGACTCGTTCTCTCACTGGCGATGGTGTTCGTGGCCGGACGCCTGCACCATGAGCCGGTGAAGCTGCTGGACGTCGGTCTCGGATTCGAAGTTGCCACTGCCGCTCTCATCGGCGCGCTGAACTGGTGGATCGCGGCGCCGCAGGGCATAGGCGTTTCGTGGATCTGCGTCATCATCATCTTCTATCCGGCGATCGTTCCGGCAAGCGCTCGCAAGATCCTGGTTGTCTCGGTGCTGGCCGCGTCGATGGACCCTCTGTGGTATTGGATCGGCCTGCAGCGGGGCGTCGAGTACGGCCTGGACAGCTACAGCCTGCTGTGGGCGTTCATGCCCAACTACGTGTGCGCCCTTCTGGCGGTCGTTCCGGCCAAGATCATCCGCAACCTCGGGCGTCGGGTGTCGCGGGCGCGGGAGCTCGGATCCTATCGACTCGGAGAGGTGCTGGGGCAGGGTGGGATGGGTGAGGTGTACCGGGCCACGCACAGGCTGCTCGCTCGGCCCGCGGCTATCAAGCTCATCCGGCCGGAGGTGCTGGGCGGAAACTCGGAAAGTGAAGCCAGCGTGATCGTGGAGCGTTTTCGACGGGAGGCGCACGCCGCGGCCAACCTGAGATCCCCGCACACGATAGAACTGTACGACTTCGGCCTGACCGATGAGGGGACGCTCTACTACGTGATGGAGCTCCTGGAGGGA
>JBDHFS010000240.1:0-6222 GCA_039590285.1 Gemmatimonadota bacterium
TGCCTGTCGATGGCTCTTGCGGAGCGCCTCGGATTCGCCTCCACGGATGTTAGAGCGATCGGGGAGGCGGCCCTGCTTCATGATGTGGGGAAGAGCCGTATCCCCTTGGAGGTGTTGAACAAGAGGGGACGCCTCACGGAATCCGAGTGGAAGCTCATCCGGGAGCATACCGTGGAGGGCGCCCGCATCCTGCTGGCATCCGGTAATCGAATGGAGCTCGCCGCTACGGTGGCGTACGAGCACCACCTGAACGTGAAGGGAGACGGCTACCCGGAGCTCGCCTTCCCACGGGAGCCGCACCCGGTGAGCAGTCTCATCCAGGTGTGTGACGTGTACGATGCCCTGCGCACGAGGCGACCCTTCAGACCTCCGTGGCCCGCCGACAGGGCGATCCGGTTTCTCGAGGAGCGATCGGGAGAGCACCTCGACCCGGAGTACGTGGCTGAGTTCATGGGGATGATCGCGATCTGGGAGCCGCGGCACGTAACGCTCGACGCTGGAGCCGAAGACGAGGCCGCCTGAGCGGGTCGGGCGGGAATGTCGTCCGCTGAATCGGCCGGACGAACGTGAGGTCGGCCACGAATTAGAGCGCGCAACGAGTAAACGGATTGGGCACCGCAGGTGTCTAACTAAGCTGAGAAGCGGGTGCGGTTGGCCTTCCGGTTTTTCGACCATGCCGCCACGGGCGGGGAGAACGGGCGGATGACAGGGATGATGGGCGCGGCGGAGCGGGGAGCGGCGGTATTCCTCGGCCTGACGCTGGCGACGGCTGGCATGGCCGTCGCTCAGACCTCCTCTTCCCTGGGTGATAGTCCACCTGACGCGGCGCCCCCCAAGTCGGTCCTCGCCGTGGGCGTAGACACCGATCTCATCAGTGTCGACGGGCGGCTCGACGACGCGGCGTGGCGAGAAGCGCACTTCTTCGCCGATTTCCTCCAGAAGGAGCCCGAACAGGGCGCGGCGCCTACCGAGCGCACGGAGATCGCGTTCGTGTACGATGGCGGAGCCCTGTACATCGGGGCCCGCATGTTCCACGAGGATCCTTCGAACATCGCCGAGGCGATGACCCGGCGGGACGAAATGGGAAACGTGGAGACGCTCGCCGTCTCCCTCGATACATATCTGGATCGGCGTACCGCCTATAGCTTCGCGGTCACGGCGGCCGGGGTCCGAATCGACTGGTACAATCCCGCGGACACCGAGCACCGGCGAGACTTCACGTTCAATCCGGTGTGGGAAGCGCGCGTCCACAAGGACACCCTGGGCTGGTCGGCGGAGATGCGTATCCCGTTCTCCCAGCTCCGCTTCAACGACACCGAGCAGTGGGGGATCAACGTCAATCGGTGGATCCCCACCAAGAACGAGGACCTGTACTGGGTCTCGATCCCGCGGGACGAGGCCGGCTGGGCGTCTAATTTCGGTGACCTGACCGGCGTGGAGGGTATCGAGTCGAGCAGCCGCAAGGAGTTCATGCCCTACGTGGCGACGGACACGCGCGTTCTCAGCCGGGAGCTCGTCGACGCGGACGATCCCTTCGGCGGACAGACGCAATTCCAGGGTCGTATGGGCGCGGACTTCAAGATGGGCCTGGGGTCGAGTCTGACGATGGACGCGACGGTGAATCCGGACTTCGGCCAGGTGGAAGCCGACCCGGCCGTGGTGAACCTGTCGGCGTTCGAGGTGACGTTCGACGAGCGCCGGCCCTTCTTCGTCGAGGGAGCGCAGCTCCTGGGCGGGGGGGGCGGGAACGGTGGTCGGATGGGACCGCAGTTCTACTACTCGCGCCGCATCGGAGGGTCACCGCACGGATCGCCGGACGCCGACTTCGTGGACCGGCCGGACGCGACGACGATTCTGGGTGCGGCGAAAGTCACCGGGCGGATGTCGAGCGGCCTGTCGATCGGGGCTCTCGGGGCCCTGACGTCGGCCGAGCACGCTCGTACCTACGACCTCGATCTGGACCGGTTCGATGACGTCAAAGTCGAGCCGATGGCGGGCTGGGGCGTGCTCAGGCTCCAGCAGGAGGTCGGCGGGTCGGGCTCCACGCTCGGGCTGACAGCCACCGGAGTGCAGCGGCAGTTCGGCGGGATCACGGATCCGTTGCGCTACGAAATGAACGAACAGGCGTTCACGGGAGGCGGAGATTTCCTGCTGCGGCTGGGCGACAATCGATATGAGCTGGCCGGCCACCTGGGCCTGAGCTACGTCGGCGGTGACTCGGCCGCGATCGCCAGCGTTCAGACGGCCAGCGCCCACTACTTCGAGCGCCCCGACCAGGACCACGTGACGTTCGATCCGACCCGCACGTCCCTGTTCGGCACCTCGGCGTCAATTCAGGCGCGGAAGATAGAGGGCGAGCACTGGCTGTGGGGTGGTGGCATCTGGGCAGATTCACCGAACTTCGAGCTGAACGATGTCGGTGTGATCAGGCAGGCCGACGACATCGCCACGTGGGCCAATGTCACCTACCGCGAGACCCGGCCCGGCCGCACGTTCCGCAACTACGCGCTGACGCTGAACACGATGAACGGGTTCAACTTCGGTGGCGTGCACAAGCAGCAGAGATTCAACCTGTTCTCCAACGCTCAATTGTGGAACTACTGGCGGGCGAACCTCCGCTTCAGTCTGAACACCGCCAAGCAGAACGACCGGCTCACGCGTGGCGGCCCGCTCATGGGCCAGCCGGCCTGGGGAACGGTCGGGGCCAACGTCGCGAACAATTTCACGTCGAAGACGCGCTGGAACGTCGGGTTCATGTGGGGTAACCTCAACGAGGGCAACGATTGGTTCCTCGACTTCGGGATGGAGTTCGAGCCCGCCGACCGCTTCCGATTCCGCGTCGCGCCGGGCGTCTCCTGGATGACCAACCGGCGGCAATACTACGACACGCTGGACCGCGAATCCGACCGCACGTACGGTAACCGCTACGTCTTCTCGACCGTGGATCAGAAGACGGTTTCCATGCAGCTCAGGGCCAACTACTCGTTCTCGCCCGACCTGAACGTGGAGTTCTACGCCGAACCCTTCGCGTCCAGTGGAAAGTTCTCGAGCTTCGGCGAGCTTCCCGAGGCACAGAGTTTCGATCTCCGCGAGTACGGAACGGATGGCACCACTATCGACGAGGAGGTCGTCGAGGAGGAGGACGGCTCGACCTCGCGCCTCTATGAGGTGACCGACGGAAACGAGACCTTCTACCTGGAAGACTTCGATTTCAACACGATCTCGTTCCGCTCCAACCTCGTGATGCGGTGGGAGCTGCGTCCGGGAAGCACGCTGTACGTGGTCTGGCAGCGCAACCTGTCGGATTACACCAATATCGGCGACCCGGTGAACGTTTCCGACATGTTCAGCTCGCTGAGCGCGGCGGGCCAGAACATCCTCGCCATCAAGCTGAGCTACTGGCTTCCCATGTAGGAGCTGGCGCTTCCCGGCTGCGGGCCCGCCTTGCCCCGTGTCGGCGCCAAACCCACCTTTTTCTATTCTCGCCGCCGCACGCGTAGTTACTTTGAGGTGTCGGCGGCATATGTGCAGTCGGCGTGGACTCCCGGGGGGATCGTAGGGCTTGTCGTTCATGACGACGTTGAAGGGGCGGCGTCTGCCGCAGTTCATCGCAGCCTACGCCGCGGCGGGCTGGGTCATCCTGCAGTTGGTCGACCAGCTGGTCGACCGCGGTGTGGCCCCAGACCCTGTCTATCCCACCGCATTGGCCATCTTCATCTGTCTGGCGCCCGCCGCGATCATTCTGTCGTGGTTCCACGGTACTCCCGGGAGCCAGAAGTTCCGACCGCTGGAGATCTCACTGCTGGCGGGTGTGGCCGCGGTCACGATCGGGACGAGCGTGTGGGTCTGGGGAGCGACGGCATCCGACCAGGTTCCGGGGCTCGCGGCGCTTGACCTGTCCCCGACCGAGGATCCGAGGCGCATCGCGGTGCTCTACTTCGAGGGGCGAGGCGATGATGACGTTCGGTTTCTGGCCAGCGGGCTCACGGAGTCCCTGATCGACGAGCTCAGCGCGGTCGAGGTCCTGCAAGTCGTCTCCCGCAACGGTGTGGTTCCATTCCGCGAAGTGGCGGTCAGCACCGATAGCGTAGGTCGGGCCCTCCAGGTGGGCACGATCGTCGAGGGACGGGTCGTGGCATCCAGCGACCGCGTGCGGGTCAACGTATCGCTGGTCAATTCGAGCACCGGAAATCAGTACGGCGACGTGGAGCTCGAGCGGCCCCGGGCCGAGCTGTTCGACCTTCAGGATGAGCTGGCACAGGAGGTGGCGCTTCAGCTACGCGAGAAGCTCGGCGAGGAGTTCGAGCTCCGGCAGAGGCAGGCGGAGACGGGGAACGTGGAGGCCTGGGAGCTGCTTCAGCAGGCCGCCTTCGCTTCGCAGGAGGCGGATGAGCTCGCGGAGGAGGGCGATCGCGATGCCGCGGTCAGGCAGCTGGCGAGAGCCGACTCGCTCCTCGAAGTCGCCGGCGGTCTCGAGCCGGGCTGGGTGCGGCCGGTGGTGGAGCGTGGCTGGCTGTCCTACAGGCATTCCAGGATCTTCGGTTTCGACCGCGCCATCGCGGACGAGACGATCGAAGAGGGGCTCGCGTTCGCCGCTTCGGGACTGCAGGCGGCGCCCCGGGATCCGAGCGCCCTCGAGCTGCGGGGGACGCTGCGCTACTGGAAATACCTGCTGAACCTGGGAGGTGGGCCTGAGCAGGCGGAGCGACTCCGGGCCGAGGCCGAGACCGACCTCCGGGCCGCGGTAGAGATCGACGGCCAGCGCGCGTCCGCGTGGAGCTCTCCAGACCTCCAACATCCTCGAGGACGCAATCGAGGCTCAGCACTGGTGTGAAGAGGGCCGGAGGCGGTTCCCGGGTGAGTACCGGTTCTACGAGTGTCAGCTTCTCTCCCAGAGCATGCGGGGCGTGCAACCGGATATCGACGCCGCCTGGGAAGCGTTGGATCAGCTGGTCGCCGCCAGTCCTCTCGAGAGAACCGAGTTCAATCGCCAGAAGGGCTTGATGATGACGGCCATGGCTCTCGCTCGGGCGGGGCTCGCCGACAGCGCGCGCGCCGTGGCCGTACGCGCGAGGGCCGGACCCGACATCGATCCGGTTCGAGTGATCGCGTACTACGAGGCCGTGGTCAGGTCGTGGGTGGGCGATACCGAGGAGGGGATACACCTGCTCGGCATCTATCTCAGCGCGAATCCCGGGCGGATCCAGGCGTTTGCCGACGACGACACCTGGTGGCTCGAGGAGCTGCGAAAGGACCCCAGGTACGCGTCCCTGGTGGCGCAGTAGCACGCCTCATTTGCCACGTCGGCCCCGGGTCTATCATCCGGCTCTCTCTGCGGCGAATACGGGACGTCGTATGTGACAGGCCCGTCACGAGGTTCCGTTATGGCTGGCGAAGGTCTATCCTGGGGAGTCCTGAGCCGCGGGGCCGGCGACCTCCGAGGCGCCCGCTCGACACATGCGGCCGGTCTTCCATCAACGACAGGAACGTACATGCGCAGATTATTGCTCGTGCCTCTGGCCGGTATTGCCGCGATGGCTTCCTTCGCGGCCTGTACGGATGAGCCGGAGTCGCTCAGCGGACCCGATACGGCTGTGCCGAGCTTCGCGCCTCAGCCCAAGACGTGCGATACGCGCGCTCTGTCGAGCGCGGCCCGGGATTTTTATCCGAAGGAATACGACAAACAGGCTCAAGACCTCCTTTCGGCATTGGCGGACGCATGCCTTGCGGATCCGGACGGGGAGGCCACGAACGAAGCGCTCGATGTGATGGCGCTGATGGAAGTGGCGCTCGGAGGCACGAGCGGATTGGATCCGGTGGCGGGAACGTCACTGGCGACGGGACTGCTGGCATTCATGGAGTTCACTGATTGCGAGGCTTCCGGCTGCGTGGCACCCGGGTTCGCGGACGACGTGTTCCTCTCACTGAGCGACCGGGGAGCCTTTGCCGTACGGGGAGGCCCGGCGGACCTGGACACGCCCGTGGTCTCCCGCGACGCCGTCGAGCCTCAGTCGGAGACCGATCCGCCGGTGTGGGGACTGACGACCGACGCGGGATGGGAGGCCGCCCTGGCGGAGCGGTCTCTTCTGTACGGATACCCCCGGACCATGGCCGGGGCCGACGCGTGTGACCCGTCCGTGAGGGACTGCCCGGCGACAGACGAGGAGTACGTCTGGCAGTCGCTCCCCGACGTCGATGGCTTCGAAGAACAGATCATCGTTG
>JBDHFS010000241.1:0-4769 GCA_039590285.1 Gemmatimonadota bacterium
CTGGAACATCCCGCCGGAGAGCGTGACCGCTCCCTCCTCGATGTACGGAGAGAGGAAGGTGGCTTCGCGGAGCTCGGCGGCGGTGATCTCACGGGGCCCGGCGGCGGGAGAGGTCTGATCCGCCGGTCCGCACGCGGCCAGCATCGGAATCGCGCTCGCGACCAGCCCGACCCCGATCGTTCCGCGGCGGTGTCGCATCAGAACGTGTATCCCAGGCTGAACGTGAGGCCGAAGTCGTTGGTGCTCTCGTTGGTGGAGGGTGAGCGGCTGTCGAAGTTGTCGAAGAAGCGGAAGCCGATCGTGAAATCGCTGATCAGCTCGTAAGCGAGTCGTGCGGAGAAGTCGATCCGCCACCGGCCCAGGTCGTTCAGAATAGGCATCACGGTAAGGGTGCTCGTGATGTCGGTCTTCGGACTGTCGAACCGGAAGAATGCGAAGTCGGCGGAAATCGGAGCCTGCACCGTATTGGTGGCTCCCTGATCGTTATCGTAGTCCTCGTTCGCGTACGCGACAGAAGCGACGACGGCGAACGTCATCGAGTTGGTGTGGATGAGCTCCCGGGCCCCGCCGAGACCGATGGTCTGGCGCAGGTCGAGATCGATTTGCTGGTTCTGTTCGAGCGATCCGAAGATCAGGGCACTCCAGTGGTTTCCGAACAGGCGCCGTCCGTCCAGCCCGAGGTCATTGCGACTCGTTCCTTCCGCGTCCTCCTGCCGCTGGAAGTAGGTGCTGCCACTCAGCTTGCTGGCCCACTTCTCGCCGCGGTACTTCACTTCCCAGGAGCCGTTGAGCTGCCGATTGCTGTTGGCTTTCTGGAAGTCGAAACCGATGTCTACGTATCCGTCCAGGCGGCTGAAGAAGCTGGCCCGAATCCGGGAGATCGCCACGATGTCCATCATCCGGACGGTCACGGTATCGGACAGAATGATCAGCAGCTCGCCGGGCGTGTCGCTCGCCGCGAGGCGACCGAAGTACCGGACCCCCCTCTTGTTCTGGACGTCGAAGAAGTTGGTGCTCGTGAGGTGTGCGATCTTGTCCCACTCCACCGAGAGCGTGCCCATGTCGTCCGTCTTGTACGACAGCTTCCCCCGGTTCAGTTCCTTCACCTCACCGGTTATCGCGTCCCCGCGGTACAGGACGAGGATGTCCGTCTTCTGGGCGAAAAGGGGCGTCGCGCCGACGAGCAGGAACGCCGTCGCGAGAGCCAGGAGCGAGCGCCTGGCGGTGGTCGATCGGACCGGGATCGCTCTCAAACGGTTCGCGTCCGGATGCGCCGGGTCGGGGCTGCCTTCCCTCCGCGCACCCGACCAGCTCCTCAGGCGAGCGTGATACCGTCGTCCAGGTACACGTCCTGGATGTGGTTCAGCAGCTTCACACCTTCGGCCATGGGCCTCTGGAACGCCTTGCGGCCCGAGATCAGGCCGGTTCCTCCGGCTCTCTTGTTGATCACGGCCGTGCGGACGGCGTCGGCGAAGTCGTTGTCACCGGATGCGCCGCCGCTGTTGATGAGGCCGACACGGCCCATGTAGCAGTTGGCGACCTGGTACCGGCACAGGTCGATCGGGTGGTCGGTCGTGAGCTCGTCGTAGATCCGCTGGTCGAAGCGGCCGTACTTCACGCCATCTGCGTTCAGGGCCAGATAGCCGCCGTTGTTCTCCGGCAGCTTCTGCTTGATGATATCGGCCTGGATCGTGACGCCGAGGTGGTTGGCCTGCCCCGTCAGGTCGGCGCTCGCGTGATAGTCCTGGTCCTTCTTGAAGGCCGGGTTCCGCAGGTAGCACCACAGCACGGTCGCCATGCCCAGCTCGTGCGCGTAGGCGAACGCTTCGGCCACTTCCACGATCTGCCGGTTGCTCTCTTCGGAGCCGTAGTAGATGGTCGCGCCCACGGCGGCCGCGCCCATGTCGTAGGCCTGCTGGATCGTTCCGAAGAACACCTGGTCGAAGGCGTTCGGGTACGTCATCAGCTGGTTGTGGTTGAACTTTACGAGGAACGGGATTCTGTGCGCGTATTTGCGCGCTACTGAACCCAGCACGCCGAACGTCGAGGCGACGGCGTTGCACCCGCCCTCGATCGCCAGCTCCACGATCTTCTCGGGATCGAAATAGTCCGGGTTCTTCGCGAAGCTGGCCCCTCCCGCGTGCTCGATTCCCTGGTCCACGGGCAGGATCGACATGTAACCCGATCCGGCGAGCCGGCCGTGCTGGTAGATCCAGGTGAGGTTACCGAGCGCCCGGTTGTTGCGGTCCGACATCATCCACACACGGTCGATGAAGTCGGGGCCCGGAGCGTGCAGTCGGTCCCTGGAGATCCCCTGGCACTCGTGGTCGAGGAGGTAGGGGGCATCGTCGCCGAGAAGGCTGAGTATCTGGTCGTTCATGGGTCTCTGCGGCTGTGAGTGAAAAGCGCTGGGATCATCACGGCAAGATGCGGGCGGCGAGGCCCGATTGCAAAGCGTTCAGTACTCGATACGGTCGGCCTTCTCCGCCCAGCGCCGGAACGGCTCGTCGGAGCCCTCGACCTCCACGTGCACGAGCGGATAGCGCCGCTGATCGCGCGGCAGGCCGAACTCTTCGTAGATGTCGTGGTCGTCGAAACCGGCGGCCAGGGCCACCTCCCTCCCGTTGGCGTAGTAGACGGCATCGGGCCGGGCCCAGTACACGGCGCCGAGGCACATCGGACAGGGCTCGCTGCTACAGTAGATCTCACAGCCATCGAGCTGGAAACTGCCCAGCTGCCGGCACGCGGCCCGGATCGCCTCGACCTCGGCGTGGGCCGTCGGATCGTGGTTGGGTGTCACACGGTTTCCGGCGCGGGCCACGATACGTCCATCCCTGACCACGACCGCCCCGAACGGACCACCACCATCCGCCACGTTCTGCTCCGCGACGCGGATCGCCTCCCGGAGGAACTCGCGCGCGTCCGATTCGCTCATGTCGAAACCTCCGCTCCAGCGGGACGGCAGGCAGGCGTCCTGCGACGGGAAGGAACCTAAGGCAGGTCATCGAAGGGAACCAGCGGAGGCGGACGCTCGCGCATCGTATTGCCCGGCGGCCTTGCATGACACACACTTATCTGGCTCGATCGGGGCCGGTGCGCCGGCGCCGAACCCAGGCACGAAGGGGGGAGCTTGAAACGCGTCGAGGGTCTCTCAAAGCTCACCGGCGCAGAGCGGTACGTCGACGACCTTTCGGTCGACGGCATGCTCTGGGGAGGGACGGTGCGCAGCCCTTCACCGCGAGGCCGGATTCGGGAAGTCCGGTTCGGCGACGGCATTGACTGGTCCCAGTTCGTCGTCGTCGATCACCGTGACATTCCGGGGCAGAACACGGTATTCCTCATCGAGGATGATCAACCGGTTCTGGCCGCGGACCGGGTTCGGCACGTGCACGAACCGGTGCTCCTGCTGGCCCACACGTCGCGAGACATGGTCCGGCGCGCGGTCGCATCCGTGGAGGTCATCGTCGACGCGGAGCCCCCCGCACTCGACTTCCGAATGCCACCGGCGGCGGAGCAGATCCAGTACGGCGAGGACAACATCCTCAAGCGGTTGCTCATCGAAAAGGGGGATGTGGAGGGTACGCTGGCGGCGGCGCCGGTCGTCGTCGAAGGAGTCTACCAGACGGGTGCGCAGGAGCACGTCTACCTCGAGACGCAGGGCATGCTCGCGTGGGAGGAGGACGGTGTCATCACGGTCGCGGGCTCCATGCAATGCCCGTACTACATCGTGGATGCCTTTCGCCACGCTCTAGAGCGGCCGAAGAACCGTATTCGAATCATCCAGGCGGCGACCGGGGGCGGATTCGGCGGCAAGGAGGAGTTCCCGTCGGGGATCGCCCTTCACGCGGCGCTCCTGGCACTGAAGGCCGGACGACCGGTGAAGCTCGTGTACGACCGGTCGGAGGACATGGTCGCCACGACCAAGCGGCACCCATCCCGGGTGCGACACCGTACCGCCGTGGATCGGGACGGACGGCTTCTGGCGCAGGACATAGAGGTCCTGCTCGACGGGGGAGCCTACGTGACGCTGTCGCCCGTCGTCCTCAGCCGTTCGATCATTCACGCGGCGGGACCGTACGCTTGCGATCACGTGCGCATCGATGGTCGAGCCGTGCTGACGAATTCGCCGCCGTTCGGGGCGTTCCGAGGGTTCGGGGCCCCCCAGAGCCAGTTCGCGTGCGAACGACACATGGACCGGATCGCGGCCAGGCTGGGAATGGACCCGGTCGAGCTGCGTCGTCAAAACCTCATCCGGCCGGGACAGAGCACGGCGACCGGGCAGACCATCGACGACGGCGCGGATCGGGAAGCCGTCATGGAACGAGCCCTCGAGGCGGCTGACTTTTCGGCACTGCGCGCGGCGCACGCCGCCTTCAACGAGTCGGACCAGACGAGGCGGCGGGGAGTGGGCCTGGCCACGTTCTTCCATGGAGCCGGGTTCACGGGAGCGGGCGAAGTATACCTTGATTCCGAGGTCCACGTGGCCGGACTGCCCGATGGCCGGGTCGAAGTCCGCACGGCCAACGTGGAGATGGGTCAGGGCACGTTGACCGTGTTCACGCAGCTCGTCACGGAACGTCTCGGCCTCGACCCCGAGCACGTGGTCATCGCGCCGCCCGACACGGCCGTCGTGCCGGACAGCGGCCCGACCGTCGCGTCGCGCACCGTGATGGTGGTGGGCGGCCTGGTCGAGCGCGCGTGCGATGATCTGAGGCGGGAGCTGGGACTCCCGGACGACGCGGCGGGCTCGACAGTGACCGATGCCATCC
>JBDHFS010000242.1:0-4729 GCA_039590285.1 Gemmatimonadota bacterium
CGGTGAGGTCGCCGATGAGGTTGAAGGCCTGGAAGATGAAGCCGATGTGGCGGTTGCGGACCCGGGCCCGCTCCGAGGCGGTCAGGTTGGACACCGGCTCACCATCCAGCCAGTAGCCGCCATCCGTCGGCGTGTCGAGCAGGCCGACCAGGGAAAGGAGCGTCGACTTACCGCACCCCGACGGTCCCATCACCTCGGCGAACTCCCCGTCCCTGATCTCCAGGTGGATGTCCGACAGGGCGTGCGTCTCCATCTCTTCCGTGAAGAAGACTTTCTTGACGCCTTCCATCCGGATCAGCGCTGTGCCGTTCTCCATCGTGTACTCTCTCCTCGTTACGAAGCGGCCGCGGGCCGCGCTCTCGGACTCTACCTTATGCGGACCCGGTCGACGTCGTCGTATCTGGACATGTCGGACGTGATGATCACGTCACCCTCCCGCAGGCCCTCGACCACTTCTATCCGATTCACCGAGCTCCGTCCCAACTGAACGGTGATGCGCTCGGCCGCGTCTTCATCTCCTTCGAGCACCCGGAACAGACTCACGGTGCTGTGACTCTGGCCATACGCCGGCCGGCCCACATGGAGCACGTCCGTGAGGCGCTCCAGCTCGATCGTGCCATCCACGCTGAGGTCCGGCCGCGCTCCGGCTGGCAGGTCGCCATCCAGAGTGACTTCGACGAGCACGGAACCGCCCTGGACGTTGGGATCCACTCGGCGCACGTGCCCGGGGATCGTGTCCGTCCGGGTGTCCACGAACGCCAGCTGCCCGACCTGAACGTCACGCGCCTG
Source organism: Gemmatimonadota bacterium (assembly GCA_039590285.1). Lineage (GTDB taxonomy): Bacteria > Gemmatimonadota > Gemmatimonadetes > Palauibacterales > Palauibacteraceae > Benthicola. The sequence continues at coordinate 790 of JBDHFS010000242.1, forward strand.
CGTCTGCGGGATGCGCAGCTCGGCCTTCAACCGCTCGGGCCGGGCGACCCGGGCCAGAGTGGTTCCGGCCTGCACCCATTGGCCGACCTCGAGGTCGAAATCCTGGAGAATTCCCTCGGCATTGGCCGTCACCTGCATGTTGGCGGAGCGCTCCTGGTAGTAGCGGTAGATGTTCGCGAGTCGTTCGACCCGGTCTCTCTGCACCCGGAGCTGCTCGTCGATCGTACCTCTCATGAGCTCGAGGCGAGCGTCTTCGGTGCGCAGCCTTTCCTGGGCGGCGTCAGCGTTGTCTCGGGCCGTCTCGTACTCGTTTCCCGATACCCACTCGTCACCCACCATCTCGGCGTACGCCTCCGCCAGACGGCGCGATTCCTGATACCGCGCGCGCGCGTCGGCCACGGTCGCTTCCTGCGACAGTATTCCGGTGCCGAGCGTCTGCCGCAGCGACATGAGCGCGGCCTGCGCGCCCGTCCACTGTTGCTCCGCCTCGAGCACCTGGAGCTCGACGTCCGGGTTCGAAAGGACGACCAGGACATCCTCCTTCGTCACCGCCTGGCCCGGCTCGAAGTGGACCGATTCCACCCGACCCGCAGTGACTGCGGCGACGAACTGCACGCGCTCGGGGACGAGAGTCCCGCTGCCGCGCACCTCGCGAACCATCTCGCCCCGCTCGACGGTTCCCAGGATGATCACGTTCCGATCGACGGTGGGCGCAGCCGGCTCGAGCTGCGACAGGAAGTATGTGACGAGGATGAGGCCGGCCGCCCCGATACCGATGTAGACGTTCCTCTTCCTCTTGCCCTTGGGCTCCCGCTTGATGTCCATGCGGGAAACGCGCGATCCGGACTCGTTGGAGGCACCGCCGCCGGAGCCACCTCCCTCGCCCCGCTCTTTCCTCATAGACGGACGCCGCCTTTCCTCCCCGTCCACGATGCGCGGCCGCGATCGCTCCGCTGGAGCGCCGGCCTTCACACTCTCCATCTTCCCTCCTGGCTCGTCCACTTTCATCTCGCAGGTGCTGTGTAGCCGACACCTTGCCGCAACGCGGCCCGAATCCCGGCAGTGGCGCACACTCTCGCCCGAGCGTGGCAGGAGATTGCCCCTCCTCCGCACCGGGACCCCGCAGTACGTACCGACACGGCGATACGTTTCATGAGCAACGCATGTGCCAAGAGGAACGAGTTGTGTAACACACTTGCCAACAACCTGTTACCTGTCCGTGACCGTGTCGTTGCATCCACCGATTCTGTTCGGTACCGGAACGATGTGTACCGATTCCGGACACTTCGGTTCCGTCCGTCGGCCCAGTCACCGGGAGCCCGTTGCACCGAGGGCGGCGAGCTCCCGCGAGACCGCCGCCCTCTCGAGTGGATTCACCGGGTATCCGCTCGGCTACATGATGTCCTCCGGGAAGTTCTCGATGACTTCTTTCACCTTGTTGAGCCAGAAGGCGGCGATCGCCCCATCCACCACACGGTGGTCGTAGCTGAGTCCGAAGTACGACATGTGCCGGATCCCGATCATGTCATTGCCCATCGTATCCTGAACGACGACCGGCCGCTTCTCGATCACACCGGTTCCCAGGATTGCCACCTGCGGCTGGTTGATGATCGGCATGCCGAACTGGTTTCCGAACACTCCTACGTTCGTGATCGTGAACGTGCCACCCTCGATGTCCACGAAGTCCAGCGTCTTGGAGCGCGCCTTCTCCGCGAGCTCGCTGGCCCCGGCCGCCAGCCCCATCAAGCTGAGCTGGTCGGCGTTCTTGAGCACCGGGACGATGAGCTCCTTCCCCTCCGCGACGGAGACCGCGATGCCGAGGTTGATGTCCCGGTGATACACGATCCGCGTACCATCCACCGATGCGTTGAGGATCGGATACTCACGTAAGGCCTCGATCACCGCCTTCATGATGAACGGCCCGTACGTCAGCTTCACTCCCTGCTCCGCGTACTTCGCCTTCAGCTGCTTCCTCAGGCGCACCACGTGCTCGAAATCGATCTCGTTCACCGACGTGACGTGCGCCGACACCCGTTTGGACATGAGCATGTGTTCCATGGTGCGAAGCCGGACACGGCTCATCTCCTCTACGGTGTCGCCTTCGCGGATGGGCACGGACGGGATTCGGATATCCAGGGTGGCGCCGTGAATCGGAACCCGCATCGCGCCGGGGGCGCCGGGGGCCGCCGACGCGGCCGGGGTGGATACGGCCGGGGCCGGAGCCGCGACGGGCGTCGGCTCGGCTGCCCGGGAATCGATGTACGACAGGATGTCGTCCCGGGTCACCCGGCCGGCGATTCCGGAGCCGGATACCTCGGCCAGATCGACACCATGCTCTTCGGCGATCTTCCGTACCAGGGGAGTGGAGCGCGTCTGAAGGCGTTCCTCACGCGTGGCGATCCCATCTTCGGTTGCCCCTGTGGGGGACTGAGGTGTGGCTGGCTCGACCTCCGGCTGCGGCGTCGTGGCCGACGTGGTCGGAGGCGGCTCGGACACAGGGGGAAGCTCGGAGTCGGGCTCCGGCTCATCCGCCGGACCGGGCTCGGGAGCTGCCTCGGCGCCCGGCGCCGCGGGAGCGGCCGCCCCGTCCTCCGTATCGATCCGGGCCACGACGGTGTTCACTTCGACCGTGGCGCCCTCTTCCACCAGGATCTCCACGAGCGTGCCGCTGACCGGCGCCGGGATGTCCGCGTCCACCTTGTCCGTGGAGATCTCGAACAGGTCCTCGTCCCTTTCCACGGAATCGCCCACGCTCTTCATCCAGCGGGTGAGCGTCCCCTCGGCGATCGATTCCCCCATCTGCGGCATGATCACGTCGACCCTGGACATTTCTCGTTCCTCTTTCCTGTCGGTACGTCTCCGCGGCGCCGCCGCGGCCCGAATCTCAGTACGCCAGCAACCAGCGGGCCGCCGAGACGATGTCGTCGACCTGTGGGAGGTAGTAATCCTCTAGCGTCGGCGCGTACGGCACAGGCGTATCGATGGCAGTCACGCGACGGATCGGCGCATCCAGCCACTCGAACGCCTCCTCACAGACCTGGGCCGTAATCTCGCCCGCGAAGCCTCCGAAACGCGGAGCTTCGTGGACGATCAGGAGACGACCCGTGCGGCGGACGCTCTCGACGATGGCCCGGGTGTCGAGCGGGCGGAGAGTGCGAAGATCGATCACCTCGATCTCCGAGCCGTCGGTCCCATCGATCCGATCGGCAGCCTCGGCGGCCTTGAACACCATGGCACCGTAGGTCACGATCGTGAGGTCCTCTCCCGGACGGTGGGTCCGCGCCTCGCCAAGAGGCACCAGGATCTCCTCGTCCGTGGGAAGCTCCTCCTTGATCCGGCGATAAAGGTACTTGTGCTCGAAATAGAGCACCGGGTCCGGATCGCGAATGGATGCGCGAAGCAGCCCCTTGGCATCGTAGGCACGGGCCGGAGCCACCATCTTCAATCCGGCCACGTTAGCGAAGTAGGATTCGACCGATTGTGAGTGAAAGGGGCCGGAGCGTGCGCCGGCGCCACACGGCCCACGTATGACGAGTCCGGCGCCAATACCCGTCCGGTAGCGCGACTTCGCCGCGAAGTTCACGATCATGTCGAATGCCGGCGCGATGAAATCGATGAACTGCATCTCGGCGATGGGCTTGAGGCCCATGTGGGCCGCCCCGATGGCGGCGCCCACGATGGCCGCCTCACTGATCGGAGTGTCGATCACGCGGTCGGGGCCGAACTCTTCCAGAAAGCCCTCGGTGACCTTGAAGGCACCGCCGTACACGCCGATGTCTTCACCGAGGATGAATACGGATTCGTCGCTCCGCATCTCCTCCTGCATGGCCTCGCGGATCGCCTCGAGGTAAGTCGTCTCCCTCACCGCGCCGTCCGCCATCAGCCGACACCGCCATCCGCTGAAGTCTCTTGCAGCGCGATGTCGCCGACGTCCGGGTAG
>JBDHFS010000243.1:0-7354 GCA_039590285.1 Gemmatimonadota bacterium
ATCAACCGCCCAACTGACCTGCTCACGACCGAGGCAATCGTCGCGGAGCACCCCGAGGGGTCGAAGCAGAAGCGCGTTGTTCGCCCTTGTACTTCGCGCACCCGATGAACGAAGCCCGCCGCACGAGCGGGCTCCTTGCGTTCAGTCCGGATTGCTAATTGGAACTTGTGTCTAATGAGCTCAGCGGTTGTCCGCTCACGGTGTGTACCAGATTGGCGAGGTGTAGGCGCGCTCCTGGTGCACCATCGGGGTGTCGTCCGACATGTCGACGTTGAATCGGAAGGCGTCGTACGCCGTCCACCGTGGCGTAGGGATTTCAAGTACCCGGACATAGTAAAAGGCGTGCGTCGTCGGGTCGAAATCCGGGTCGGTCCAGTGCGCGAAGATCAGGGGGGCACCGATCGTGTTCGTATAGGATGCAGTCGCCACATCCACCGTGCTGCCTACCTCACGCTCGCAGCGTCGATCTCGAACAGCGCGATTGTCCGCGCAGGCCACGTCGTAGACCCGCTCCTGGGCCTCACCGTTCGCGTCTAGCCATCCCTTGACCACCTGAACTCGGTCCAGATTTGCGCCGTCCGGGTCGCGCAAAGCACGGATTACGAGGCTCGGCGCCTCGCCCGCTGGTGCCGTCGTTAGATCCGCACCCATGGGAACGCCCTTGGCGTATCCGTGTGCGGCGAAATCGGAGCGGTGCATGTCCTCCGGCGTGAAGTCCCAGCCCGCGAAGACGCGTACGAGCATGCGCGGTCCGGTCGTAGCATAGGTTTCACGACGGTCCATCGCCTCGAATAAGGCCGCTCGCGTATTCTCGGTCGCCCAAACCGCCGCGAGACCCGAAGCCGTCATATCCGAAGCCCAGGTCGTCAGGCTTGGATCGGTCTGGGACTCGATCATGACGTGCTCCCAGCGCTCCGGACCGGGTTCCACCATCGAAGCCTTGCCGAAGAAGTTGTTCTCGCCGGCTGTCGCGAGCGAGGTGTGGGAGTCGGTAGACCCGATGAAGCCCTGCTTAAAAGGGTTCACGCCGATTTCCGACTGAAGCTCCATGCCGCGCTTCACCGCCGAGCGGGCATAGTTGCCTGGCAGCATGTCGTCGGTCTGTGCCGCCGTGCCGGTGAGGTTGGCCGTGCCCCAAGTCTCGTAGTCCGCAAACTCATCTTCCGGCGACAGCTTGGGATGCGTTTCGCTGTCCCCTTTCATCTGGGTCATCTCATGGAGTGGCTCGAACCGGGTCCGGGCCAGGGCGTACGCTCTGGTCAAAGGCTCACCGTTGAGCCTCCTGGCGTCGAACATCAGGCCGTTGGACAGGTTTGAATTGTGCGGTATAGCCAGCACACGGCCACCCGTCTTGGCTTCGTAGTTCGCGAGGAACGACCAAAGATCTTCCGGATCGGTGCTGTCAAAGGAGCTGAAGGGCACAATCTGGGTGGCCTTGTCGGCTCCATCCTTGAAGAGCACGACGCGATGGAGGTTGTTGCCTCGCGGCGTGGACGTCCATTCATAGCCGATGAACGCGGTAAACTTCCCCGGTTGGTCATACTCATCGGCGGTCTCACCCATAAAGTCCCAGGTCGATCGCGCGATGTCGGCGAACGGAATTCGAGCCGTGTTGGTGTTGAGATCCTCGGCGAATTCGAGAAACACCTTCATCTGGCCCTCCGGGCCCTCTTTGAACCAGTTGTACCAACGCTTCCCGACCTCGTTCTCCAAGAGCTCCCGGTCGCCGGCGCGAAGAACCGGCATTAGGCCCTGATACTCCGCGTGATCAGAGACGACGAGAAAGTCAAGCGGGCGCACCAGCTTGACCTGCATGCCGTTGTTGGCCTCGACTTGCTCACCTCGAGCGAACCGGTAGGCATCCGCCGGACCAAGGTTGAAGTTGCCAACCATGCCTGCATCCGGTGAGTACGTCGTGTGCAAGTGCGTGTCGCCCCAGAACACCCGCTGCGGGAAACGCTGGTTGACGAAGGGGGAATACTCGACGTCCACCTGCTCTGGCTTGTCTATCGTGAATTCCTGCGCTATCCCAGGAACCGTGGAGAGCAAGACCGCCAGGGTACACCAAGTTGGAATCGCGCCTCGCATGCTTGGTCTCCCATCCTAAAGGTTTTTAAAGCCGTTGGCTGGCGAATGTTCTGCCACTCAGTCAGTCACTTACAAGGACTGGCCTCTTCCGGCGCGGCGATCATCCTACGAATGAAGTCACAACCATACGTTTACGTACGGTTTCATCGCAACGCCTCCGAGCAGGGGTCGCAAACCGGGCGAAGAAACAGGGCGAACTTATGTGGTGAGAACAGCGAATCTGCAGGTCTGAACTTATCTGAAATAGATAAGAAAACCGCGAAAGTGAGCGGAAACCGTCAACTTCCCGGTGAGCCGCACCATCTTTTAAGTCCCTCGCGTCTGCCTTTCCGCCACCCCGGCTAACTAACTGTCAGTAATTTACTTAGAGTCGTGCCCTTCGGCGACTCAAGCCCAACTGGGCGAACTTCCTGGGCGAGGTCTGTAAGCGAGAACGGTGGGATTATAAGGTATAGGCCACGCGATCGCGGTCCTCCTCAGGTGGTCTCTGCGGCTTCGCTGCCTACCCCAGTATCTGGAGTGCGGGATGCAGACGGAACGCGTCGTTCGCCCGCTGAGTTCGCCCACCCGACGCAAAGAGCCCGCTCTCGCAGCGGGCTCTTTGGGCTACTGGCTGGTCCCGGTCCCTACTCCGCGATCGGTCTCGAGCACCGAGACGTCGCCCTCGACCCTGGCGGTGCCGTCGGCGATTTGGGCGGCGAGCTCCTTGGCGCCCATCATCGTGAGCTCCAGATCGGCACGATCGATCGTGAGCGTCAGGTCGGGATCCTCGGCGAGGAAGCCCTTGAGGTTGGTGAGCGTCGAGTTCTCCAGCTCGATGATGAACTTCTCGTCGTTGTCGGGCGTGACGAGATTGATCGTGAAGCGCATCCCGTCGGCCTCGCGGCTGTCCATCTTGATGCCGAGGAAGTCGAGGAACAGCTCGGTTGACATGGCCCGGATTACGTCGGGGCTGGAGGTGTCAGGCATCTCACCGGTTGGGATTCCCGAACGCAGCTCGTAGGCCGCGGCGAGGTAGCTGTTGCGCAGACCGGGGTTCTCCTGCTGATATCCGAGTTGCTCGAAGACGTCCGCCAGCAGGTCCTTCGCCTCCTGATTCTGGGGCTCGCCCTGCACCAGCTTGTTGAGAATCTCCTGGGCGAGCTTGTAGTCGCCTGCGTCGTGCAGCTCCCTGCCGCGCGGCAGGATCTTCTCGGCGCCGCCCATCATCTCGACATAGAGCGGGGCGGACTCCTCGGGCGATAGTGGAATCAGCGTGGCGGGGTTGCAGTCCCAGAAGCCGAGGTAGCGCTGGACCGTGCCGCGGCTGTTGTGCTCGGGCGATCCGTGGTAGCCGCGACAGAACCACTTGTCGCGCAGGCTCTGCGGCTGCTCGTAGACGTTGTGGATCTGGTTGATCGTCACCCCCTGGTTGGCCAGATGCAGCACATAGTTGTTCATGTGGGCGTAGAGATCGCGTTGACCGCGGAGGACCTCCTGAACGCGGCCGTTGCCCCAGCGCGGCCAGTGGTGCGAGGCGAACATCACCTCGGCCTCGAGCCCGAAGAGGTAGAGCGCGCGGCTGATGTACTTGTACCAGCGTCGCGGATCGCGCACCGCGGCACCTCGCAGGGTGTAGATGTTGTGGAACGACGCGATGACGTTCTCAGCCATCCAGAGCGCCTTCATGTCGGGCAAGTAGGTGTTCATCTCGGAGGGCGCCTCGGTGCGCGGCGTGTTCTGGTGGATCATGCGCACTCCGTCGACCTCGAACTCCTCGATGTCGTCCTCGACGATCCGGGTTGGCGCGATCAGGCCCACGGCGCCGCTGGAGACGTTCTGGCCGAGGCCCTGGCCGACGTAGCCGTGTGGGCTCGCCGGCAGCAGCAGGCCGTACTGGTAGAAGAGCCGCCGGTTCATCGCGTTGCCGGCGAAGACGTTCTCCGAGATCGTGTGCTCCATGAAGTCGCGTGGCGCGATCACCTCGACCTTGCCGGTTGCGAGGTCGGCCTCGTCGAGGATGCCTCGCACGCCGCCCCAATGGTCGGCGTGCGAGTGGGAATAGATCACCGCCGACACCGGCAGCCCTTCACCGACGTGCTCCTGGAAGAGCTGCCACGCCGCTCGCACTACCTCAGCGCTGACCAGAGGATCGAAGACGATCCAGCCGGTCTTGCCACGCACGAAGGAGATGTCGGAGAGGTCGAAGCCGCGCACCTGGTAGATGCCGGGGATCACCTCGTACAGGCCGTAGTTCTGGTTGAGCCGCGACTGGCGGAGCAACGACGGGTGGATGCTGTCGAACTCCCGGTCCTCATCGAGAAACTGGAAGGGCTCCATGTCCCAGGCGACGTGCCCCGCGTCAGCCATGATCTGAAGCTCTTCCATGGGAGCGACGAAGCCCTTGGCCCGCTCCTCGAAGTCCCTTCGGTCAACGAACGGGAGCGTGCCACGGGCCTGCTCGAGGATCGCGCGGGTGAACTCCGACGGCGCCTTGCCCTTGGGGTGGAAGTGCCCCGCCAGGGGTTCCGCCTGCCGGGTCCTCACCGACGTCTGCTCCGTGGGCCCGCATCGGGTCACAGCCAAGGCGGCCGTGGCGCCGAGAACGGTCTGCGTGAACTCTCGCCTGGTGGTCATCGCGGGCACTCCGTTCGCAAATAGTAGAGAGGGACAACCTTGCCGGACCTGCGCCAGGCGATCTCAGTCGCTCCCGGGCGGGAAGTCCTCGAGGATCTTCGCGACAGCCTCGTCTATGCGCGCCTGAGCCTGCTCCGGCGTCTGGTTTCCGCTGGGGAGCGTCTTGGAACCCTGGCCGACGAAGATCATCTCGTCACGCTCGACATCGACGAGAGCGATGATGAGCGTGCCGACCTCGTAACGCGTCTCGGTGGTCCGGCTGGTCGTCATGCCCACGCCCATCGTGGATCCGTGCCAGCCTCGGTTCCAGCCCCAGCCGTAGTTGCTCCAGCCGGTGTTGACCGTCTGGAAGGATGAACGCTCTTCCGTCGTGACTTGCCAGCCCACCGCGGCATCCGCGTCGTCGGCGCTGTCGACCTGGCGCATCCCTTTCGCCTGGAGCGTGTTGGAGATGGAGGTCTTGATCCGGTTCTGGGTGAGCTGATCGAGGCCACCGCCGCCCGTCGCCTCATCTAGCACCGCGAAGGTGTTGAAGGCAGAGAAGTCCACGCCCGGATCCCAGTCGCTCTGTACGCTGATCCCGCTTCCGCAGCCAAACAGCGCGACCATCAACACTCCAAGCACGCCCGGCGTTGACGACCGCATCTTATCCTCCTTGCGAATGAGTCGGTTGGTTTACCGCTATACGCAATTCATCATCTCACAGAACAGCACTGTGGCGCGAGTCGGAAGATCCTCCAGCCTCCGCGTGGGAGAACTTCCGACCGGCTCCTGGGTGGGTGATCGGAACTGGGCGAAGAAACAGGGCGAACTTAGGTGGTGAGCACAGCGAATCTCGGGGTCTAAAGTTATCTGAAACAGATAAGAAAACCGCGAAGATGAGCGGAAACAGTCAACTTCGTGACGAGACGCACCATCTTTTAAGTCCCTCGCGTCTGCCTTTTCGCCACCCCGGCTAACTAACTGTCAGAAATCTACTTAGAGTCGTGGCTCTCGGCGACTCGCGCCCAACTGGGCGAACTTCCTGGGCGAACTTGGCTGGCGACTAATCATCCAAAGCTTCGAAGCTGTACCTGCCTGACTGCGTGTTGAACCGGACCCGGAAGCGCCCGGCTCTGACCGGCATGTTCAGGCCGTTGAACCAGGCGGTTCCGGACGGAAACGCGTCTTCCAACGATACCTGGCCCGCCTCGTATCCCCCGCTGGTGGCTACCCACGGACGGGGTGCGCCCCAATTCATGGTCCACTCGTGATTCGCCAGGAACTTGACCTCGCCGTCCTTAAGCGCAATTTCCAGGACCCAGTCATTCGGCCCCAGGCGCTGCATATCGATGGCCTTGGGTTGATTCCACCCGGCTGGCGTGGCGGACCCGAGGATGCCCAGGGTCTCGACGGGCAGGCTGATGTCTGGCAGGTAATCTTCCAGTGCCCAGCGAATCGAGAGCGCCATGCTTCGATTCCAGGCCAGTTGCGCGGCTCCGTCTCGGCGAATGCGGATGGCTCGCCGCAACGCTGTCTTGAACGTCTCAGACTTCACGGCCTGGACGGCAACCGCGTGATTGATCGGTGCGGAGAGGCACTCACCATCACGATGGATGGCCTGCTGGGTCGGTGCAACTTGGTTGACTAGATCCAGCGCTTCGGCCCGCTCATCCTCGATTGGGAAACCGTCGAGAAGATCCCGACAGGGAATCACTCCCGTGCCATACCAGTGCTGGGTTCCAAGATCGCGGAGCTCGGCCTGCAGCCGGGCGTAGTTCTCATGGCCGTCGACAAGAAGCCCGTAGAGGTTGTCGAGCGAGAGTTGGACGTCGTTGACCGGGATATGCAAGGCGGTGTTCGTCAGCCGTGAATAGCCTCCGAGGGTCAGCGAGGGGTTGTACGAGTAGAAGACGCCCTCGAGCGCCTGAAACAATGCCTCCGATTCCTGTTCGGTCATCTCATTGGGGAACGCCGATACTGTGTCCCGCAACGCCAGATTGGCGGCGTATTGCAGCTGCTGGTTGCTGCCTGCCGCCAAGCCAGTCATCGCGCTCTCGTCGAGAATGACGTCGTAATAGATCTCGCCCAGTATCCGGTGAAAGGTAGCCGTGTCCTGTCTCTCCTCTCGCCACTCGTCCACCCAGAACGAGGCGGTAATGCCAATGAAGATGGCGGCGATCTCGAGCAGCAGCAGGCGCCATCGGCGTTTGAGAGTGCCTTCCGGGTTACTCAACGGAACCTCGCTGTCAGGAGGAACGGACTGAGCTTCAACGCATCAGCGGGTCTGCGCGCGATCAGGGTAGGATTATAAGGTGTAGGCCGCACGATCGCGGTCCTTCTCAGCTGGTTGCGAGAGCGAGCGCCTTGCGTTCTGTACGGGCTACTAGTTGGAACTTGAGTCTGAACTCGGAGCGCGGAAGCAGCGGCGCTAGAAGGTATAGGCGAGCGAGAATGTGCCGAGCAGCCCCTGAAACCGGTCCCGGGCCCCGAACTCCGCCAGTAGTCGCCCCGAGAGATAGAACCGTTCGATGATCGGCCAGAATGCCACCTGTCCACCGGCTGCATAGACCCGGTTCCGTGCATCCGGATCGGGGACGCCGGTCGCTCCCGTCACCTGCCATTGGAAGTAGCCCGACCCACCCAGCCTCCAGCGAGTACCTAGCTTCTG
>JBDHFS010000244.1:0-4656 GCA_039590285.1 Gemmatimonadota bacterium
ACCCTGGCGCGCGATACCGACGATGGCACCGTGCGGGGTCCCGTCCACAGGGCGTACTCGATCACGCGCTCGCCGCCCGTCGAAGCTTCGAAGATCCACACGTCGAGACGGCTCCACAGTCGCGCCATCAGTCGACCCGCGAACGTGGGCAGGTAGCGGGTCGTGCCCATGGCCAGGGGCGTCAGGAGCGTGCGGTTGAGTCCCACGTGCTCGTAACCGACGCGGGCGAGGCTGTTGGCGACGGCCAGGGCACGCACTCGCTCCGGGTTGCGCACGGCGAACCGCAGCGCGATCGCCCCGCCCAGGCTCTGCCCGATCAGGACCAGTTCATCCGCTCCCGCCCGTTCCGCCAGCTCGCGGACGTCGTCCACCATCCGGTCCAGTGAGTCTTCGACGGCGAACCGGCGCCGGAGGCTGGCGCATAACACCCGGTGGCGAGCGCCGAGGGCTGGTATCTGGTAGCGAAAGGATTCCTTGATCCCGTCCGCGCCGGGAATGAGCACGATCGTCGGGTGTGATCCCGAGTGCCCCGCGGCGGACGGGTCTTCCGGCAGGACGTCCAGGTACGCCACGATCTCGCCGTCGGACAGGCGAAGCGTGTGCGCGGGCAGAGGCCTTCCGTCTCGGCCGAGCACCGGCGGGGGCACGAGGCGGCGGTTTCGGGCTACGATCAATCGAGCGTACAGGGCCGCCAGGAGCACGGCGGCCGCCCACAACGACCAGGTCGGAAGGCTCACGGCGTCGTCAGTCGGCCGCGCCGCGAGTGGACCCGCCGTCCGGCGGAGGCTCGACGCGCAGGCGGGCCAGCGCGTCGGCGTCGATCCGGAATACCGGATACACGAACGAGTCGCCCGCGCCAGCGGCGGCCGGGTACGGGTCGGTCCCGGCGGCCTCTACTTCCCGGGCGAGCGGAGCGTCCTGTGACCACGGCTCGAGCAATGTGAACAGGAGCCTCGCCCCCGGCTGGTCCGCGCGCACGACCCACGTGCCTTCGGGAAAGTCGCGGCGGCCCTGGACGATGAGGCTCGAGGCATCCGGCGCTGTTTCCAGGGGCAGTCCATCCGTCAGTTCGGCCGGAAGTCGTCCGGCGACGCCCAACGGGTAGGCACCGACCTCTACTCTCGCGTCGCGGCTCAACCGCTCGACCGAGAAACCGTGAGCTCGGGCCAGATCCGCCCATTCCTTCGCATCGGGCTCGATCAACCACGCGGCAGGAGGCGTGAGCGCAAGCAGTCTGCGTACGGCGGGCCTCCAGCGGTCAGTGGTCTGTTGCTGAATCGTGCCGAGGCCGCTCCACACGAGCCACGTCAGATTCGTTCCATTCTCGTCCCGCTCGTAACGGGAGCGAAGCGAGAGGGCGGTTTCGCCCCGGTCATCGCCGTCCCCACCGACCACGGTCGCGACTCCCGGCCCGAGCGTCGCGGTGGCCACCCGTTCGCGGAGGCCGTCGCCCTTGTTCGCGGTGACCGCGAGAAGCGATGTCAGCGCCCCGTATTGCAGCTCGGCCCGGGAGGGCAGGCCCTCGACGCCTTCGACCGACGCCACACCGAGCATGATCGAGAGACTGCCCCGGAGCGCGAACGCGTTGCGCGCTCGATCCGCGCCGAGGGGACCCGGCGACAGGAAGCCGCCGGGCGGCAGTGCTTCCGCGCCACCCACAAGGGGCGCCCGACCCGCCAGCTCGGGGACCGTTGTCACCTGCTCCCTGAACGTGATCGACGCTTTGGCCAGCTCGTTCGAAACGTATGGAAGGAGGTAGAAGCGCCCGTACCTGGCCAGCCGCGGATCCACGTTCGGGTGCACGGGCAGGCCGACCTGCACCCGGTACACGCTGGGCCCGATCTCGCGCAATTCGATCACGATGTGTGGACGCCAGCGCGCCGCCAGATCGTGGACCGCGCGCGCCGCCCTGGAGCGCAGGGCCACATGGTCCCGGGAAGGATCGACTCCCGAAGGCTCGTCGCGAATCCACCACAGGAGACCCCAGGGATTCGCCGCCGGCACGAACGCGAACTCCAGGTCGTCCAGCAAACCGGGCAGATCCCCCGCGGCGAGGTCGCGCATGATCTGGAGTGCGACCTCGGTTCCCGCGGGCTCGTCGCCGCGCTGTCCCGCCAGAACCAGCACGCGCACGCGTTCACCCGCCGCGGAAGGGTCTCCAGCGCCGACCGCCGAGGGACCCGATCTCCCCACGAACACCACGTGGACCGGCAGAACGGAGTCCCTCACGACGGGATCGCCGGGCGCCAGGGCCAGCGTGTCGACGGTTACCGTGGGGAAGGCATCCGACAGGGCGCTCAGGTAGACAACCGCTTCGTCAGGCGTGGTCGGCGCGTACCAGCCCCGGAGCTCGCCCGGCGTGGGCACGAGCCGGGCCTGTTCGAGCGACGGCTCGTCTCCGGTCGGTTCCTGCCCCGGCGCTCCGCCGACCACGGCGAAGACGAGGAAGGCGGCCAGGACCGCTCGCATCACGACAGGCGGTCCGTTACCGACGTGAGCAGGGCATCGCCTCCGAGCCTGTCCTGGCCCAGAGTCGCGGCCAGCTCGGCCGCCGTGTGGCGCATCCCTCGCGCGAGCCAGTCGCCCAGAAAGGGCCCGGCCATGGGATTGCGGTGCCAGTCTTCGTCGAATCTCTCGCGAAGCTCGCGCCACAGCTGAGATGCCAGCATCCGGCCGCGCAGGTAACGGGCCGCGCCGAACCTCTGCCCCAGCTTCTCCACGTAGGCCCGCTGATCGAAGCGGAATCCCGTGGCCGTCAGCAGGATCTCGGCCCACCGGGGGCCCATCTCGGCCGGATGCTCGCTTTCGGCCAGCTCCAGCTCGAACTCTAAGCGGGCAGCCGCGAGCCGCAGCGCGTACAGGTCCATCAGCGAGGCCGTCCTCAGGTAGTCTTCCAGCGTCGATCCAGTCATTCCGCTCGAGCGCCTCACCCACGTGTCGCACAGAGCGAGACCGGAGAAGAGCAGGGCGTGCGCCTCCACGACGGCCAGGTCTCCCAGGGCTCGATCCTCGAAGGCAAGTCGCGCGTCCGTGTAGGCGAAGTGCACGGCCCTTCCCGTCGAGTTGAGGAGGGCCACGCACCCGGGCTGCGTGGTCGTGGGCATCACCAGGAGGTTGATACGCTCGGGCACGCGCACGGCCGCGCACCAGGCGATCATTCCCGGCCCGGGAAAGCTCTCGTGCTCGAGAGTGACGTGCCCTCCGACTTCGAGAGGTAATCCTATGTCGCGCAAATCCTTGCGCAGAATCTCGAGGATCCTCCCTTCCTGGAACGAGCCGTCGAGCCACATCATCCGGGTCAGCCAGCCGGCGTCGTGACCTTCCGCCGACGCCGGGTCGATGTCCAGGCGGGCGCGGAGCTCGCGTCTCAGGTGATCGCGGTAGAGGTCCTCGGTCTCGTCGAGCATCCGCCGGGCCTCCTGAACGACACCGTGCAGGTTGACGCCCGCCAGTCGCTCGACGGCATCCCGGTAACCTCCGTACCCCAGCTCCATGGCCGCTTCCCGCCACCGGCTCAGACGGTCCAGCTGAAGCGGTGTGCTCTCCTCCAGAACCAGGTGGTACGCCTGGTCGAGGTGACGGCGAGCGTCGCGCGACTCCGTGGCGTGAATCAGGGCGGCTGCCTGACTCACGGGAATCGCCGCCTGAGCCGTCTCGATCTTGGCTGTGGCGTGCCAGTACGAGTACTCGTCGTCCAGTCGCGAGTTGGTGGCCTCGAGGTGGTGCCGGGCGGCCCAGCGAAGAAGTCGGCGGAGCCGGCGTTCTTCGTCGGGGTCGGCCGACGCTATGGCACGCTCGATCACCGGGAGAGTCTCGGACGGAGCGAGGATCGACTGCGCCTCGTACAGAGGGGCCAGCTCCGGCCAGCTCTTCCGCCCGGACCGCGCCTCGTACACCTCCTCGTTAAAGGCCGCCTGGAACCTCTCGGCCCTGTCCCGGATCTCGGCGGTCGTCAGTCCCACGGTAGCTCCGCGCCTTCAGGTACCGGCGCGATCAGCGCCCCGGTCCTCCGTCGAGCCGCTCGCTCAAGTGCGTCACCAGACCATCCGCGGCCACACGCACCTGCTCGAGCGTGTCGCGGTCGCGAACCGTGACGGTCCCGTCCTCGATACTCTGCCCGTCGACGGTGACGCAGAACGGTGTGCCGGCCTCGTCCTGCCTGCGATAGCGACGCCCGATCGAGCCGCTCATGTCGTGGAAGGTGGTGAAGCGGCTGCGCAGGTCGGCGGCGATGCTCTCGGCCATCTCGGGCATTCCCGCCTTCTTCACCAGCGGGAAGACCGCGACCTTGGTCGGGGCGAGACTCGGCTTGAAGCGCAGCACCGTCCGGGTCTCGCCCTCCACTTCCTCCTCGTGATACGCGTCGGCCAGAGCGACCAGGACGGTCCGATCCAGCCCGGCCGAGGTCTCGATCACGTACGGCACGAACCTCTTGCCCGAGTGAGCCTCCACGTACTCGAGCTTCTTGCCCGAGTGCTCCTGGTGTCGGGAGAGGTCGAAGTCCGTGCGGTTGTGGATGCCCTCGAACTCTCTCCACCCCATCGGAAACAGGTACTCGATGTCGACGGCTTCCTTCGCGTAGTGAGCCAGCTCGTCGGGACCGTGGGGGTGAAGGCGCAGTCGCTCCTCGCGGATCCCGAGCGACTTCACCCACTC
>JBDHFS010000245.1:0-4626 GCA_039590285.1 Gemmatimonadota bacterium
CCTGGATCTCGAGGACGACCCCGTAATGGGTCTCAAGTTCGCCCAGTTTCTGGGCGAGGGTGCGCCCGGCAGACGCCTGATCGGCCTTGGCCCCTCGCTGGCCCCCGAGCTCCTCCTGCAGGCCATGCAGGCGGGCGTCTCCGAGTACTTGCAGAAGCCGCTATCCGAAGCGGACCTTCGAGACGCCATCGACCGGTTGAGCAGGAAGCTTGGAAAGAAGCCGGAAGAGCGGAGGAGCGAGCCGGCGAAGCTGCTGGCCTTCTTCAGCCCAAAGGGCGGCACCGGATCCACGTGCGTAGCCACAAACGTCGCGGTGGCTCTCCATCTCCTGACTCGCAAGAAGGTCCTTCTTGTGGACCTGGATCTGGAGCTCGGCGAGACGGCGCTCCTCCTGGGCGTCGAGCCCCGCTTCAGCTTCGTCGACCTGGTGCGCAATTTCCACCGCGTGGACGCGGGCCTCCTGGCCTCCTACATCGAGCGACACGATTCGGGCGTCGAGCTTCTGTCCGCCCCCTTTCATCCGGCGAAGGCCGAGACCGTCACGGGCGACCAGATCCGGCAGATTCTGCATTTCCTCAAGCAACATTACGACTACATCATCGTCGACACGTCGAAGTCCTTCTCGCCTCCGACTCTGGCGACGTTCGAGCAGGCCGACCATGTATACCTCATCACCAACGTCGACCTGCCATCGCTTCGCAACATCACCCGTTGTCTCCCGCTTCTCGAGCGGATGGGCTCGGTGAAAGGTGATGCGTGGCTGCGCCTCGTGGTCAACCGGTACCAGAGCAGCGATCCGATCACCCTCAAGGAGATCGAGAAGACGCTCGGGCTGTCCGTTTACTGGACTCTCGGCAACGACTTCGAGTCGGTAATGAATTCCATCAATTCCGGTAAGCCGGTGGTTCTTACGGACAAGTCCGCTTTCGCTCGGGACCTGAAGGCTCTCGTGACGGCTTTCACAGGCCTCTCGCCACAGCAGGCTAACGGAGACGGCCTGTTTGGCGGGTTGCGAAAGATGTTCGGCTCCAAAGCATCCAAGAGGAGTGAAGCCCGATGAATGACGAGCAAGGCGGACCGCCGACGGAAGTGAACGACTCGGCCGGGTCTGGCGGCGCCGGCTCGGATGCGATCCCCTGGGAAGGAGGCGCGGCCGCGACGAGCAAGCAGCTGCCGGGGCTGGCGCAGGACACCGGAATGATGCAGGAAATCAAGGTCCGGGTCCATCGCCAGCTTCTCGAGCGCCTCAACCTGTCGAACATCGACGCGCTGGATAAGGCGCAGGTGGTGGAGGAGATTCGAAAGGTCGTCCACGACCTCCTGGCGCGTGAGTCCACGCCGCTCAACTATGATGAGCGGGAGGACCTGGTCACCCAGATTCTGGACGAGATCTTCGGTCTCGGTCCCATTGAACCACTACTTCAGGACCCCACGATCTCGGATATCCTGGTCAATACGTATCGGCGCGTGTTCGTCGAGCGAAATGGCAGGCTGGAGAAGACGGAGGTCCGTTTCAAGGATGACCGGCACCTGCTGCAAATCATCGACCGGATCGTATCGGCCGTGGGGCGAAGGATCGATGACTCGTCTCCGATGGTCGACGCCAGGCTCGCCGACGGCTCGCGCGTCAATGCCATCATCCAGCCGCTTGCGCTGGACGGACCGCATCTATCGATCCGGAAGTTCAAGAAAGATGTACTTTCCGCGCCGGACCTTCTCCGCACGGAGACCCTGACTCCGTCCATGCTGGAGCTGGTTCAGGGTATCGTCAAGGCGCGCTTGAACATTCTCATTTCGGGTGGAACGGGCGCCGGTAAGACGACCCTGCTGAACATGTTGTCCGAGTCGATCCCGACGTCCGAGCGCATCGTGACGATCGAAGACTCGGCCGAGCTTCAAATGCGTCAGCCACACGTGGTTCGTCTTGAGACGCGCACGGCGAACGTGGAGGGCGCCGGTGAGGTGTCCCAGCGACATCTGCTGATCAACGCCCTGCGTATGCGGCCTGACAGGATCATCATGGGTGAGGTCCGTGGAGCTGAGGCTGTCGACATGCTCCAGGCCATGAACACGGGCCACGACGGATCCCTCACCACTCTGCATGCCAACAATCCGAGGGATGCCCTGGCCCGCCTCGAGACCATGATCTCGATGGCCGGTCTCAACCTCCCCGAGAAGGGCATGCGGCAACAGATCGCGAGCGCGATCCAGGTTCTCGTTCACGTGGGCCGTCTGTCCGACGGCCAGCGCAAGATCATGACGGTCTCGGAGATCACCGGGATGGAAGGCGACATCATCACGATGCAGGACATCTTCGTATACGACCGTGAGGGTGTGGATGAAGGCGGCAACGTGATCGGGCGCTTCCGGGCGACCGGTATCAGGCCTCGCTTCACTGAGCGTATGCTGGCCTACGGAGTCGACCTCCCGATCTCCCTGTTCACGAACATCGACGGCTGAGCCGAGGAGGGATACCGATGTTGGAATTCCTGCCTCCGAACTGGCTGCCCGCGCTTGTAGTGTTCCTGGCCGTGGGCATGGCGGTGGTCTCCCTGGCTTTCCTCGGCGAGAGCCTCCGTGAGGTGCAGCGTCGGAGGGACTTCCGCAAGCAACTCGAGGCTGTCACCGGACGTGACGAAATAGAGAGCGAGCTACTGAGCGCATCGGTCCTGCGCGAACGAAACGCCTCGCGTGGATTCGAATCGGCTCTTGAGGGAGTACCCCAGGTCCGTGACCTCAAAGTCCTGCTCGAGCAGGCGGATCTGAATTGGACGCCCGGGACGTTCCTGATCATATCGTTCGGCCTGGCTGCAGCGCTCGCCGCCAGCGCGTTCATCCTCTCCGGCACGGCTGTGACGGCTGTGATCGCGGGGCTGGGCGGCCTGATGTTCCCCTATCTATACGTCAAGCGACTCAAGAAGCGGCGGATTAGGCAATTCGAAGAGCAATTCCCGGAGGCCATCGATCTGCTCGGACGTTCCATCCGCGCGGGGCACGCGTTTCCGACAGGGCTCAAAGTCGTCGCGGAAGAGTCCCCCGAACCGATGGGCGCGGAGTTCCGACAGATCTTCGAGGAACAGAAATTCGGTCTGCCGTTGGAGGATTCACTGCTCGGCCTGGCCGACCGGGTCGATCTCGTGGATGTGAGGATCTTCGTCACGGCGATCCTGGTCCAGCGCGAGGTAGGTGGTAACCTCGCCGAGATTCTGGACAAGATCGCTTACACGATCCGGGAGCGCTTCACGCTTCAGCGCCAGATCCGGGTCTATACGGCGCAGGGGCGATTGACAGGTTATATCCTGGCCGCCCTGCCGATTCTGCTCGGCCTGGCCATTACGGCACTGAATTCCGAGTACATGATGATCCTGTTCGAGGAGCCCATGGGTAAGGTGCTGATCGCGCTCGCGGCCACGCTACAATTCCTCGGATTCCTGATTATCCGTCGCATCATAGACATCGAGATCTGATGATTACCGTCGTCGCCGTTCTGATTGCCGTTACCGCCATACTGGCGGTCGTAGCCGTCGCCGAACTGGTCCCCGCAAGGGACCGTACGGTAGGCCGTCGACTCGCGGAGCTGCAGGAGCTCGCCAGCAACAGGGGCATCACACAGCGCCGGAAGCGGCAGGCCAACCGCGAGCAGCTGGAGGTCTGGCTGCAGAACTTCGGCGAGCGGGTCGCCAGCGGCCGAAAAGACCTGTTCGAAGTTCGCCAACGACTCATTCGGGCCGGATATCGGAGACAGGATGCCGTTCCGATCTTCTACTCCATGCGCGTCGTGTCGCTGCTTGTGGGCTTGATCCTCATCATGGTGATGTTGCCCTCTTTGCGGGGTCGGGACCTGTTGTTGTGGATCGTGGCCGCCGGTGGAATCGCGTGGATGGCCCCGACCGGCTTTCTCTCCAGGAAGATCCGCCGCAGGAAGAAGGAGATACAGAAGGCCCTGCCCGACGCGCTCGACATGCTCGTGATCTGCGTCGAGGCCGGTCTTGGCCTTAACCAGGCCCTGCACCGAGTGGCGGACGAGGTCGAGACGATGAGCGCAATCCTGGCGGAGGAGCTCCAGATCGTGAATCTCGAGATGCGCGCCGGGACACCCCGGGAAGACGCGCTTCGTAACCTGGGCGAGCGGACCGACGTGGCCGACCTCAGGGCCCTGGCCACCATGCTGATCCAGACGGACCGCTTCGGTACGTCCATCGCGCAGGCGCTCAGGGTGCACTCGGATACGCTGCGCACAAAGCGACGCCAGCGCGCCGAGGAAGCCGCAGCGAAGACGACGATCAAGCTCGTTCCGCCGCTCGTGTTCTTCATCTTCCCGGCGATCTTCGTCGTGGTGCTCGGACCCGCTATGCTGCATCTGATGAACGAGCTCGGAGGCGTCTAATGCGGCTCGTCGCTGTGCGCAACGAGACTCGTTCGGGCGCCCATCTGGGCGAGTGCATCGGATTGGCGGACAACGTCTGGACGCGATTGCGGGGTCTGCTTGGAAAGCCTCCCCTGGGACGGGGTGAAGGACTTCTTCTGGAGCCCTGCCAGGCCGTACATATGTACGGAATGAAGCAGGCCCTCGACGTAGCCTTCCTGGGCGCAGACGGGCGCGTCGTGGCACTGTACCACGACCTG
>JBDHFS010000246.1:0-4618 GCA_039590285.1 Gemmatimonadota bacterium
GGTATGCTGGATGGTATCGTGCCTCGCACCAGCATGCGCGAAACCGTGGCCATGCTCCTGCACCACATGTGCTGACGGCCCGTTCCTCGCGACGGCGGGCCTGCCGTCCTCCGCGTGTCCGCCAGTGACCCGGCGCCTGTCCCGCCTGCTCGAACGGAAGCCTCCGGCCGAGATCCGTTGGGGCCTCGAGCGAACGGAGGCCATGTTGTGCCTGCTGGGCGATCCGCACCACACGTGGACGTCCATCCATGTGGGTGGCACCAACGGAAAGGGCACGACGGCGGCCTGTGTCGATGCCGTTCTCCGCGCTGCAGGCCTCAGGGTGGGGCTGTACACGTCACCCCACCTGGTCAAGTTCGGGGAGAGGATTCGGATCGGAGGATCGCCCGCTGAACCGGTCCTGCTGGAAGCTTGCGCGGCGGACGTATTGCCGCTCGCAGAGATGGAAGACGCCACGTTCTTCGAATCGGCGACAGTGCTCGCGTTCGAGTGCTTCCGCCGAGCCGAGTGCGAGGTCGTCGTGGCCGAGGTGGGACTCGGAGGTCGGCTCGACGCGACGAATGTTCTGAACCCTTCCGTGACCGTGATCACTTCCGTGGGTCGGGATCACTGCAACTACCTGGGAGACACGCTCGAGGAGATCGCGGTGGAGAAGGCGGGAATACTGAAGTCGGGCGTCGCTGCCGTCGTGGGTGACCTGTCAGACGGGCCCTGGCGGGTGGTCGAGGAACGGGCGACGGTGCTGGGCGTCACGATCGACCGGCTGGGACGGGACATGGAGGCTGTCGACGTATCGGTCGGATTGAGAGGCACCGCCTTTACCTACATCGGCCCGGACGGGAAGAGCCAGGCCTTTCGGACCGGGCTCATCGGGTCTCACCAGGCCGCCAACGCGGCCCTGGCTCTACGGGCCGTGGAGCGCTTTCCGATCCCGATTCCGGTCGAGGCCAGGAAACAGGGTCTGGAGCTCGTCCGGTGGCCCGGACGGTTCGACGTTCGACGAACCTCGAAAGGGACGTGGGTTCTGGACCTGGCTCACAACACGGCAGCCGCATCCACGCTGGCCGGTCTCCTGGACCAGCTGGCTCTGCCACGACCTCTCGTCGCCCTGATCGCTATCCTCGGTGACAAGCCGTGGACCGAGATGCTGGAGCCGTTGCTGGGTGCGGTGTCCACGAGCGTGTTCACCGTAGCCCCGTCGTCGCCGGCGTCGCGACGCTGGAGTCCGCGTTCGGCTCGTAAGATCGTGAGTGGACACGAAGTCGAGGTGGAGGAGGATTTCGATCGGGCCCTGGCACGAGCACGGGAACTCGCGGGCAGGGGAACGGTAGTGGTGACGGGATCCGCTCACACGGTGGGCGATGCGATGAGCCGATTACAAACTCAGGAGGTATAGAGCCTATGCGATACGACCCGGAGGCCGTCCGGCCCATGCGGGAGGAGCTGGTGCGCCTTGGTGCCGAGGAACTCCAAACATCGGACGATGTCGAGCGTGCGCTGGCGTCCGGGGAGGGGACCACCCTTCTCGTGATCAACTCGATCTGTGGGTGTGCGGCGGCAAACGCGCGGCCCGCCGTAGCCATAGCGACGGGCCACGAGACACAACCCGATCGGATGGTGACTGTCTTTGCCGGCCAGGACATTCAGGCTACCGAGCGTGCACGGGAGTTCATTCAGGGTTTTCGACCCTCGAGCCCTTCCGTGGCACTGTTTCGTGACGGGGAGCATGTGTTCATGCTCGAGCGGCATCAGATCGAAGGTCGGGACGCGTCAGAGATCGCCGACGATTTGAAGCGGGCATACGACCGTTTCTGCGGGCCGAGCTGAGGATTACGACGGCCGCAACGGGGCGCGTGACGATGGATGGCGTCGGCCTCCGGGCCGACGCTTTCTGTTGCCGCCTGCGAGCGACGCGGCATACATTAGCCGCCGCATGAATTCGTCGAGTCTTCCCGGCTTCCGGGACTTCTATCCCGATGACATGGCCCTTCGGTCACACATTTTCGATGTGTGGCGAGAGGTGGCATTTTACTACGGATTCGACGAATACGACGGGCCGCCTCTGGAACCGCTGGAGCTGTACACTCGGAAGTCCGGTGAAGAGATCGTGAGTCAATTGTACGGCTTCACTGACCGGGGTGGGCGTGAGGTGGCCCTGCGGCCCGAGATGACTCCCAGCTTCGCACGAATGGTCGCGGCGCGGGCCGGAGGGTTGGCGAAGCCGATCAAGTGGTTCTCGATTCCGCAGCTGTTCAGGTACGAGAGGCCGCAAAAGGGCCGCCTGAGGGAGCACTTTCAGCTAAACCTGGACATCGTCGGGGAGAGCTCGGTCGCGGCGGACGCCGAGGTTGTGGCAGCCTCCATCGACATTCTCCGCGCCTTCGGTCTCGGAGACGAAGACTTCGTGGCGCGGTTCTCGGATCGTGGGTTGATATCCTCTGTCCTCACGGGAATGGGTGTGTCCGGCGAGGACCTTCCCGCGGCGTTCGCGGCACTCGACAAAGTCGATCGTGAACCAGAAGAGTGGGTGATCGAGCGCCTGTCCGACGTTGGCGCTCGGGACGGAGCCAGAGAGATCCTCTCTCTGTCCGACGCGGACCTCGGGGAAGTGGCCGACCGGTTCGGTGAGTCCGAGGGAGTGGCCCGGAGCGTCCAGCGGTTACGTGAATTCGAGGATCGCATCGAGGCGGCCGGACTTTCGAGCTACGTGCGGTTCGATGCACGTCTGGTGCGCGGTCTGGCTTACTACACGGGCCTCGTCTTCGAGCTGTGGGATCGAAAAGGTCGCTTCAGGGCTATCTGCGGTGGAGGGCGGTACGATGGACTGGTGGCGGCCGCCGGCGGCCCCGACCTACCGGCCCTGGGATTCGGGATGGGGGACGTGGTCCTGGCGGAGCTTCTACGGGATCGAGACCTGGTTCCGCAGCGACGGGCGGGACTGGACGACTTCGTGGTCGCCGTGACTCCTGCGGAAGCGCTGGAGGCCCTCCGCATCGTGCATGCCCTGCGCGGCAGGGGCCGGCGCGTGGGTTACGACTATCGGGGCAGGGCGGTGGGGAAGCAGTTCAAGATGGCTCACCAGGCCGGCGCCGAGCGGGTGATCGTGGTCGGGCCGGACGAGTTGGCCAGGGGTGAGGTCGTCATACGAGAGATGGACTCGGGCCGGGAGACCCCGGTCTCCGTGTCGGTGCTTCTGGAGAGTCAGTCGTGACTCCCGAAACTGGTGCGTTTCGGTGCGCATCGGCACTCCGGCGCAAACCAACGGACCGCGGTGTGGCTTCCCGGGACAACAGGCGAACGAGAGAATGGCGAATGGCAAACGGCTGACCCCCCAGTCGGAGGACTTCTCCGCCTGGTACAACGAGATCGTTCAGCAAGCCGAGTTGGCCAGTCACTCTCCGGTACGGGGGTGCATGGTCATTCGGCCGTACGGCTATCGCATCTGGGAGCTCATACAGGGGGGTCTGGACGGGATGTTCAAGGCCACCGGCCACCAGAACGCGTATTTTCCGCTGTTCCTACCCAAGTCCGCGTTGGATAAGGAGGCGGAGCATGTGGAGGGATTCGCGCCCGAGACGGCGATCGTCACGCATGCGGGCCCCGAGAAGCTGGAAGAGCCACTCGTCATTCGTCCGACCTCCGAAGCGATCATCTGGCCGATCGTGCGCGATTGGATTCACTCGTACCGGGACCTTCCGGTCCTTCTGAACCAGTGGGCGAATGTCGTGCGATGGGAGATGAGGACGCGTCCATTCCTTCGTACGACGGAGTTCCTGTGGCAGGAGGGACACACGGCCCACGTGAGCGAGGACGAGGCGGAGGAGGAGACGCGCCGGATGCTGAGCGTCTACCGCACGTTCATGGAGGAGTGGATGGCCATGCCGGTGATCACCGGCATGAAGACCGACGCGGAGCGGTTTGCGGGGGCCCTGCGGACGTATGCCTGCGAAGCTCTGATGAAGGACAACAAGGCTCTCCAGGCTGGCACGAGCCACAATCTGGGTCAGAATTTCGCGAAGGCGTTTGACGTGCGCTATCAGTCGGAAGATGGTCAGCACGTCTATGTGTGGAGCACTTCGTGGGGCGTCTCCACTCGGCTCGTGGGTGGGCTCATCATGACCCACGGCGACGACACGGGCCTCATCGTTCCACCACGTCTGGCACCGTACCAGACGGTCCTCGTCCCTATCTGGCGCAACGAGGAGCAACAGCGGGCGGTCCTCGAGGCCGCGGAGCGGGTGCGTGGGGACCTCGAGGCGGCCGGAGTCCGGGTCCACCTGGATGCTCGTGAGGGGATGAACCCGGGAGCCAAGTACTACGACTGGGAGCGGCGTGGAGTGCCACTGCGTCTCGAGCTCGGTCCTCGGGACGTGGAGTCGGGAAGCGTGATGACCGTTCGCCGACATTGCCCGGAGGGGGCCGATCGAAAAGCGCCTGTGCCCATGGAGAGCCTGGACCGTGTACTCCCCGAAATGCTCGACGAGATACAGACCGAGCTGTTCAAGGCGGCTGGCGAGCGCAGGGAGGCGGCCACCGTACGAGGGCTCTCGGACTACGGCGAGTTTCAGCGGCTCATGGATGAGCGGGGTGGATTCGCGTTCACAGGCTGGTGCGGCTC
>JBDHFS010000247.1:0-6959 GCA_039590285.1 Gemmatimonadota bacterium
GGGAAAATAGACGCAGCGGGCTGACGAGGAAACCGGGAAGACAACGTCCATGAGCCGCGCCCGAGAAGGCCGTTCCAACTTCTCCCTGTTCGCCGTTCAGCGGCTCTTGCCGCGCCTGAGAAGTCATCGCCCGGGCCTTTCGGTCGCGGCGGTGGCGCTGGTCGTGAGCGCGGCGATCGGATTGGCTTTCCCTCTCGTCGTGCGGCACCTGATGGACGCAGCGTTCGAGAACCGTGATCCGGCCGCTCTCAACTCGATCGCGTTCCTGCTCCTCGGAATATTCGCGGCACAGGCCGTATTCAACTTCGTGCAGGTGTTCCTGCTCAGCTCGACGGCCGAAAAGGTCATCGCGGGCCTGAGGACGGAGTTGTTCGCCCACCTCCTCACCCTGTCGCCGGGCTTTTACACGGAGCGCAGCTCCGGTGAGCTCACCAGTCGACTCACATCCGACTGCTCGACTCTCCAGATCGTCCTCAGTCACCAGATGGCGGAATTCCTGAGGCAGGTCCTGTATCTCGTGGGGTCGCTCACCCTCCTGGCCATCCTTCACACCGACCTCATGGTGACCACGATCACGGTCGCGCCGATCGTGGTCCTGAGCGCATTCGCCTTCGGGAGCATTCTGCGCGTGAAGAGCACGCGGGTGCAGGACGAGCTCGCCGAGGCCAACGCGGCGGCGGAGGAGGCGTTCACTCAGATCCCGATCGTCCAGAGCTTCACGCGTGAGGGGTGGGAAGAACAGCGCTACGGAGGGCGCATCGCGCGCGCGCTCCGCACGGCCATCCAGCGTGCATTCGTGCGGGCACTGTTCTTCGGAATGATCACGTTCATCGCGTTCGGCGGAATCGTGATCGTGTTGTGGAAGGGCGGGTTGCTGGTTCTGGAAGGACAGATTACGGCGGGCGAGCTGGTGTCGTTCCTTCTGTACGCCGTGTCAGTCGCGGCCGCCATCACGGCGTTGGCTTCCCTGTACAGCGGTTACCAGGAAGCCATGGGTGCGGCCCAGAGGGTATTCGACCTCATCGAGACCGAGCCTCAGATCAAGGAGCCCCGTCATTCGGAGGCGCTACCGCCGGCCAGCGACCCGGGCGGGCTGGTATTCCAGGATGTCTGGTTCCGCTACGGAGGGGACGAGCCGTGGGTGCTTCGTAACCTCGATCTGGAGATCCGGCCCGGGGAGATCGTGGCCCTGGTGGGTCCGAGCGGCGCCGGCAAGTCGACACTGGCGGCGCTGGTACCGCGCTTCTGGGACCCGACCCAGGGAGTGATCCGTCTGCGTGGAGCCGACCTTCGGAGACTGCCCCTGATCGAGCTGCGGACGGCGGTGGGCATCGTCCCGCAGGAGCCATTGCTGTTCGCCGACACGATCTACGAGAACATTTCCTACGGAAGGCCCGAAGCGTCGATGGACGAGGTGCAGCAGGCGGCCCGGTTCGCTCACGCGCACGAATTCATCGAGGGGCTGGCGAACGGATACGAGACTCTGGTCGGAGAGCACGGAATCCGACTGTCCGGAGGTCAACGGCAACGCGTCGCCATCGCGCGGATATTCCTCAAGCAACCCGAGATCCTGATCCTCGACGAGGCCACGAGCAGCCTGGACACGGAGAGCGAAGCGCTGGTTGAAGAGGCGCTTCAGACGGTGATGAAGGATCGGACGACGCTCATCATCGCGCACCGCCTGAAGACGGTTCAACGTGCGGACCGCGTACTCGTGATCGACGACGGCCGCATCCTGGAGGAGGGCACACACGCCGGACTCGTCGCGTCGGACGGGATGTATGCCCGTCTCTACAGGGGCCAGCTCCTGGAACTGAACGCCACCGCCACGACGTAACCTGAAGCCGGTCGAAACGTACGGTTCAGGTGCCCCGCGCGTCGTCGACGGAGTCTGCCCCCCGGACGACGAGGGCGCCTACATCCCTGAGCAGGGTGCGGGCCGTCTGTGGCCCCAGGTACCGCTTGCGGATTACTCCCTTCCGGTCGATGAGAAGCGTGAAGGGATATCCGGCGGCACCGAAGCGACCGACCGCGGTCTCGTAATCGGACATCCAGATGGGGTAGTTGATGCCCTGCTCTGCCGCGAACCGGAGAACGTCTTCACCACTTCCCGAGTCCACCGCCGGTCCCACGATCGTCCCACCCAGATCGCGAAGCACGTTCTGGACCTCTACCAGGTGCGGGATCTCTGTGAGCCAGGGCGGACACCAGCTGCCCCAGAAGTTGAGGAGGACGATCTGCCCTTCATAGTCCGAGAGCCGCGCCGAATGGCCGTCCGCGGTCCGGAACTCCACGTCCGGGGCCGGGATCTCGAGCCAGACGGGGGCGGGATGGGCGGTCTCCGGGAGCCATCCACGAGACGTCAGACCATCCCCGGAATCGAGGTTCATGCCGAGACGGTAGCCGACGGCGGCGGCCATCGCGGCCACACCGACCGCGGCGAGGACGAGGCCGACTCGACGCATCACTCCCCCGAACTCACCGGCGTCAACTGACGATGGGACGGGCCAAGCACCAACCGACCTTGCGGAACGGGTAGTACCGGGAAGCGAACGTGCAGCCGGCGAGGTGGTGGATGCGAGCGGCCGAGGAAGCCTCCGCCCGGTCACTCGGGGGAGCGCTGTACCGGAGGCCGGCCTCCCGAATGAGACCCATGGCGCGGCCGAACGACCCCGTCGGCAAATCGCTCAACGACTGCGCGTACATCGCCTTCTCGAGGTGGCGGCGATCGGCGGTCACGAACGTCAGGAATGCGCCCGGCGTGAGGTCCCGGATGCTGGCCGTGGTGACCTGCGGGTTCCTCACCCGAAGGTCCGCCAGGAATTCCGAGTAGCGCCACAGCATATCCAGACACGCCTCCATCTCCTCGTCCGACTGGACGGAGTCGAGGTCCGCTTCGCCGCTGAGCGGCTCGGCGAACACGCTGTCGGGCGGAGGCACTCTCGCCTCGAGTGCCTCCACCACGCGGGCGAGCTCGGGAGACCGGAAGGGAAGCTCGACGCGGAGACCGTCGCGGGTACCGCCCGGTACGTCCGGCAACCAACGGTAGTGCCATCGGACACCGCCCATTTCGCTGCGAATGGCGGCAACGCAGCTCAGGAATTCCGCTCCATTCATCGCCGGCAGGCCGCGTCCTCCGCGGACCCGCACTACCGTCCAATCACCAATCATCGTCATCGGCTCGGATCTACGGACCGGCGCCGCCGGACCGTCATTGGGGCCACTTGTTCGCAAGGCAAGATCGCCGCGAGACGCGTGAGGGGCAACCGGGAAAGAGTTCTTGTGCGGGCCGGGCTCCGCGGCCCATTATGGCTGCACGGTCACCAAGGGAACGCGCCCCGACCCCTGTGGGATCCCGGGCCTTCCCCAACCGAGCAAGCATATGATGGATCCGCAGCGTGAGGACGTTCCCGGGTCCGAGGCCCGCGTTCCGCCGCGAGCCCTGGGGCTGAGCCTGCTGGCTCTCGGCGTGGCCGGGCTGGCCGGGCTCGTGTGGCCGGAATCGCTCAATGACCTGGCCGGGCTCGTGTGGCTGCTGGCGCTCGTTCCGTCGTTTCTGTTCGCGTATTACCGCGGGTGGGAGGGAGCCGCGGGAGGCCTCCTGGTCGCGATGGTCGTTATGATCGGGATCGAGGTGGTCCCGGCTCTTCTGTTAGGCACACAGGTCGACTGGCGTATAGCGGGCGGAGTGACCGTGGTGTTCATCGGTACCAGCCTCGGGGCCGGTGGAATCGCCGAGCTTCTCAGGCGCCAGCGCAGCTCGGCGCTGGAGCTGGCGTACAACGATCAGCTCACGGGACTCGCCAACCGGCGCATGATGGACATGTTCCTTCGCCAGCACTTCGCGGCGGCGCAGCGAGGCCAGCCCATATCGGTCGTCATGTTCGACCTCGACAACTTCAAGAACTACAACGACACCTTCGGTCACGCCGCGGGAGACGATGCTCTGCGCGCGTTCGCCACGGTCCTCACGCGCGAGACCCGTGGCTCGGACCTCGCGGGACGCTACGGTGGCGAGGAATTCCTCACCCTGCTTCCGTCGGAGGGGATCGAGGGAGCGCGGCTGTACGCCGACCGGGTGCGCGACTCGCTGGCCCGCCAGGAGCTCCCGACGGGAGAGCGAATCACGGTCAGCGCTGGCGTAGCGGTCTCGAAACCCACGATGGCCACTTCAGACGATCTGGTTCACGCGGCCGACGCGTATCTCTACGCCGCCAAGGCCGCCGGGGGAAACCGCGTCGAGCCGACCGAGCACCAGATCGAGTCACCCGCGACCCCGGCCCAGACCGAAACCGGATAGCCACCCGCTCATGACACCTCTCATCACGGAGCCGATGGCCGTATTCGGCTATCTGGCAGCGGTGTACGCCGGGATCTTCTGGCTCAGCGAGATGCCCGCGCTGCAGAGGGTGTTCCGAATCACGCCCGCCGTCATCTACTGCTACTTCGTTCCCACGATCTCGACCACTGTGGGCATCATCCCGATGGCCTCGCCGGTCTACGACTGGATGACCCGCTACCTCCTTCCAGTGGCGCTGCTCCTCCTCATGATCACCGTGGACATCAAGAGCATCCTCAGGTTGGGCCGAACAGCTGCCCGGTGGCTGCCGCCCGACGGCTGGAAGGGCCTGGCAGCTCTATCCGGAAGCTGGATCGGAGGCACGGCCAACATGGTGGCCATCGCGGAGAGCGTGGGAACGCCCGATGCGATCATGGGACCCATCATTGTCGTCGACACTGTCGTGGGCTACGGCTGGATGGGAGTGCTCCTGTTCCTCAGCGCCTGGCAGGCTGTCTTCGACCGAAGGCTGAGGGCCGACACGTCGGCGATCGCGGAGACCAATCGCCTGTTGGCCGATCTCGACTCCCACCGCCGAACGACGGACCTGAGGGACATGGCGATCATCCTCGGCGTTGGTTTCGCGGGCGCCATCCTGTCCGTCGCGATCGGAGACAGCATGCCGGTGCTCGGCGATCCGACCATCATCAGCCACACCACGTGGGCCGTGCTCATCGTGGTCACCGGCGGACTGCTGCTCTCCTTCACTCCGGTGCGAAACCTGGAAGAGGCCGGCGCCTCCAAGGTGGGCTACGCCGCCCTGTACCTGCTGCTCACGGCAATCGGGGCTCAGGGGAACCTGCTCGAGGTCCTGTCAGCGCCCGCGTTCTTCTTCGCCGGGGCGCTGGTGATCACGATCCACGTGGCGATCATGATCCTGGCTGCCCGCATCATGAAAGCACCCTTCTTCTTCGTGGCCACGGGAAGCGTGGCCAACATCGGAGGCGCGGGCACGGCGCCGATCGTGGCCAGCGTGTACCATCCCGCCATGGCCCCCGTGGGACTGCTCATGGCCGTCGCCGGTTACATACTGGGGATCTACGGGGCGCTCGGTGCGGCCTGGCTGCTGGGAGCTCTCGCCGGAGGGTAGCGGGGCGACCGGATTGCCGCCCTCCCGCTGGTTCGAGTCCTTCCCGCGTCAGACCGTCGCCAGCTCCCGCTTCCCACTCGCCGTCACCTCACCGTCTTTCCCGGTCTCGTCCGTGTCGAGCGCTGAGCGGCCGTTGGCCCGGAAATGCCGGAGTAAGAACGCGACCATGTCGTCCAGCAGCGAGTGCATGACCGGCAGCAACACCAGGGTCAGGAACGTCGCGAACGTCAGGCCGGCGATGACGGCGATGGCCATGGGCCCCCACCAGGCCGCCTGCGCACCGCCCCAGAAGATGTTCGGGTTCAGTGTACGGTAGAAGCGGTTGAAGTCGATGTTGAGCCCGATGGCCAGCGGGACCAGGCCCATGACGGTGGTGATCGCCGTCAGCATCACGGGCCGGAAGCGGGTGACCCCGCCCATCACCAGCGACTCGCGCTCGGGGAGGCCGTCGCGGTCCCGGAGGACGTGGATATAGTCGATCAGGACGATCGCGTTGTTTACTACGATCCCGGCCAGGCTGATCACCCCCACGCCGCTCATTATGACGCCGAACGGCATCCGGAATATCAGCAGGCCGATGAGGACGCCAATCGTCGAGAGCATCACCGTGCTCAGAATCAGGATCGGCTTCAGGATCGAGTCGAACTGGGAGACCAGAATGAAGGCGATCAGGAAGAGTGCCCACAGGAACGCGTTGAACAGGAAGTCCTGAGACTCCTGCTGCTCCTGCTGCTGGCCCGTATAGCTCAGGCGGTAGCCGGATGGCAGGCTCTCCTGGATGCCAGCCAGCGTCGTCTTCACCTCGGCCAGTACGGCGTTCGCGTTGAAGCCTGCCCGGACATCGGAGGACACGGTCACCACCCGGTCCATGTCTTTGCGGTTGATCCCGCTGAATCCCTCCTCGACACGCCACGTGGCGACCGCGGGTAGCGGGACCGGATCGCCCATCTCGCTCTCGACCGTCAGGTCGGCGAGAGCGGAAAGATCCGACCGATACCGCTCCGCCAACCGCACGACGATGTCGTACTCCTCCTCCCCGTCCCTGAACTCCGACGCCTCGGTGCCATTGATCGCGCTCCGCACAGTGGTGCCGATGTCGAGCGTCGTGACGCCGAACAGGGCGGCCTTCTCCCGGTCGACGTCGACGCGAAGCTCAGGGCGCGCATCGTCCAGGTCGCTCTCCAGTCCATCAAGCTTCGGAGACACGTCCGCGTTCGAGAGAAGGGCGACCATCTGGTCCCCGAGCTCCTTCAGCGTCTCGAAGTCCGAACCGATGATCTCGATGTTGATCGGCCTTCCGGTGGGCGGCCCCATGTTGGGCCTGGCCACCGTGATGGTGGCGCCGGCGACGTCTCCCCCGATGACCGATCGCATCACCTCCAGGGTTTCGTTCGTGTCACGCTCGCGCTGCTCGAAGTCCACGAAGCTCACGGCGACCGTCGCGTACTGACTGCCCGTCTGACTTCCGAAGTCAGCGATCTTGGATCCGGTCGTTGCCACTACCGACTCGTAGTCCGCCCGGCCGTCGAT
>JBDHFS010000248.1:0-4561 GCA_039590285.1 Gemmatimonadota bacterium
CTCGGAAAGCACCCAGGAGCCGCTCAGCGACAGTATCCGCGGCTCCTCCTCCACGGGTTCCGGATCTCCCGCAGGCTCCTGATCCAAGTCTGGATCTCGAGCCTCCTGGGTCGGGGTATCGCCAGACGGCTCCTCGCTTCTCGGCTCCGCCTGTTCTTCGGCGACGACGGGAGTCTGGACCTGCTCGGCGGGCTCGGACCGCGTCGGGGCCTCATCTCCCGCGTCCTTCGGGGTCAGTACTTGTTCGGCCACGATTAGGCTCGTCGCGGCGGCGTGAATTGCCTCGCACGACGCGTAGCCCGGCACCACGTCCAGGCATCGCTGAGCCGAACCGGCGGCGTCCCTCAGTCTCTCGCGATCGAGAAAGTCCTGGGCCTCCTGGCTGATCGCAGCGGCGATTCTCCTCCGCAGGGCCAATGCCTCGCTGCCCCCCGGCGCCGCACTCTCGATCTGGTCGATGAACCCCAGGGCCGCATCCCACTGCTGCCCCTCGATCTCGTTGGTCGCGAGCAGCGCCAGCGAATCCGTGCGGAGGGCGGCCAGGTCCACCAGGTCGAGCCGGAACTCCGTGATCGCCCCGCCGACCAGGAAGACATCTCCCGTCAGATCGAAGGACTCGGGCCACTCGGTGTCCAGGCCGGCCCGGACGTGGACCGACTCGAGCAGCCAATCCCCGGACCCGCTCGACACGGTGTACCAGCCGGGCTCCAGGCTCTGATCGCGGCCGATCGGACATGGCGAGCAGCCGAGATCGCCGGAACGCACCGAAACGGGAGCCGTAGCGCCCTCTCCCTCGGCCTGCTCCGGGCCGGCGAAGATGCGCAGGCGGGCGGTCCCTTCCGGGATGATCGGGACTCCGCCATCCCGGGCGCGGCCGAGCAGGGTCTGGAGACCGACTCCCGCCCGCTCGATCCGGAGCGATACGTCGCCGGCTGTCTCGGCGACCCGTGCATCCACGGTGCCGCCGTTCCGAACCCTGATCTCGACGACCTCGTCGGCGTCGATCCGTTCCAGCAGCACCGGCGCCGCCATCCTGGGCGGCCCGCTGAGGAGTCGGTCGACCGTGCCGGACAGGGGGCCGAACGCGAGCAGCCAGGTGCCGGTGCCGGCGACGGCGACGCCCGCGATCACGATCGAGACCGCGCGCCACGGAATCGCCGTGCCCAGTCGGCCCAGCCCGCCCGCGAGGCCCCTGCCCAGCCGGGCCAGCCCGCCGATGAGGCCCCTGCCCAGCGAGGCCACGCCATGCCCGATCGCTCCAACTCCTGAGACGCCGGCCCGGGCCGTGGAGGCCGTGGAGGCCACCGCCCATCTCCCCGCCGCCGCCGTCGTGCCCCGGAGACTGGACCACCCACCGGAGGCACTCACCGAGAGCCGCTCACGCGGGGTGGCGCGCCGCCTCAGGGGAAACTCGGCCGTGTTGACCTCGTTCTTTCGGATTCGAACCCGTCCGATGGCCGGCTCGCAGTGCTTCGCCTGCAGTTGAATGTCATACGTGCCGGGCGTGAGCGGACCCACCTCGCAGGGTGTCTTGCCCTTGGCGACCACGAGCTGGTCTTGCTTGAGGACGACGGCGGCCCCGGGCGGCAGGCTCGTCACCTTCAGGCTACCGCCTTCTGGAACGCCGATATGCAGCTGAATGCGCTCGAGCTCCGACTCCAGCCCCCGCGCCGACTGGAACCGCCGCTCGGGCGCCTTCTGGAGCAGCTTGAGGATGATTCTCTCCATATCCGGGGAGACGTCGGGGTTCGCGTCTCTCGGTCGGATCGGCGGCTTCTCCTGCGTGCGCCGGAGGATCTTCCCCTTGGTGGACTCGTCCAGAGGCGTTCCGAGCGGCTTTCCGAGCCACGGATCCCGCGCGGTGAGCATGTTGTAGAGACAGACTCCGGCGGAGAACAGATCCGAGCGCTGATCGACCTGCCCGCTCAGGATCTGCTCCGGCGCCATGTAGCCGAAGGAGCCGACGACGCTCTCGGGTGCGCTGAACGTATCCTCGCCGACGATCCTGGCGATCCCGAAGTCGAGGATCTTGACGCGCTCGGCGCCATCCCGCTCCACGAGCATCACGTTGTCCGGCTTCAGATCCCGGTGGATGACCGGCGGCTTCTCCTCGTGCGCGACCGTGAGGGCGGTGCAGATCTGGCGCATCAAAGCGAGGGCCCGTTTGGCCGGAAGCGGCCCGTCTTCCTGCAGGATCTTCTGGAGGGTCCTGCCGACCAGGAACTCCGAGGTGAAGTACCACTGGCCGCTCTCCTTGTCCCGATCGAAGGTCAGGAGCCGCGGGATGAGGGTGGTCGAGTAGCTGAGTCGGCGGAGGAGCTGGGCCTCCCGCCGAAAGCGTCCGATCTGGTTCTCGTCTTCGTAGAGGATGTGCGGGTGGATGATCTTGAGGGCTTCGATCTCGTCGAGCCGCACATTCCGGATCTTGTAGACGGTGCCGAAGCCCCCGGACCCGATACGCTCCAGCACCTCGTACCGGTCGTGAAAGATGCTGTTGACGAGTGGGTCCGCGTTCGGATCGATCTCCTCGAGCTCAGTCCCGTCGCGAGGGCAGAACTTGGTGTCGTCGGGGTACTCCTGGTGGCACTTTGGACACTCGATCATCGCGCACCCGAGCCCTGCCTTACGTTACCCTTCGCAAGGCCTCCGTTGTCCTAAGCAACTGGAACTTGAACACCTGCTTCCCCACCGCCAGTTGGTCGCCGTGGTCGAGAGGGCGGCGGCTCCGGATCCGTAGATAGACGCCGTTCCGGCTGTGATCCCTGATCACGCAGCGGTATCTCCTGCCAGTCTTGCCATCGGTCACTTCCTCCACGGCGATCGAAGCGTGCCGACCGGACATCAGCCGATCGTCAGGGAAGGCCAGGTCGCTCTCTCTGCTCCGCCCGATCACCGTCAAGCCGGCTTCCAGAGGGTAGACCGGCCCCACGATTCCGCCATCCACGATGCGGACGAGACGTGGGCCGGTCGCCAGCCCGCCCGTCCATTGATCGGTTCCGGATCGCGACGCGACGGCCGACCGGTTCAGCTTCAGGAACTCTTCCGGCTTCGTCGGATGGCCGGAGCCGGCACCAGGATCCGGCTCGGAGCCCTCCGGCCCCGACCGCTCCGACTCGACCTGGCAGTACTCGAGGATCTGACCGCCGACCTCGACCTGATCGGCCGGCCGAAGCTCGTGCTCCCGGGTCAGCCGCACGAACGTCCCGTTCGTCGAATCGAGGTCCTCCGCGACGTACGCGCCTTCCACTCGGCGGATGCGGAGGTGACGATCGGACATGAAGGGATCCGCGGGCACCCGGAGATCCCCCTCCAGGCGCCCGATCACCAGTACGTCCTCGACGTCGTAGGATTCGGTGGCGCCGTGGGGCAGCATGTGGACCAGGCGGCCCGTGTCCAGCAGCGAAGCAGACTCGAGGATCTCGGTGGGATCCGAGAAGCGGGCGCCGCGCGCGAGAGGATCCGGCTCACCCACCGTGCCGGCTTCCCGGTCTCCGGCCGGGGTCGGGCCCGCCAGCGGCGTGAGTCGCGCGCCGCACTGCCGGCAGTAGCAATCCGTCGGAGCGTTCAGGGACTGGCACTCGGGGCAGCTGCGTTGTTCGACGACGTCCGTCGGCGGGCACAGGGGGTGTCCGCAGTGGGCACAGAATCGGGAATCCGATTCGCTTTCGAGGCCACACTCGGTGCAGACGTTGGCAGGCAAGGGAACCCTCCGGCTCGAGCGATGAACCGAAGAGCCGGACTCCCGGCCTCGATCTCGGCCCACAATCGCATCGGGCGCGTGCATCGGAGCTCGGTCCATCCCCCAGAGCTTCAATTTACGTGCGGTAGGGCACCGATTCCACCGTTCGGGCTCCGCGGGCACCCCTATCGCGTCCGGAACGTCACGCCGACCGAAAAGATGATGTTGTTGAGTGAGGTCGATGTGCACTCATCATCATCAACGAATCCGCCTTCGCTCGAGTCCCTGCAGTCGGGGTCCCACGACAGCGAATAATCGGCCTTGGTCGACGTGATGTAATCCCTAAGGTCTGCCTTGAGGAGCACGGCGTCACTGATCGGGATGTCCAGGCCGCCGCCGAAGTTGAACGTGAACTCGGACGAGGACTGAACAATGCCCAACGGGTCCAAGTCGAGCAGATCCTCCTCGCTCGGACTGAAGCTCGTGAGGCCGGCGCCCGCCGTAAGATAGGGGACGATCGCAGTCTTCGAGGTGCTGAACGCGTACGCCAGGTTCCCTCCGAAGAGGATGACGCCGAGCCCGTAACCGACGGTAGTCTCAGTGCCCGTGTCAAAGAACTCAAAACGCGTAAGCATCGTCGCCGGGCTGTAAGAAAAGAGAGCCTCGATGCCCAACCGACCGCTCAGGCGGATGCCAACGAAGGCACCATAAGCCACCGAGTTCACAATCTGGCTTTTTGCCAAGACATCCCCGTCTTCAAAGGTAAAGTCTACCCCGACCTCTGGAGTATAGAAGGCGGTCCCGATCCAGGGAGTCACGTAGAAGTACGTGTCGCTCTGAGCCAGGGCTCGGGCGGGCAGCAGCGCGAGGAGCAACGGGAGA
>JBDHFS010000249.1:0-4548 GCA_039590285.1 Gemmatimonadota bacterium
GTGAATGAGAGGCGGCAGGAGCGGTCATGAACATCCATGAATACCAGGCGAAGGAGTTACTGCGTTCGCAAGGGGTACCCGTGCCGCCGGGCGAGGTCGCGACGACCCCGGACGAGGCGGAGAGCATCGCGTCCGGGTACGGTGGACCTGTCGTCGTGAAGGCGCAGGTCCACGCCGGCGGAAGAGGAAAGGCCGGTGGGGTGAAGCTGGCCGATGATGCGGCAGACGCGCGAGACAAGGCCGGCGCCATCCTCGGCATGACCATCAAAGGGCTGACGGTTGAGGAGGTCCTGATCACGCCTGCCGAGGAGATTTCGTCGGAGGCCTACATCGGCATCGTGATGGACCGTGGTTCGCAGCGCGACGTCATCATGGTCTCTTCCGAGGGCGGGATCGACATCGAGGAGGTCGCCGCGGGGAATCCGAAAGCCATTCACAAGCTGGCCGTCGATGCCCGGTACGGACTGCTCGCCCATCAAGCGTCCGGGTTGGCCTTCGAGCTGTATGAGGATCCAAAGCTCGTTCGGCAGGCGGCCAGAATCATAGCGCAGCTGTACGAGGCGTATCGGGCTAGCGGCTGCACGCTGGCGGAGATCAATCCGCTGATCTCGACGCCGGACGGTGAGGTCAAAGCGATCGACGCCAAGATGAACATCGACGACAACGCCCTGTTTCGACTTCCGGAGGTGGAAGCGATGAGGGACGTGTCGGCCGAGGATCCCGCAGAGCGAAAGGCCAGGGAGGCGGGCCTGAGCTACATCAAGCTGGACGGTGACGTCGGGTGTTGCGTGAACGGGGCCGGGCTGGCCATGGCCACAATGGATCTGGTGAAGCACTACGGAGGCGAGCCCGCCAATTTCCTGGACATAGGCGGTTCGTCGAATCCCGACAAGGTGGTGACGGCCCTCGAGATCATTACGTCGGATTCGAACGTGAAATCGATCCTTTTCAACATCTTCGGCGGGATCACGCGGTGCGACGACGTGGCTAACGGAATCGTGGAGGCCACGCGACGGATCGAGATCGACCTCCCGATCGCCATCCGTCTCACCGGCACCAACGAGGATCTGGCGGTGGAGATCCTCAAGAAACACGGATTCGAGGCTATGACAGACATGGACGAGGTGGTTCAGCGCGCGGTCGAGCTGGCGGCTGGCGCGGCGGAGTGACCGGGCGCCGACCATTGCATAGAGTTCAAGGGGAACCGGAAGCATGAGTATCTTCATAGATGGGAATACCAGGGTCCTCGTACAGGGGATTACGGGTCGAGACGGTTCGTTCCACGCCCGTCAGATGATCGAATACGGCACCAGCGTCGTAGCCGGCGTGACGCCCGGTAAGGGCGGCCAGAAGTTTGACGACACGATCCCCATATTCGACACGGTCGCGAGGGCGGTGGAGGAGACCGGAGCCAACGCCAGCGTGATCTACGTTCCGGCGGCGTTCGCGGCGGACGCCATATTCGAGGCGGCAGACGCTGGCCTCGATCTCATCGTTTGCATCACGGAAGGAGTTCCGGTCGGCGACATGATGCGGGCTCTGCCCTACGTGAGAGGGAAGGGTGCTCGGCTGGTGGGGCCGAACTGTCCAGGTCTCATTGCGCCCGGAATAGGCAAGATCGGTATCCTCCCGGGGCAGATCGTGGCGCCGGGCCCGGTCGGGATCGTCAGTCGATCTGGAACCCTGACCTACGAAGTGATCTTCCAGCTCACGCGTCACGGGATCGGTCAGTCCACCTGTGTCGGCATCGGCGGAGATCCACTGATCGGGACGGACTTCGTCGATTGCCTGCGGGCATTCGAGGACGATCCCGAGACGAAGGCCGTAGCCATGATCGGGGAGATCGGGGGGACGGACGAGCAAGTGGCTGCCGCGTTCGTGCGAGACGAGATGACCAAGCCGGTCGTGGGATTCATAGCCGGGCAGACGGCGCCTCCGGGGCGCCGCATGGGACATGCCGGGGCGATCATCTCCGGTTCCGAAGGAACGGCGGCGGAGAAAATGAAGGCTCTCAGGGAGTGTGGGATATCCGTTGCCGAGAGGCCCGCCGATCTGGTGGGACTGGTAGACGGCGCTCTGTAGCAGTCGAGACCATCGGGAGGAAACCTGTATATGAACTCGAGGGACACGCTGGCCATCATCAAGCCCGACGCCTTCGGTGCCGGGAAGGCCGGAAGAATACTCGCTCACCTGGAGGAGCACGGGTTTCGGGTCGTGGCGTGTCGAGTGAGCCACCTCGGCCGGGCCGAAGCTGAAGCTTTCTACTCGGTTCACCGGGAGCAGCCGTTCTTCGAATCTCTCGTGGCGTTCATGACGTCGGGTCCGTGCATGCCGCTCCTGCTGAGACGTGAGAACGCGGTCGCGCACCTTCGTACGGTCATCGGCGCCACGGACCCGGCGGATGCCGACGACGGCACTGTGAGGGCCCTGTACGCGGAGAGTAAGGAACGCAACGCCATTCACGCGTCGGACTCACCGGAAAACGCCGAAATGGAGATCTCGTTCTTCTTCTCCGGAACCGAGAGACGGTGAGACGGATCGAACGACATCCTGAAATTGACAGAAGATGGTCGAATCGCTATGAATAAAGGCTTTCCGGCGGACCGAGTCGACCTTGACAGGTTGAGTCAGGGCGCGGTCGAGTGGCGGGGAGAACTACCGGCCGACCGGTGGGAGCTGGACGAGCTGTGCTTGCTGGAGCGACCGAAGCTCTCTTACAGGGCGGAGGTCGGGGGCAACAGGGGAGTCCGGGTGTCAGGGGTCATGAATGTGCGGCTCCGACTCGAGTGCCGACGATGCCTGGGCGAGCTGGATCGCGCCATGGAGATCGATTTCGATCTGAGGTTCGATCCGAGCGTCCAGCCGTGGGAAGAGGAAGCGGGCGTGTTCGGGCTCGATACGGATGCGGCGAGCCTGGACCTGTTCGGCCCGCTCCGCGAGGAGCTCAGGCTGGCGCTACCGGAATTTCCGGAGTGCCGGGACGGTTGTCGGGGCCTGTGCCCTATGTGCGGGTCGGACCTGAACGAGACGGAATGCGACTGCTCCCGGAAGGAGCCGGATCCTCGCTGGGGTGTGCTCAGGGAATTGGTGCCGGACGGTCAGCCGCGCGCTGCGGAGCCGGGACACGAAGATGACGGCAAGGAAGGATAGGATCGAGAATCATGGCGGTACCCAAGAGAAGAACCTCGAAGCAGCGCAAGCGTAAGCGTCGAACGCACCACGGGGCGTCGGCACCCGCCCACCAGGCGTGTCCGCGGTGCGGAGATCCCCGGCGGCCGCATCGGGTGTGCCCCACGTGCGGTCACTATGGCGAGCGGGAGATCGTCCGAACCGACGAGTTCTGATCGGTCTCGCCGCGGCCGTTGATCATGCACCGCATCGCGCTGGACGCGATGGGAGGAGACGGCGCGCCACGAGACATTGTCGAGGGCGCGCTGTCGGCCGTTCGGGAATGGCCCGGCCGTTTCAGTGTTGCGCTCGTCGGCGTGCCGGAATTGGTTCGGGAGCAGCTTCCGAGGGAGGCCCCGGCCGAAATCGAGATCGTACCGGCCTCCGAGGTCGTCGAGGCACGCGAATCCCCGGTCAGGGCCATTCGGCGGAAGCGTGACAGCTCTATCGTCGTTGGTCTGAGCCTCCTGGCCGCCGGGAAGGCGGACGCATTTATATCCGCCGGAAACACGGGTGCGGTAATGGCGGCGTCCCGCTTCCTTCTCGGAACGTTGCCCGGGGTCGAGAGACCCACCGTGGGAACGGTATTCCCGACCGCCGGCTCTCCGACGTTGGTGCTCGACGCGGGGGCCAACATCGACACACGCCCATCGCATCTCCTCCAGTTTGCGCACCTCGGCGCCATATACATGCGTGACCTGCTGAATCTGGAGAGCCCTCGGGTCGGATTGTTGAATGTCGGTGAGGAGCCGGGAAAGGGAGACGCCCGGTCGGTGGCCACGCACAAGCTACTCCGCGAGGATCCTCACCTCAATTTCGTGGGCAATGTGGAGGGACACGGGATCATGGCCGGGGCGTGCGATGTCCTGGTGTGCGACGGGTTCACCGGCAACGTCCTCTTGAAGTTCTTCGAGTCGGTGGCAGGCTTCGTGACAGGGCTCCTCGAGAGCCAGATGGATCTGGAGGTGTGCGGTGAGAGCCTCAGGGATGTCCGCCGGGCGCTCGATTACACCGAGTACGGAGGTGCGCCGTTATTGGGTGTCGACGGCGTCTCCGTGGTCTGTCATGGAGCTTCGCCGCCTGTCGCCATCCGGAACGCGATCCGCGTTGCGGCCACGTGTATCGAGTCGGGAATGGTGGATGATATGGCAGCCGACCTGGGCTCGATGAGCCGGAGAGCGCGGGTCTGGAGACGGATCAGGCGTCGCTGAGGCGGCGCGGGATCCACCGGAGGAGGGAAATGGGGTACCCAAGGATCGCTCTTCTCATGCCGGGCCAGGGTTCTCAGTTCGTCGGGATGGGGAGATCTCTGGCGGAGTGCCACGCCCGCGCGCGCGAAGTCTACGAGGAGGCCGACGACCTCCTGGGCATGGATCTCGC
>JBDHFS010000250.1:0-4537 GCA_039590285.1 Gemmatimonadota bacterium
CTCGACCTGGAGCCGGGCGATCGAATCGTAGAAGTGGACGGCGAGCCGACAG
This sequence comes from Gemmatimonadota bacterium, assembly GCA_039590285.1. GTDB lineage: Bacteria > Gemmatimonadota > Gemmatimonadetes > Palauibacterales > Palauibacteraceae > Benthicola. The sequence goes on from JBDHFS010000250.1 coordinate 53, forward strand.
CAGGATGGTCTCAGTCCGAGGCCGTTTCGGCGCTGCGTGGGCCGAAGGGCGAGGCCGTCGAGGTCACGGTGTCGCGAGAGGGAGAGCCGGAGCTCTTCGGGGTGCGCATAGTGCGGGACGACGTCCACATCGTGGCGGTGCAGGCTCTCCTCCTCGAGGATGACGTCGGCTACCTGTTCCTCGAGCAGTTCAGCCGGATGGCGCGGCAGGAGATCCAGGTCGCGGTCAACGACCTTCTGGCCAGGGGCGCCCGGTCGCTCGTGTTCGACCTTCGATACAACGTCGGCGGCATCCTCCGCGAAGCCGTCGAGATCGCAGACCTCTTCCTGGAAGACGGGGAGATGGTCGTCGACACACGGGCCCGGGACCCTCGCGACAGCTATACGTTCGAGGCGCCCGGGCCGGATCGCTATCCGGGGCTGCCTGTCATTGTGCTCGTCAACACGTGGTCGGCGAGCGCATCGGAGATCGTGGCGGGCGCGCTGCAGGACCATGACAGGGCCCTGGTTCTCGGAACTCGCACGTTCGGAAAGGGAGTCATGCAGAGCGTGTTCCCTCTTCCGGGCGGCAACTTCCTCCGCCTGACCACAGGCACCTGGTACACCCCGGCGGGCCGCTCCATCCATCGGCCGCGAGGGGAGGGGCAGGAGACCTTCGCCCTCGGTTCCGATGATTTCAACGAGGCAGTGACAGAGGCCGTCCAGCTGGGGATGCAGACGACGGACGGATTCGCCATGGACGTCGGCCCGGTTGCGGACACGGCGGAACTGCAGACCTTCCGGACGACCTCGGGCCGCGTCGTCTACGGCGGTGGCGGGATCATGCCGGACCTGGTCGTCGCTCCCGACACGCTCACGGAGCCAGAGCAGGAGCTGCGTCAGGTACTCCTGGACGCGGAGGTGCCGTTCAACGACCTGGCGTTCCGATTCGCGGTCAGGTACCGGCGTTCTCATCCGGAGCTGACGGAGGACTTCCTCGTAACGAGAGAGATGAGAGAGGAATTCCTGCTGTTTCTCGAGGAGCGGACGGGGGTGAGTCTCGATCACTCGCTGATCGATGCGGCCGGCGAGCTCGTGGACTTCCAGCTGGGCCGGCAGGTCGCCGCCGCGGCGTTCGGCGAAGCAGCCGCTTTGCGGCGGGCGGTGGAACGCAGCCGACAGGTAAACGAAGCCGCGAGACTCCTGCGCGGAGCCGCCACACCGGAGGAGTTGTTGGCGCTCGGAGAGGCCGAGCGCGAAGCCATGGGACCGGAGAGTTGATCGACCGATGACGAAGCTCGGACGCAGTTGGGTGCCTGCCGTCGCCGTGACGGTACTGGCTCTGGGGACAGGGGGCTGGCTGCTGCAGCAGGGCGCCGGAGCTCAGGAGAGCACCGTGTTCAAAGCGCGGCTGCTCGAAGAGATACACCGTCTGGTTTCCGAGCGCTACGTGGAGGAAGTAGCCCCGGACGACCTGTATCGCATGGCCATCGATGGCATGCTCATGGAGCTCGGTGATCCCTACTCCGTCTTCATCGATGCCGACCAGGCGGACGACCTCGAGCTCTCCATCGAGGGTGACTACGGTGGTCTCGGGATCCGCATCCAGAAGGTGGGTGAGTGGATCACCGTGATGGGAGTGATCCCGAACACTCCCGCCGAGAGACAGGGTCTGATGACGGGCGACCGGATCGTCGGAGTGGAAGGCGAATCCGCGCGCGGTTGGGACGATACGGAGGCCGTTGAGCGTCTTCGGGGGCCCAAGGGAAGTCCCGTCAATATCACGATCGGACGGGTAGGGGCGAACGAGCCGCTGGAGTTCACGATCGTACGCGACGAGATTCACGTGCAGACGGCGAAGAGCTTCATGGTGGACGACCGAATCGGGTTCGTCGACCTGGAGGGCTTCAGCCGGGATGCCCGGCGCGAGCTGCGCGCGGCGATAGCGGCGCTCCAGACGCAGGGAGCCGAAGCCCTGATACTCGATCTGCGGTTCAATCCCGGAGGGCTGCTGGATCAGGGTGTTGCCGTCTCCGACCTGTTTCTTCCGCGCGGGACCGACATCGTCGAAACGCGTTCGCGGGTGGAGGATCAGAACTTCGCCTTCCGGGCTCCCGGCGATGATGCCTTCCCGGGCCTGCCGATGGTGGTGATCGTGAACACGGCGAGCGCGAGCGCCTCGGAGATCGTGGCGGGTGCCCTGCAGGATCACGATCGGGCGGTCATCCTGGGCACACCCACGTTCGGGAAGGGATCGGTTCAGACCGTCTACTCGCTTCCCGGGGGTCACCACCTGAAGCTCACGACGGCCGGGTGGTTCACACCCAGCGGACGGTCGATCAGCCGCAGGATGGTGCACGGCGGTTCCGCCGATGAGCTGGCCCTGGCGGTCACGGCTCAGGTCAGCGCGGCGCGTGGTATCATCGCCGACACGGCGGGCAAGGAAGTCTTCCTCACGGCGGGCGGCCGTGTGGTGTATGGGGGTGGTGGCATTACGCCGGACATCATCGTGCCCGATACGACGACGCTCGACGAGCGCGAGTTCGAGCGAGCCCTGGCCGGAGCCGGATTCTCGCTGAATCAGCTGGCCTTCCGGTTCGGCGTGCAGTGGACCAGCGACCACCCGGACATCGACCGGGACTTCACGATCACCCCGGAGATGCGCCGGGAGTTCTTCAGCCTGCTGTCGACGGATGGCGTCCAGGTGGACGAGGAGCTCCTGCCCAGGGTCAGAGCCCGAGTGGATCGCTTCCTGGAGGCGCAGATCGCGAACTCGGCGTTCGGAGAGACCGAGATGGTTCGTCGCTTCGAGGCGTACAGCCCGATGTACGAAGAGGCCGTGCGACTACTGCGTGGGGCAGATTCACCCGAGGACCTCCTCGGCCTGGCCACGTCCGGCCAGGGCCGGCGGTCCGTGGCCCGTACGCAGGAGCAGACAGGCGGCACAGCGGCGGGAGAAGACGGGAGCCTCACGGACGGAGGCTACTGACAGCTGGTGGGTCGTGGGCGTCGCTACGAGCAGCCCTGAGAGGAAGGGATGATTACCCCTACCCGCGTTCCGGGACTCGCCGAGCCGAGGATGTCGAGACTGGATAAGACAGGCGCCCCTGTGCCGAACCGGCCGCAGGGGCGCCTGTCATCGGGGGTAGACCTGGCCCACCCCCTGCCTGTCGTGGGTTCGTCGCGAGAAGCTACTCGCGGACGCGATCCTTCAGGCCCTTACCAGCGCGGAAGGAGACGCTGTTGCGCGCGGCAATGATGATCTCCTGACCCGTCTGCGGATTGCGGCCCTTACGAGCCTTCGTGCGACGCGTCTTGAACGTGCCGAAGCCCGTGATGGTGACGTCGCGGCCCCCATCCAGCTCGACGGCGATGATGCCCTCTCCCGGTTTGGTGGAGAAGATGCAATCCATGACCTCCATCGCCTTGGCTTTGGAGAGGTCGCACTTGCCCGCGAGCTTGTCCGCAAATTCCTGTTTCGTCACGCTGCCGTCTCCTTTAGTGGGATGATGATGTAGCGAACACTCAGATAGGCCCATTATGTATGATCTGTTTTGGGTTGGCAAGGCAAATGAGCGCAAAAGGTCGGGACGGATCGAGGGTGGGTCGCTCGCACCCCTCCGACGGGGGGTGGTGAGGGACGGTCGGATCAATCTCCGGCACGTCGACCTCGCCTCGGAGGGAGGGGAAGAAACGAGCTGGTTCGCGCCATGTAGTTGGCATACTCCGACTTGCTCTCCAGCAACGCGCTCTCGAGCATCGACACGCCCGAGACGCGCAACAGCAGCAGCGTCATCAAGAGGGGGCTGAACACCGTCCACGCGCCTCCCGGAACCCCGGCGGCGATCAGGTAGAAGCCCCACCAGACAGCGGCGTCACCGAAGTAGTTGGGGTGCCGGGTGTAGCGCCAGAGCCCATGTTCAAGCACCTTCCCGGCGTTTGAGGGATCCCGTTTGAAAGCGGTGAGCTGCGCGTCCGCCACCGCCTCGAACGTGAATCCGGCGATCCAGACCGCAAGGCCCACGAGGTCGAGCGGCGTGACAACGGCCGGGTCCGCCGCGGCCTGCGCGACGAGCAGCGGAGCGGACACGATCCACAGGATCACGGCCTGCAGAAGGAACACCGAGAACAGGCTCTTCCACCAGAATCCGAGGCCCGAGGCGCTCCGCCAGGAGGCATAGCGTGGGTCCTCCGGGCGGTCCCTGTTCCGCCGATGGATGTGGACCGCGAGTCGAGCACCCCAGATGGCCGTCAGCGCCAGAACCAGACCCGATCGGATCGGCCACCCGTCCGTTCGCGCCCCATACAGGCCCGCGAGCAGCACGAAGCCGAGGCCCCAGAATGTGTCGACGATAGAGGCGTCTCTGCGCGCCAGGCTGAGCAGCCACAGCCAGCCGGCTCCTACCACAGCGACGGCGAGCCCCTGAAGGCCGGTCTCGATCACGATGTGCAGGCGATCCTCCCGGGTGTAGGCACGACGCCCGGCAGTATAATGGGCGCCGGCCCA
>JBDHFS010000251.1:0-4528 GCA_039590285.1 Gemmatimonadota bacterium
CCGGACCACGTTGATCGTGGGAGGTCGTGCTGCCCGGGCCTACGAGGGCGTGTTGCAAACGATCGGTTCCCCGCCCATCACCGATCCGCAGGAGCTGCGCGAGCGGCTGGAGCAGCTGCGCTACCACGCTTAGTGCGCACGGCCGGCGAGGGGTCTGTTTGTCCGGCGCACGCGTCTCCCCTTCCGTTGCGGCGGAGGTGTTCGGCCCGCGGCCGTTCCGTCGCCTTCCGCAGGCTGTGGTGATCCTGAAGACCTCTGGCTGGCTGGTTCGAGTCGCACCGTATGTCCCTTGTTTTCAGCGTATTGTGCAGTTTTGCTTGTTTGTCTAATATTTATCTATGAAAAATACTTGACAAGCGAGCTTTTCCCTCATATAATCCTGCAAGTTGATGCGAGAAACCTGAAAACAACCTGAAACAAGGAGGTGCTTCATGAAGAGAATCGACGTTCTCGCGGCCGTTCTCCTGGCAGTCGGTGGGCTCAACTGGGGCCTTGTCGGTCTGTTCGGATTCAACCTGGTGGGAAGCCTGTTCGGTGACATGACTGCCATGAGCCGGATCGTCTACGCCCTGGTCGGGCTGTGCGCGGTCTACCAGGGGTTCCAGTGGAAGTCCATCCAGCAGCGCTGGGCCAGAAAGGCCGTTGCAGCGTGAAGGAAACCCGGAAACACAGCATTCATCCCGCGCCGCCACGGAGGCGGCAGCAAGAAGGAGTCAGACATGCGTAGGAATCGAATCGCAGGAGCTATCGCGGTACTCACCGTCTTCGCCTTCCTCGTCGGCGCCACTCTGGCCGGCGGTAACTACGGTCACGGCAAGAAGGCCGACATCGTGGACACCGCCGTCGCGGCGGGCAGCTTCAAGACGCTGGTCACGGCCATCAAGGCTGCCGGCCTCGTGGAGACCCTGAAGGGGGACGGTCCGTTCACCGTCTTCGCGCCCACCGACGAGGCATTCGCCAAGCTCCCGGAGGGGACCATCGAGTCGCTCCTGCAGGATCAGGAAAAGCTCACGGCGATCCTCACGTATCATGTCGTCTCGGGGAAGGTCATGGCCAAGGACGTCATGAAGCTCCAGTCCGCCTTGACGGTGAGCGGCAAGAGCGTTCAGGTGGATACGTCCAGCGGCGTGAAGGTCAACAATGCCAACGTGGTCAAGACCGACATTCTGGCAAGCAACGGCGTCATCCACGTGATCGACACCGTCCTGATTCCGGAATAACGCAGTTTGTTCTTCCACTGATTCCTCGACGGCCGGAGCTTTGGCTCAGGCCGTCTTCTTTGCTTCCCGTTCACGGCAGGTGGGACAGAACATGGACACGACGGGCGAGCGGGTTCTTCTGACCGGAGCGACCGGGTACGTGGGCGGGCGCCTGCTCTCCGCGCTGGAGCGCCAGGGCGTTCCGGTGCGATGCCTGGCCCGCAGGCCCGACTATCTCGCGCACCGAGCGGCCCCTTCCACGGAAGTCGTCCGCGGAGACGTTCTGGACCCACCAAGCCTGCGCCCGGCCCTCGAAGGAACCGGGACCGCCTACTACCTGATCCACTCCATGGGATCCCGAGGCAGCTTCGAGGAGGCAGACCGCCACGCCGCCGAGGCCTTCGGACAGGCGGCGCGCGATGCCGGGGTCAAACGCATCATCTATCTGGGCGGCCTCGGCCGAGGCGATCACCTCTCGCCCCACCTCTCAAGCCGCCAGGAGGTCGGCAGCATCCTCGCCGCCTCAGGCGTTCCCACGGTCGAGTTGCGCGCCTCGATCATCATCGGCTCCGGCAGCCTGTCGTTCGAGCTGATCCGTGCTCTGGTGGAGAAGCTACCGGTGATGGTGGCGCCGCGCTGGATCCGCCTACCGGCCCAGCCCATTGCCATCGAGGACGTCCTTGGCTATCTCCTGGAGGCGCGCCGATCGGACCTCCCCGCGGCAACCTACGAGATCGGCGGCGCCGACCAGGTGTCTTACCTCGAGCTCATGAAGGAGTACGCCCACCAGCGAGGGCTCCGGCGCCTGATGATCACCGTGCCGGTCCTCACGCCTCGTCTCTCGAGCCTGTGGCTCGGCCTGGTCACACCGGTCTACGCCCACGTGGGGCGCAAGCTCATCGACAGCGTCCGGCAGGAGACGGTGGTCACGAACCCCGAAGCGGCGAAGGCGTTCTCCATCCGCCCACGGGACCACCGGAAGGCCATCGAACGCGCGTTGCGCAACGAGGACCGTGACCTGGCCGAGACCCGCTGGTCGAACGCCCTCTCCTCCCGGGGGGCGAGCAGGAGTTGGGGCGGGCAGAAGTTCGGGACGCGTCTGGTGGACTCGCGCTCCATTGAGCTGGAGGTCGGACCGGAGCGCGCGTTCCGGTGGGTCCGGCGCGTGGGCGGGAAGAACGGCTGGTTCTTCGGCAACTGGCTGTGGCGGCTGCGGGGGTTCCTCGACCTTCTGGTCGGCGGCGCCGGCATGCGCCGCGGGCGGCGCCACCCGGAAGAGCTCGCGCCTGGCGACACCGTCGACTTCTGGCGCGTCGAGGCACTCGAGCCCGATCGCCGCCTGCGCCTTTCCGCCGAGATGAAGCTGCCGGGGCGTGCGTGGCTGCAGTTCGAGGTGGAGCCGGCCGTTGATGCGTCCTTGCTGCGACAGACGGCGGAGTTTGATCCCCTGGGCCTGTTCGGATTGGCCTACTGGTACGCCCTCTATCCGATCCACCAGGTGGTCTTCTCGGGCATGCTGCGTAACCTGGCACATGCCATCACGTCGGGAAGCAAGAGTGACTCCTCCCACCCAGGGAAGCAGCGCGACGGCGCCATGGACTCCCACAATGGTCCCTGACATCCGGATCCGAGCCGCCAACGATCGGCCGGTTCGGAAGAAGGCGAAGTATGTTGTCTACTGGATGGTCGCCTATCGACGGCTACACGAGAACTTCGCCCTCGAGCGCGCGGTGGAATGGGCGAGGCGGCTCGAGCGTCCGCTGGTCATCCTCGAGCCCCTGCGCTGCGACTACCGCTGGGCCAGCGACCGTCTGCACCGCTTCGTCGTCCAGGGGATGCGCGACAACCTGCGCGCCTCCGAGAGGACGCCGGCGTTCTACTACCCTTACCTGGAGCCTGAGCCCGGCAAAGGCAAAGGCCTTCTCGAGGCTCTGGCGCGGCAGGCCTGCGTGGTGGTGACCGACGAGTTTCCATCGTTCTTCCTGCCTCGAATGGTGCGCGCGGCGGCCAAGAAGCTCGCTGTGCGGCTGGAGACCGTGGACTCCAACGGGCTCCTGCCGATGCGGGCCGCCGACCGCGACTTCACCACCGCCCACTCGTTCCGGCGGTTCCTGCAGAAGAACCTCCGGCCGCATCTGGACGAGCTCCCCCGAAGCAGTCCGCTTTCGGGTTCAGGCCTTCCGTCTCTCGCCGATCTCCCCGCGCGGATCGTGCGACGCTGGCCACCAGCGTCACGCGAATGGCTGATTGAGGAGGGATCGCTGGAGAGTTTCCCCATCGATCACTCCGTCGCGCCCACAGTTCGGCGGGGAGGTGAGCGAGCCGCGCGGAAGGATTTGCGTTGGTTCCTGAACGAGGCCCTGGACGGTTACGCCGACCGGCGGTCCACGCTGGAGGACTCAGCCGGGAGCGGCCTCTCCCCTTACCTGCACTTCGGCCACGTGTCGCCGCACGAGATCTTCCGCGCCGTCGCGCAGTACGAGCTGTGGTGTCCGGAGCGCATCGCCGAGACGACCGACGGCAACCGGACCGGGTGGTGGGGAATGAGAGCCGGTGCCGAGTCGTTCCTCGACCAACTCGTCACCTGGCGCGAGTTGGGCTACCAGAGCTGCAGCCGCCGGAGCGACTACCACCGCTACGACTCGCTTCCCGCGTGGGCCCGGCAGACGCTCGCCGAGCACGCCGCCGATCCGCGCCCCCACATCTACACGCTGCGCCAGCTGGAGGCCGCCGAGACCGCGGATCCTCTGTGGAATGCCGCTCAGACCCAACTCGTCCGGGACGGCACGATCCACAACTACCTCCGCATGCTGTGGGGGAAGAAGATCCTGGAGTGGACTTCGAGCCCGCGCCGAGCGCTGCAGGTCATGATCCACCTGAACAACAAGTACGCCTTGGACGGACGCAACCCCAACTCCTACTCCGGAATCTTCTGGGTGCTGGGTCGCTACGATCGGCCGTGGGGGCCGGAACGTCCGGTCTTTGGCAAGATCCGCTACATGAGCTCGGAGAACACGGCACGCAAGATGAGAACTCACGATTATCTCGCCCGCTACGGCGACGGCGCCCAGAAGACTCCGGCCGCCCGCGGTAGGCCGGTGAAATGAGCCGTTTCGCGACGCCCACACTGATCGTCAGCAAGTGCCTGGGGTTCTCCCACTGCCGGCACGATGGCGCCATCATCAAAGATGCCTTCGTCGAGCGGCTCCGGCCTTTCGTCAAGGTGACGACCGTCTGCCCCGAGGAGGAGATCGGCCTGGGGACGCCGAGAGAGACGTTGCGGCTTATACGACTCGAAGGTCGCGATCGGATGGTGCAGCCGAAGACCG
>JBDHFS010000252.1:0-4498 GCA_039590285.1 Gemmatimonadota bacterium
GGATCCGTGATGTGCCTTGAGTTTCCGGGCGCGATCCGCGAGGGAGAGGCCTGGCTCCTCTGGTTCCTGGCTCCGGCCCATCTCCGTCGGCTCGGCGGCTAGACACGTGGCCAGGCGGCCGTCCGGACTGCTCGAGCTTCCCGCCTACGAGGGCGCGATCCACATCGCCCGGTTCTACCTGGATCGGGCAGGACAGGCCGTCCGGCGCCTGGAGAAGCGCGGGGACGATGAGGCGCTGCACGACTTTCGGGTGAGCCTGCGCAGACTTCGGACGAATCTCCAGGCGTGGGAGCCGTACCTGGCCACGGCCGTCTCCACGAAGCTCAGGCGGAGGATAAGGGATCTCGCCGCCTCGACCGGCTCGGGCCGCGATGTCGAGGTGCATCTCGTCTGGCTGGATGCCCAATCGGCCGATCTCTCCCTCGCCGAGAAAGCGGGATTCGAGTGGCTTCGGTCCGAGCTCGAGACCCTCCGCGAGGACGGCTACGCGAGAGCGGTGGAGCAGGCCACGACCCGCTTTCGCAAGTTGGATCGCAGGCTCAGGAAACGCCTCGCACGATTGGAGATGGCGGCGCTTGGCGGCGGTCTGAACGAAGGTGCGCGGTTCGCGGAGGCTGTCGAGCACGTCCTGCCCGACTACGCGCAGCGGCTGGACACCCTGCTGTCTCGCGTCCACTCACCCGGGGACGTCAGGGAAGGACACCGGGCGCGGATCCGGGCCAAGCACCTGCGCTACGTTCTGGAGCCCATTGCCGATGACGTCGCCGACGCAAGCCGCCTGGTAACCCGTCTCCAGGAGCTCCAGGACCTTCTCGGTGACCTGCACGACGCGCAGCTGCTGTCCGCCTTCGTGGCGGATCTCGGCCGGCCGGCCAACGACCCGGCGCGCACAGATGCCCGGGCCGGTCTAGCGCGCATATCGGGTTGGCTGGCCCGGGATCAGGCGACGCTGTTCCAGCGGCTCAGGGAAACGTGGCTCGGGGATCGCAGCGCCGAGTTCTTCGCCGACATCGAGGACCTTCGCGAGGAGCTGGGCTCGAAAGATGCCTCGGAAGTCGAGATCGAGCGCAAGTACCTGCTCACGGGCCTTCCGCCCTTCCTGGTCGACCGGTCCTCCCGGGAGATCGCCCAGGGCTACCTACCTGGCTCCCGCCTCCAGGAGCGTGTTCGCCGCGTGCGATGGGAGGGAGAGGAGTGGTACGTTCGCACGGTCAAGGTCGGCTCGGGGATCCGGAGGGTCGAATTGCAGGAAGACGCGGACCGCTCCCTGTTCGAAGTCCTGTGGCCGCTGACCTCCGGGCGGCGGGTGGCCAAGCGCCGTTACAGGGTGCCCGAGGCGGGACTGATCTGGGAGATCGACGAGTTCACGGATCGTGAGCTCGTCCTGGCCGAGGTCGAGCTTCCTTCCGAAGACGTCGCGCCCGAAGTGCCGGAGTGGCTGGAGCCCTACGTGGTGAGAGAGGTGACAGGGGACGCCGAGTACATCAACGTGAACCTGGCTTGCTGAGGACCCGCCGCATGCGCTCGAATGACCGACCGGTGACCGCCATCCCTTCTTTCGAAGATGCGCACGTCCTCTTCGAAGCGGCCGAGGTCGGCTCGGCCGTCTCCCGGGCGGATTACAGAAAGCGGGCTACGGCTCTGCGTGAGGATCTCCTCGAGGCGCAGACCAACCTGCGAGAGGCGGACTTTCCTGTCGTGGTCATGTTTGCCGGGGTGGACGGAGCCGGTAAGGGAAGTCTCACCAACCTGATGAACGAGTGGATGGACCCCCGCGGAATCACCACGCGAGCCTTCGGCTCCTCGTCCGCGGAGGAAGCCGCGCGACCGACGTATTGGCGCTTCTGGCGCGACCTCCCGTCGCGCGGGAACATGGGGTTGTTCCTCAGCGCCTGGTATACCGACCCGCTGCTCGACCGCGTTTACGGAGAGACCACGGACGCCGGACTCGAGGCCCAGCTCGACGAGATCAACTCCTTCGAGAAGACGCTGGCCGACGACGGCTATCTGTTCGTCAAGTTCTGGATGCATCTGGGCCGCGAGGCCCAGAAGGAGCGCTTCGAAGAGCTGGAGGCCGACGCTCTCACCCGCTGGCGGGTGACGCGGAAGGACTGGGAGCACTGGACGATGTACGACCGCTTCATCCGGTACTCCGGCCACATCATCCGGCGCACGAGCACCGAGTGGGCGCCGTGGAAGATCGTGGAGGGAGCCGATGCCAATCACCGGAGCCTGACGGTGGGAGGGATCCTGCGCGATCGTATCCGCGACAGGCTTTCCGCGGCCCCTTCTTCCGACGTCTCCGGGCCGGCGCATGGAAGCGGCAGGCCCGACCCAGCCCACATTCGTCCGGTCACCGTTCTGTCCGCGCTCGAAACGGGCAGAGAGCTCGAGAAGAGGACATATCAGAAGGAGGTTACCCGCCTTCAGGCCCGACTGAACCGGCTCTACAGGGTGGCCCGCGAGCGTGGCCGGGCGACGATCCTGGTCTTCGAAGGCTGGGACGCGGCGGGCAAGGGAGGGGCCATCCGCCGGATCACTCCGGCCCTCGACGCCCGCGACTACCAGATCGTGTCGATTGCCGCCCCGACCGAGGAGGAGAACGACCACCACTACCTGTGGCGGTTCTGGCGCCACCTGCCCGGTGCCGGCCGATTCATGATCTTCGACCGCAGCTGGTACGGACGGGTCCTCGTCGAGCGTGTGGAGGGATTCGCGTCACAGGATGAGTGGCTGCGCGCGTACGAGGAGATCAACGATTTCGAAAGGCAGCTCGTGGAGCATGGTTCCATCCTCGTCAAGTACTGGCTGCACATCACGCCGGAGGAACAGGACCGCCGATTCCGCGCCCGTGAGGAGACGCCCTACAAGCGGTGGAAGCTGACCGAGGAAGACTGGCGGAACCGGCAGAGCTGGAAGGCCTACGAGATCGCGGTGGACGACATGGTCCGTCTGACGGGCACACCGTTTGCTCCATGGCATCTTATCGAGGGCAACGACAAGCGCTATGCGCGCACCCGCGTACTGGATATCCTGTGCGACGCCCTCGACCGGGCGCTCGACCATCCGCTCCGGGACCTGAACGGGATTCAGTTGGCATAGAAGGCTGGTAACCCTATGGACGACAAGGAATTCGAGGGGGGCTCAGACGGAAACGGGTCAAGGTCACCGACCGACCCGTCGCAGGAAGTCCGCCTTCCGGACCATCTGATGCCACCGCCGTCCAGCCGGTACACGGGGGCGGATGTGACCCCGTCCACGGGTGAGGTGCCGGAGCCACCGGAGCCGGATACTCGCGAGCCCGGGCCGCAGGAAGCCCGCCTTCAGGAGGCGGCGCCTTCCCCGGATGCCGCGGAACAGTCCTGGAGGCGAAGGACTCCGCCCGATACGGTTCCGGTTCCGGATACCGGCCCGGACGACCGGTACGACCTGACCGATCCCGGCCTGTACCTGAACCGCGAGCTGACGTGGCTCAACTTCAACTACCGCGTGTTGGGCGAAGCGGAAGACGAACGCACCCCGCTGCTGGAGAGGCTCAAGTTCGTGGCCATCGTGAGCTCGAACCTCGACGAGTTCTTCATGAAGCGGATCGGGGGCCTCAAGCAGCAGGTCGGCGCAGGAGTGCTGAAGCTCAGCGTGGACGGGCGAACCCCCCAGGAGCAGATCGACGAGAGCTACGTGCTCGTCCGGGATCTGGAACGCCGCAAGCGCGATGCCTTCCTGGACATCGTCTCGGATCTCGCGGAGCACGACGTGGTGGTGGCCGACCATGACGATCTGAGCGAGGAGGAGCGGGAGTGGCTCAGGGCGCACTACGTGGAGAACGTCTACCCCCTGGTCACGCCGCAGGCCACGGACCCGGCGCACCCGTTTCCTTTCATCTCGAACCTTTCGCTGAATCTGCTGGTCACGGTGCGGCTGCCCGGCGATCTGATGCCGGCCCTGGCGCGCGTGAAAGTGCCTGTTGGCACGGGCACGTCCCGATTCCTGCGGCTGCCCGACCGGAACGTCTTCGTGTCCCTGGAGCAGGTGATGGCGGCCAACCTCGACCTGCTGTTCCCGGGCATGGAGATCGACGCGTGCGAGCTGTTCCGCGTAACGCGGAACGCCAATACGGAGATGGAAGAGGACGAGGCGGACGACCTGCTCGCCATGATCGAGACGGAGCTCCGGCAGCGGAAGCTGGCGCCGATCGTACGCCTCGAGGTGGCTCCGGGTATGGACCCGGTGCACCGCGGCATGCTGGCGGCGGAGCTAGGCCTGGACGAGGAAGCGGACGTATCGGAGCTCGAGGGGATGCTCGGGCTCAGCGATCTGTGGGAGATCGTGGGAATCGACGAGCCGGAGCTGCGCGACCGGCCGCACCATCCCGTGGACCACCCGCAGATCGTTGCCGACCGGTCGATCTTCCACACGATCCGGGAAGTGGGGTCTTTGCTGGTCTACCACCCCTACGAGTCGTTCACGACCTCCGTCGAACGGTTCCTGCGCGAGGCGA
>JBDHFS010000253.1:0-4491 GCA_039590285.1 Gemmatimonadota bacterium
CGGGGAGCTGGCCGAGTATAGTGTCCCCGGCTGATGCCAACATACAGCCGCCAGCGTCAACCTTCGCGCCGGCCGCCGTCGAGGGACAAAGATCGGAGATGTCGGGAACGCCGTCGTTGTCGCTATCAGCCCAGTGTGCAGTCGGCGCCGACTGCGGCGCACAACCCACACCAGACAGAAGAAGAAACGCGACCAGCAAAGGAGCCGCATGTGCTTTCAAGGCCGGGTTTGGTCGGTACACCAGCTAGTCTATCGCCGTGGCGACGCTCTTGCTCACGTTGCCTCGCCGCCCGTCGTACTCAATCTCGTAGCTGTCGTAGTCCTCTCCCATCAAGGTTACGAGGCTGCCATCGGGAAGAAGCCAGACCTCATCCTGTCCTGAGAGCACCGGGATCCCGTCGAGCCCGGTTGCGGTTGGCCTAAGTGAGAGACGTACGGTGGCACCTTCAGCTATCCCGGAGGCACGCTGAACGGCGACAGCACTGGTGGGCTGACAGCCCTCTTCTAGCCGGAGCGCATATACGAAGGCCTTGTTCATCGACCCGACGCCACCGGTTCCGGAGGCGAACATGCCAAACTGGAAGCTAGAGCCCTCATACGCGATCGCGTTGGCGCCGATAGCCCTCGCCTTTTGCCTGGCGGATTTGAGCACGTCTCCTGTTGTCCACGGGATCACATTGTATTGCGCCACTATCTCATACTTGCAGCCGATATCGAGCTCCCGAATCTCCGAATCATCGCGTAGTGGTATCATTGCTACGGGAGCATCATCCGCTAACGGCTCGTAGGTGGTCGGAGATACCTGCGCGTAGTGCTGTACGTTCGAACAAGCAACCAGCACACCGCCAATAGGGAAAGCCAAGACCATGAGGATCCTCGCTGATCGATTCATGCTCGCGCCTCTTTTCGGTCCGTCCGTCCTTGCCCGTACGAATTCCTACGGCTCGTCACTCGGGGTCTCGACCTTCGCCAAGAAGACGAAATCGCTTCCCGGCTCATTCCGGTCGAACTCGCCGGCTCTTGGCTCCGGCTCGACGAGCTGAAGCCTGGTGTGAACCTCGGCCAGCGTGAGCAGCCCGTCCTCCCCCCCGTACGAACGGAGAGCCTCGAGCAGCCTGCGTGCGAAGGGCGAGTGCTCTTCCGGCCTGCCGTCGGGAACGCGTTCCTTCCCTCCCGATGTGATGTATCGCCGCGTTGTGAGCTGCATCTTGCGACCGATGTAAGTGGCCGGGTCCACGAGCTCGTATGGATCATCGCCTCGAGTGCCGGCTAGCGTCACCCGTTCGTCGAATGTGCCGCCGTAACAAGCGTCCAGGACCAGCAGCACATGCTTCGCGGTCGCGCTGGCCAGGCGTCGCCGAAGCCACGAATACTGGATGGCCGTCAGCTTGTACGGATCATCCACCTCCTTCTTTGAATCTCGGGCAGCAATGAAACCATCCTGTATGAACTGTTCATCGAAGCTGCCGTGGGCAGCCACGAAAACGAGCAGTTGATCCTGCTCCGAATACGGGCGGCTGGCGTACTCGTGGACGAGATCCCGAATCTCCTCCACTGCGGGGTTCTCCACGAGATCCACTTCGAAGCCGTAGGTGCGCTCCAATTCCTCTCCGATCGCCCGCGCATCCACGACGGGATTCGCCAGATCGGACCAATTCTCGTACTCGTTGATCGCGATCAGGAGGGCAAAGTCCTTCCCTTCGCGTTCCACGACTGGCGGTTCTGCCGCATCCTCGGAGCGGGTCCCGCCGCGATCGGAGACGGCCTCGTCCGGCCTGCTGGCGACCTGTTTGGCGAGACCCAGTTCGGCCAGCTCCCTCGCCTGTTGCCCACGCCAGTAAACGACGCCGAGCGCGGCGATGACGATGACGTTGGCTGCCAGCGTGAGGCCGATGGCTATCCGGGTCCGGCGCTTGGATCGGAGGTACGTCAGACGCACGAATTCCTTCATCACCGTGGCCGTGCTCGCCCCCTGGCTCGGCGCGGCCCGGGCGTTGGCCAGGTTTCGGGCCTGGAGATAGACCGACGAGACCGTCTCTCGGCCGGCTCGGGACGACACGGGTCCGCGTGCTGCCCGAGACCCGGTCTCCTCCCGATCCGCCGGCTCCCCACGCACGGCGCCGGATTCGAAGCGAGCGAAGGGGCCGCCGAGGCCGAACTCGACCACGTCGCCATCCTTAAGCACCTGCCTGCTGACCTTTCTGTTGTTGACGAAGGTGCCGTTGGTGCTCTGGTCGTCGCGCACGAAGTACTGGCCTTCCTCGCACCATACGGTGGCCTGGTGACGGGAGACGCTGTTGTGCTGGAGGCTCAGATCCAGCCCCGGAAGGCGTCCGATCGTGAACTCCTCACCGGTCAGCTCGATTTCCGCGCCTTCGCGTTCACCGCTCAGGAATACGAGCTTGGCACTCATCACACCTCAGGCGACATGCGCGATCACCACGGTGATGTTGTCGTAGCCGCCCCGGTCGTTCGCCAGCCGGACCAGCGTCTCGCACTGATCGGACGGCAAGGCGGGAGACCCCAGCACCTTCGCTATCGCTTCGTCCTCGACGAGGGCATGCAGCCCGTCGCTGCAGATCAGGAGGCGGTTGCCCGGATCCAGCGTGACATCGAACGCATCGACCTCGACCGAGTCGCCGCTTCCGATGGCCCGCAGCAGCAGGTTCCGCTGGTGATGCACCCGCGCCTCCTCCACCGATATCGTTCCGTGGGCAACCAACCGCTGAACGTGCGAATGGTCCTCGGTGAGCTGGAGCAGACGGTCCTCCCGTAACAGGTAGATACGGCTGTCGCCGACATGCGCTACGCTCACCGCGCCGTCCAGGATCACGGCCACGCTGAGGGTGGCGCCCATCCCACGACGAGATGGCTCGGCCCGGCTCGCACCATAGACTTGCTGGTTGGCCAGCTCCACTCCGTGAGCCAGCCAATCCTTCAGGCTCCGGCTATCCTTTGCGGCACGCTCGAAGCCGCGATTCGCGTACTCCTGGAGCGTCTCCAGGGCCAACTGGCTCGCGACCTCACCCGAGCTGGGCCCACCCATCCCGTCGGAGACGGCCATCAGGAAACAGGGGGAGTCGCACTCCCCGGCGCAGCTGGACTCGACAGCCTTCCCGCTCAGGAGGTCCCAGAGCACGTAGGCATCCTCGTTGTGGTCGCGGGTCAGACCCGAGTCCGTGAGGGCGGCGATCTGGAGTCTCATGCTCGTGCAACCCAGGCTCAGCCGGAAGCACGCTTCCGAACGACCCAGTAGGCGAAGGAGCACGGCTCCTCGTTGCATTCGGCCATCCCGAACTCGATCCTGTACGTCCCCGTCACCCGGGGAGCGAATTGCGCGAACGGGTATCGAGCGCGCTCCAGGGTGTCCTCGTCGCGCGCCACCTGGAAGCCGTCCGGGCCACGTACCTCGATGTTGAGGTCCACGCAGTTCGCGTCGCAGGCGGCGACCACTCCGATGGTCTGCCCGACCGCGAAGTCGCGATCGACCGCATAGGCGCGGCCCGCGGCCAGATTAGAGGACTGAATGACGGGTGCTTCGCGCGCCCACTCCGACGCCAGCTCCTCCCCGTAGAACCGAAACAGGTCACTGGCCGCCTCGCTGCCCGACCGGTCCCGCATCACCCAGAACGCGACCGAACACGGCTCGGCCGAGCAATCCGCCATGCCGATGACGACCTTGTACGTTGCCGAGTCCTGACTGGAGAACTGGGCGAAGGGATACTTGGCCCCTCCGGCCGAGCCCTCGTCCCGGGCGACCTGGAAACCGTCCGGACCCAGAACCTCGATGTTGAGGTCCAGGCAGTCCTCATCGCAGGAGCCTAGCACGGCCGCGATCTGGCCGGCGGCCAGGCTCACGTCGAGAGTGTGCGTCTCGTTCCCACCCAGGCTCACGTGCTCGATCTCGGAGCTGGGGCTCCACCGCCCGGCCAGCGACTGCTCGTATTCGTCCAGCAGCGACTGCTCCGCCTCCCGCTGAAAGCCGACCTCCCGAACCTTCACGCTGCAGGCAGCCGCCATGACGACGAGCAGCGACAACAGGAACGGTATGTACGGGTGCGCACGCCGCGGGCGTCGCGGCCGGCTGGCGGGGGTACGCCGAATCGGGCGGTGCATACGGGGGGTCATCATCTTGCCTTCTCGCGCTGTTGTTGGATCCGACAGGAACTCACATCGAAGGCGTGTCTCCAGGTTCAGTTGCTGCTACCGCTACGAACCACGCTCCAGTTTCCAGCTCCCGACCCTCCCGGAGTCGCAGGTCACTTCCCCTGCGATCGAACTCGGCCTGAGGCTGGTGATGCCGGTGGAGACGTAGCGGCAGCTGTCGTCCGCGCGCCGGGTAACGATCACCAGTTGGTCCGAGCCCACGCTGGTGCCGGCACCGATCTCCCATCTGATCTCCGTTCGCTGAGCCCCGCAGCTCTCGACGAGGGTCATGCCGCCCCTCAGCGAGCTGTCGAGCTGCGTGATCACCATCGTTTCGCGTGTGGT
>JBDHFS010000254.1:0-4480 GCA_039590285.1 Gemmatimonadota bacterium
GGATTCGCCACCATCACGCGCTCCCCGATTCCTGACCGATCTCCTCTTTCCCCGCGACCTCGGCCCTCATCTCCTGGATGAGCTCCCCCACGAGCCGCTGCTGGTCCGATTCGTCGAGAGTGCGACCCAGAATCCGGGTGGCGAGCTCGGTGGAGAGGCCCGCCGCCTCGTTCCAGATCTCCTGGAGAGCCGAGTCCTTGGCGAGCTCGATCTCTCGATGCGCGCGCTGCTTGAATTCTTCGGCCTCCTGGTTCGCGCGGGCGCGAATCTCCTCCTGGACGGCGATGCCGTCGCGACGCGCCTGCTCGAGAAGGCCGCGCGCCTCGTCCTTGGACTGATCGATCATCGTCTGGTACCGGGCGAAGAGCTCCTCGGCCTCCGTCTTGATCCGCCGGGCTTCCTCGATGGCGCCCGAGATGTTCTTCTCCCGCTCCTGAAGTGCCTTCATGAGCGGGCCCCAGGCCGTCATGCGCAGGACGACGAGGACGACCACGAACGTGACGATCGTCCAGATCATCAGACCCGGGTCGACGCTGAAGAGCGGCGGCGATTCGTGCGCCGCCCCTTCGGCCGCGTGTCCCGCCTCCTGGGGGTCGGCGGCCAGAGACGGAAGCGCGAATAGCAATCCCGCCGCGACGAGCGCGATCCCTTCCTTGATCCTGATGTTCACGAGCCCTCCATTTCGTGTCGAGGGGTCCGCTTCCTGGTTACTTCAGAACGATCATGATGCAGATGGCGCAGGCGAACAGAGCCACCCCTTCAATGAGGGCGGCAGTCAGGATCATGCTCCCGCGAATCTCGCCGGCCGCTTCGGGTTGCCGGGCGATTCCCTCGACCGCACCCGCAGCGAGGCGGCCGATACCGATACCGGCTCCGACGGCAGCAATGCCAGCGCCGATACCGGCGCCCATCATGGCGAAACTCAGGCCTTCCATGGATCGTTCCTCCGAAAGGAGTGGGTGGTGAACTTCTAGTGCTCGGGGTGGGCAGCCATCCCCATGAACACGGCGGTAAGAAACGTGAAAACGTACGCCTGCAAGACCGAGACGAAAAGCTCCAGGAAGTAGATCGCGACCGATCCCGCGATCGAGACCGGGACGATCAACCAGGTCTTGAACAGGAAGATGAACCCCAGCAGCACGAGAATGATGATGTGACCGCCCGTCATGTTGGCCCAGAGTCGAACGGCCAGCGCGAACGGCTTGGCCAGGATGCCGACGAGCTCGACCACGAGCAGGATCGGCCACAACCACCAGGGCACGGGCGGCACGATCGACTTCAGGTAGCCGAACAGGCCGTTTTCGCGGATGCCGATGAAGTGGATCATCAGGAAACTGATGAGAGCGAGCCCCGCCGTGACCGACAGGTTCCCGGTGGCCGTCGCGCCGCCGGGAAAGAGCCCGAGCAAGTTGCAGAATAGAATGAAGAAGAAGACCGTCCAAAGATAGGGAAGGTACCGATCCGCCTTGCCGCGGAGGTTCGGCACCGCGAGCTCGTCCCGGATGAAGAGGAGGATCGGCTCCACGAAGTTCCGGAATCCCCTCGGCACGAGGCCTCTCTGCCGGGCGGCGACGTTCATCGACACGATCAGGACCGCGGAGGCGACCCACATCATGAGGACATGCTTCGTGATTCCCAGCGCGCTGAGATCGAGCCCGAAGAACGTGGGGCTGTCGACGAGGTGATGAAGGATGTCGATGCGGTCGGCATCGGCGGACGCAAGAATCATCGGGTTTCCTCTCCCGAGGCGGACATGCTCTCCCGGGCGAGGATCGCGGCCTCGGCCATCACGAGAGCAATGTAGAATCCGACCAACCAGAGCACGAAGCGCGACGGTTCGATTCCGGTCAACGCGACGAGCGCCACCAAGGTCAACATCAGCAAGACGAGCCGTATGAGGAATCCGCCGACCACGAGCTTGACCGCGAAGCGGTCGGGACCGCGGATCGCGAGCTGCACGCAGTAGTAGCCGCCGAGAACCGTCAAGAGTGCGGCTCCCGCGCCCACTCCCATCATCGCTACGGCTTCAGTCCCGCCGATGAGGCTCGTCGGGATCGTGGCGATCCCGGCGAGTGCCACCGTCAGGAGAATCAGGGTCGGCGGTATCCGGTCGCGCGGCCCCTTGCGTTTCCCGGTAGAGCGCATAGAAACCGATGCCCGCCCCGACGAATGTTCCGAGAATCGTGAACAGCCCGCGCGTTCCTAGACGCTTGTCGAGCTGGACTCCTCCGAACACCGCGAGAAGCAGAATCAGGGCGAACTGGAACCCCAGGTGCGAGTATCGGACGAGGTCGGACGGCCTGCGGCGCGCCATGGCGGGACCTCCCCAGGACTTACCTGGCCCCAGGCTCGCACCCTAAGCAAGACCCTGCAAAACGACCAAATTCCCCGCATCGACATAACAGGGGGGAGAGATTAGAAACCTTGAACTTCCGTTGCAAGTGTTTTCTGTCACAAGCCCGACCCAAGATACGTTCCCCGGCCCGCCAGACCAACCGCGCCCGTGACCTCGCTCCTCGCCCGTCCCGCTCAACTCCCGTCGAGCTTTGGCCGATACGAACAGAGGCCCGGGCTCCCCGGGACCCAGCACGCCCCGAGCGTCATCGAGTGAGGAGGAGAACATGAAACGTATCCCGACGATTCTCGCGATCCTGACCATTCTGGCGTTGAGCACGAACGCTTTCGGCCAGAATCGCTACGGCTGGACGATCAGCAACAGCAACGTGGACCCGCTGTCGAACACGGGCTCGCCGCTGCCGTTCGGGACCTACTACCTCTGGCTCAACTGCAGCACGGTCGAGGGGATGGCTTCGGCGGAGTTCGACATCGTCTCGACCCAGATCACGCACCTCGCGACAATCGTGCAGAACGGGTTCCTCAACGCGGGGGGCACGGCGAACCTTCTGCTGGCCGTGGGCGGCTGTCCGCCGGGTCCGGTGATCGCCGCGAACCTGCTGGTCCAGGATCCTGTCGGGGGAACGATGTGCATGGCCCCGTCGGCCCTGAACGGCCTGAAGGTGACGGTGGACTGCCAGCCGCTGCCGAGCCCCTGGCCGATCGACTGGATCGGCTGGAGTAGTGCGGGTCCCGTGTGCGAAAAGGGCGAGCAGTGCCCGCCCGAC
Source organism: Gemmatimonadota bacterium (assembly GCA_039590285.1). GTDB lineage: Bacteria > Gemmatimonadota > Gemmatimonadetes > Palauibacterales > Palauibacteraceae > Benthicola. The sequence continues at coordinate 3,123 of JBDHFS010000254.1, forward strand.
GCCGTCGAGACCTTCAGCTGGGGAGCCGTCAAGGGGCTCTATCACTAGTCTGGCGGCCTTTTCTTGCGGGGGCGGGTCTCGGTGTTGCGAGGCCCGCCCCTAGCGAGCAGCTACTTTCGGCTACAATTTTGGCGACCGAGCCATTCCAAGGAATCCCCCCGATCGGCGCACGATTTCCACAAAACTGACCAAAAAAAAACCAGTCGAGGGTAGATTTCCGGCTGCGCATTTTGCTAGTCTGTATCGTGCTAGCGGGGTTCCCCTCAGAGCGCCCTGCTCTGCGTTCCATCCGATTCGGAGGAGAAACATGAAACGTTTCACGACTATTCTTGCTGTCCTGTCGGTCCTCGTGCTGGCGACGAGCGCGTTCGGCCAGAATCGCTACGGCTGGACGATCAGCAACAGCAACGCGGATCCGTTTTCGAACTCGGGCGCGCCGTTGCCCTTCGGAACCTACTATCTCTGGTACCAGTGCAGCACGGTGGACGGGATCTCGGCCGCGGAGTTCGACATCGTCTCTCTCGGCATCAGCCACCTGGCCACGATCGTGCAGAACGGGTTCCTCAATGCCGGCGGCACTGCGAACCTGCTGCTGGCCGTGGGCGGCTGCCCCCTCGGTCCCGTGGTCGCGGCGAACCTGCTGGTTCAGGACGCGGGCGGCACCATGTGCCTCGCTCCGTCGGCCGTGAACGGACTCAACGTGTCGGTGGACTGTCGTCCTCTGCCCGATCCGTGGCCCAACGACTGGGTCGGGTTCAACAGTGCGGGCACCCCGTGCCCGGACCAGAGCGATCCGAGCGAGCTGTGCCCGCCCGATGCGGTCGAGCAGACCAGCTGGGGCCACCTGAAGGCGCTCTATCGGTAAGCTCTTCCGAGCAAGAAGAAAATCGATCGAGGGCCTCTCGCGAGAGAGGCCCTCTTTACTTTGGAGTCGAAGGGGCTCTCGCCTCCGCGCGCGGGCGGGGTCGGCCCGGGCCGGCGAGGGCTGTGGCCCTCGCCCGGAGGGCAATCCCTGGAATCCGTGTTTCATCGACGCTTCAACCAGCTGGCGCGGGTCGGAAGTAGACTGCGGGGCCGACTCCTGCTAGAATTATTAGCGTGCAGATCGAGCCCTCGGTCGAGCACTTCCGAGACTCCCGCCCCGTCAGAAAATCGCACCGATGCGGAGGAACTCATGAAGCGTCTCCTGACAGTCGCGGCTGTCTTCTCGATCCTGTTGACGGCGACGAGCGCGCTGGCTCAGAACCGCTACGGCTGGACGATCAGCGCGAGCAACGCGGATCCCCTGCAGAATACGTCCGCGCCCACATTCGGCCTGCGGACCGTCTACCTCTGGTTCAACTGCAGCACGCTCGACG
>JBDHFS010000255.1:0-4472 GCA_039590285.1 Gemmatimonadota bacterium
CCACGTCGGATCGTCGAGCGCGAGGAACATGAAACCGAGCGGAATCCGGAGCAGCGAAAGGAAGTTACCGACGGTGAGGAACCCCGCCCCGTGATGGTCATCGTGGGGGGCTGCGTGGCGGGATTCACTGGACGAACGGGAGCGCGCGGTGCTCACGGCGGAGCCTCCGCACCCCCGGATGGCGGTCGTCCCATGCCTGGACCGGCCCCCAGATAGTCCTCGAGCGCGTCGCGAAACGGAAGTGGCTTGACCTTGAAAACGCTGCGCAAAGGGTTCTCCCTGCCGCTGAGAACACTACCCCATCTCAGAACGTCCAGCTGCTCCCGCGTAAAAGGAGTGGCCAGGCTCGCTTTGCGGGCCAGTCCCACGGCACGCGGTGCCAATCCGTCGGGTAGCGGGACAACCGGACGCTTGCAGCCCGCCACCTCTCCAACGATTTGCACGACATCGGTGAAACTGATGCGGTCCGGCCCCGCGAGCTCGTACAGGCCTCCCGCTACGTCGGGACGCTCCACGGACTGCGTGAGCGCGTCCACCATGTCCTCCACGGCCAGTGGCTGCAACTGGAAGGCTCCGTCGCCCAGCATGGGAAACACGGGCAGACCGCGTAGCAGCCCGACTATGGCAGTCACGAAGTGATCCGTCGGCCCGTAGACCACGCTGGGCCTGAGGATCACGTATTCCAGGCCGGACGACATTACGGCGTCCTCCGCCTGAAAACGACTCCGAAAATACTCCCCGGCCGCCGGGCTCGCGCCCAGGGCGCTCACGTAGACGAACCGGTCGACGCCCGCTTCCACCGCAGCCGTGAGGACGTTGCGGGTCCCCGCCGCGTTTACGTCCTCCAGACTCGCCCCGGCCGCGGACGTGCTCGTGCCGGCCAGGTGGACCACGACATCACACTCGAAGGCCACCTGGGCCAGATCCTCCGGTCGGGTGACATCGGCGGTCCGCCAGTCGACACCGGGTGCCGCCTGTCGACCCGGCCCTTCACGTCCACGCCACATGGCCCGCACGCGGTGTCCCCGAGATTCCAGTCGCGGAATGAGGTGACTGGCGATGAACCCCGAGGCGCCGGTAACGAGTACGCGCAGCGACGACGACGCCACGACGGCGATCGGGTCGAGCTGTTCCCGGGCTGCAACGCCGGGGGCCGCCCCCCCGGCGGAGTTGTTCTGCGGCGGCACAGCGTCTCTCGCCATTCGTTCTCCGCTCGGACCTGGCGCAACGCTTTAGTTTGGGGAATGACGCACGAGCCGCGCAACGTGTGTCAATCGAGGAGGTTGGCTACCTCCTCATCCATAGGCTCTCCGACCGGGTCGCCGTTGGCCCGGGAATCCAGAAAGACGAAATCGTTCACCACGACATCCACCGTCGGAATGGACACTCCATCTCGATCGTACGAACCGTACTCGATGCGCCCTTCCACATAGAGGCGGGTTCCCCGTCGGACCCATTTCTCGACGGTCTCCGCGGCGCCCGCCCAGAAGGTCAGGCGGTGCCAGTCCGTCTTCTTTTGCTCCTGCCCGTTTCGCTGGAATACCCGATTCGTGGCCAGCGAGACGTGGGCGACCGTGGTGCCCGTCCCGGTCTCGCGGACGTCGGGGTCCGAGCCGGCGTTTCCTACCAGGATCACTCTGTTCACCGAACGACTCATTCGCGCCTCCTCTCGAGATCGATACGCGGATCGCGCTCCCTGGCGCGACCCCTCAACCCGAAGCTTCCGTGAGAAGGAACCGGACGGGAACCCTGCTTGTGACAGTTCGTTGTGGCCGATCAGGGAAGGAGCCGGATGTGTGGCATCGACGGGGACTCGCCGAGCTCCACGGCGAGATCGAGGAATCGCTCGAGTCCGGCCAGCATGCGCTCGTCCAGGGCATAGCGTATCCGGGACCAGTACTCCCGAAGCCGCGCCGGAGGGAAGCCGAACCGATCTCCGGCCTGCGCGGCCAGGTCGTCGTAGGCCGCCGGGAGGCCCTCCAGGCGGTCGAGGAAGCTTCGGTGCAGCTCACGCGTCTCGGGCAGTCGCGCCGCCTCCGCGCGCACCAACCACAGAGCGTAAACGAAGGGAAGCCCGGTCCAGTCGGTCCATTCGGCGCCCAGGTCTATGCGGAGCTCGCCGTCGAGGGGCTGACGGCGGAGCGCCACGTCCCCGATGAACAGCGCCGCGGCGGGCGCATCGGAATGTGCCCCGGACCTCGCATCCTCCCACCCCACCGCCCGCATCGGATCCATCGTCTCCTGGTCGAAGTCGACCCAGATTGGATTCACTCCCAGCCGCGTTTCGAGAAGGATACGCAGCAGGCAGCGCGAGGAGGCGGAGGCGGTGGGCAGCGCAACCGTCTCCCCATGGAGCCGGGCGAGCGAACGGCGGGAGGCCAGGACGATGCTCTCGACCGGCCCATCGCTGCCGATGCACAGGCCGCTGAGGGCTCCGTACTCGCGGGAGTGGCGCGCAAGCTCTATGCTGGAACCGGGAGCGATGTCGAGCTCGCCGGAGGCCAGGAGGCGATTCAGCTCAGAGGGCGGCCCGTCCACTACACGGAGCCAGTCCGGTCGCCGCTCGAGAACGGGACCATGAATCGGATAGCAGTTACTGTAGTCTATGTTGCCTAAGCGAAGCATCGGCTCTTTCGGTAACGGTGACGTGACCGCTGATGGATCGCGGACGCCAGGCGGTCGCGCAAGACGATGAGACCCAGACGGCGCTCTGGCAGCTGGCGGTCGCACCTCCCCGGAGTGGTCATCCTGTGGAGCCTCGTAGGGATTTCCACGTTCGTGTTCTTCCTCGATACGATCCGGCGCTCGTTGCTCGAGGGCCCCAGGATCGTGGTCCTGGCGGCGGAGGCCAGGGGACTTATCCCGGGCTCGGATGTGTGGATCGCAGGATCACCCGCCGGGCGCGTCACGGACGTCGCGTTCGGCGATCCCGCGGGCCCCGAGGGTGGGCGGGTGGTAGTCCATGCTCTGCTGCATCGCACGGCGATTCCTTACCTGCGTGCGGGAGCCGAAGCGAGGATCTCGAGTTCGTCGCTTCTAGCTCCGGTTGTTCTCAAGCTCACGCCCGGCGACCCGTCCAGCGGGCCGTTCGATCCGGTGGATACTCTGAGCGTACCGCGAAATGAGACCACCGAGGAGTTCGTCAGGCTCGCGGGAGACAGCCGTGTCGTGATGGAGTCGCTGTTCTTCGAGCTGGAAGCTCTTCGCGAGCGACTGGACGAGGGCCCCGGCACGATCGCCAGTCTCCGGGGCGACTCGGTCCTCCTGAGCCGGTTCCGGCGACTGGCCGACCAGGCTCGCACTCTGTCGGACGCGATCGGCGAGAGAGACGGGCTTGCGAGTCTGATCGCGGGCGACTCCGTCGGTCCAGCCCTGGGTGGCCTGGTGAGTGGATTCCGCACGCTCGCGGCCGGGAGCCAGCCCACTGAGGTCCGAGACAGCGTAGTTGAACTGGTCTCGGCCCTCGAGCGGATCTCGGTCAGTTTGTCCACGCTCGACTCGGATCTGCGAGCTGGACGCGGAACAGCCGGGCGTGCCCTGAATGACGACGAGATCGTGCGCCAACAGCGGCTCTTGCGGGCGCGCCTGGATAGCGTGCGCAGCGAGCTCATGTGGCAGCCGTGGCGCTGGCTGCGTTTCAAGCTGTTTTAGAGCAGGCGGGTCAGGCCCGTGTGCGAGAGGACGGTCGGGCCGCGCGTTCAGCCGCGAGGGGGAGGGAGCCGCGACTCCAGCACGAACTTGATGACTTCGTTCCGGCGACCCCGCTTTCGCCGCGTCACGACGACGACCGATTCTATAACGTTATCCGGGTCTTCAACTGTCACTCTGAAGTCCGTGGATCCGTCTACAGCCGTCACGCCCGTCCGCACCACCCGTCCCGTGGGTGCCTCCGCCCTGCGCGCGGGATTCCGGAACAGTGTGACCATGGACCGGCGCCGGTCTCCCGGAAGCTTCCGGGAGATCTTGACGCGACTCAGCCAGTCGGGCTGATAGCTGATCCGCCAGAGGGTGCCCAGCTGATCAACGCCACGGGACTCCCGATTGTGTCGTGCCATGCTTTGCCTTCTCGTCGGTGTACAGACATTCAACCGTTGAACTCTACTCTCACGCCGGAACCTCACCCGTCGCCGAACGTATACCTTGCTGGCCCGCGCCGCGATCTTGACCCCGTTGTCGGATCCGGTTATATGGAAGTAGGCCAACCCGACTCTCACCGAATCCCCTGTTTTCGGACCGCTGAACGAAGTTGCTTTCTGAGACCATTCTCTGATTGAACGGCCGCCTGGCGGCATGATCGGTCCGTGCGAGACGAGGTCGGGCACACAAAACCACCTGGAGTACCCCGTGGACATCGCCGAACTGAAATCCAAGTCCATTGCCGAGCTGCACGACATGGCCGAGGAGATGAGCATTGTGAACTTCTCCGGCCTCAGGAAGCAGGACCTGATCTTCCGCATCGAGCAGAACCTGCT